>CAYZUC010000126.1:5218-7334 GCA_964481705.1 uncultured Lachnospiraceae bacterium
CGTCCAGCGGTTAATGCCGGTTTATCCGTATCCCGTGTAGGTGGTGCGGCTCAGATTAAGGCTATGAAGAAGATCGCAGCCCCAATTCGTGTGGATCTGGCTCAGTATCGTGAGCTTGCTTCCTTTGCACAGTTTGGCTCTGATCTGGACGACGATACCAAAGAGAAGCTAGCTCAAGGTGAACGTATTAAAGAGATCCTAAAGCAGCCACAGTATTGTCCAATGCCGGTTGAGAAACAGGTTATGATTATCTATGCTGCTACTAAGAAATATCTTTTGGATATTCCGGTGGAAGATATCACAACCTTTGAAAAAGAGTTCTTTGAATATGTGGATACGAAATATCCGGAGGTTCCGAAGTCTATTCGTGAGACTAAGGTTATCTCTGATGATATCGAGACAGTTCTCGTAAAAGCGATTCAGGAATTCAAAACCAAATTCACGAACTAAGATAGGATAATGGTGATATCATGGCCTCAATGAGAGATATTAAACGACGTAAAGTCAGTATAACAAGTACTCAGCAGATTACAAAAGCCATGAAGCTTGTAGCAACAGTCAGACTCCAGAAAGCAAAGGGTCGAGCAGAACGTTCCCAGGCATATTTTAAATGTATGTATAAGACAGTGTCTTCTATGCTTGCAAAGTCAGGGAACATTAATCACCCTTACCTGAAATCGGGAGAATCCGAAAGAAAGGCTGTGATTGTAATTACATCCAATCGTGGTCTTGCAGGAGGATACAATACAAATGTTACCAAGCTGATTACAAAGGGTGACATGATTCGTGAGAATCTTGACATCTACGCAATCGGCAGCAAAGGAAGAGATACGTTGCATCGTTATGGATACAAGATTGCAGCGGATGGTTCTGATATTGTGGAGGAACCGCTTTATTCTGATGCGGAAGCAATTGCAAAGAAAGTACTTCAGTCCTACATTTCAGGAGAGGTCGGAGAGATATATCTGGCGTATACTGCATTTAAGAATACGGTAGTACACATTCCGACTTTGATCAAGCTTCTCCCGGTAGATCATTCAGAATCCGGGGATACAGAATCCGTGGATGATAAGACATTGATGAATTATGAACCGGAAGAAGAGGAAGCATTGGATCTGATTATACCGAAATACGTAACGAGTATTATTTATGGTGCTCTGGTAGAATCGGTAGCAAGTGAGAATGGAGCCAGAATGCAGGCTATGGATTCTGCAACAAGTAATGCTGAAGATATGATTAATCATTTAGAGCTACAGTATAACCGTGCTCGACAGGGTTCCATTACGCAGGAACTGACAGAGATTATTGCCGGAGCGGAAGCAATTTCATAGGTTTATACTGTACAATCTGTTTAACAATAAGAAAAGGAGCGAGTAAAAAGAATGGCTGATAAGAATTTTGGTAAGATCATCCAGATTATCGGTGCGGTTCTGGATATTAAATTTACCGATGGAAATTTACCGGAGATTTATGAAGCAATCAATGTAACCAGAACCAATGGAGAACTTCTTGTAGTAGAGGTTGCTCAGCACTTGGGAGACGATACCGTTCGTTGTATTGCCATGGGACCTACAGACGGACTCGTAAGGGGAATGCAGGTAGAAGCTACCGGTGCACCAATTACGGTTCCCGTAGGAGAGAATACACTTGGACGTATGTTTAATGTTCTCGGTAATCCCATAGATAATAAAGAGGCACCGGATGGTGTCCAGTACATGCCAATCCATAGAAAAGCACCTGATTTCGAGCAGCAGTCTACGAATACAGAGCTTTTGGAGACAGGTATCAAGGTAGTTGACCTTCTTTGCCCATATCAGAAGGGTGGTAAGATTGGTCTGTTCGGAGGTGCCGGAGTAGGAAAAACCGTATTGATTCAGGAGTTAATTCATAATATTGCAACGGAGCACGGCGGATATTCTGTATTTACCGGTGTTGGAGAGCGTACCAGAGAGGGAAACGATCTCTATTATGAAATGAAAGAATCAGGAGTTATCGATAAGACCACCATGGTATTTGGTCAGATGAATGAGCCACCTGGAGCGAGAATGAGAGTAGGTCTTACCGGACTTACGATGGCTGAGTATTTCCGCGATAAGGGTGGTAAGGATGTACTTTG
>CAYZUC010000127.1:0-7210 GCA_964481705.1 uncultured Lachnospiraceae bacterium
CCTGTCATGGAATTTGGCGTCACCATCCCCGCCAACTGTCTGGCTCCCTTTATCAGATATGCCTTGACCTTTTCTCCATATAAATAAGGGTCCTGATTGTTTACAATTCCCCATTCCATTAACAGAGCAGCAGATCCTGTTACAAAAGGTACCGCAAAGGAGGTTCCCGTATAGAGTCCATAGTCTCCCCCGACACGTGCTGAACGAATGTTGACGCCAGGGGCTGTCAATTCCGGTTTGACCCCAATGATTACGTCTCCGATTTCAGTCGTTTGCGTGAGAACGTACCCCCTTCCGGAAAAATCCGCATAAGAATCCGAGGTGGTATCGTAAGCTCCAACTGAGATGGAACGTGACGATGTGGCGGGAATCGTTAATGTTCTCTCCGGTGAGGATTGGTAGAAACCAGTACCTCCGCTTAGTGCATTACTTGATGGTAAGTACAGGGAGTACCGTCCATTCATAATGGATTCCGGAGTTATGTAGAACGACCAGATTCCACTGCTTAGGTATTGTCCAGTCGGAATGAAGTCCAGATAGATTTCCTGATTCACAGAATAGGGTGCAGGCTCACCTACGTACACCAATACCTCAGCATCACGAAATCGAAGAGATGCAGCACCCGGTGTTTGGGGGATGACTTGTGATAATCCATCCGGTGATTCGATTCTGATAGAAATGGTGTCCTGAAAGTCCTTCCATATTTGAACACTAAAAGAATTTTCGTATTCTCCTACGGATAATTCTATCTGTTCTTGATTTCCGACACTGACTATACCAGTCAAATGTCCCTGAGAAGTAGCTTCATTGCCGTTTCCTACACAAATAACAGACTTTCCTATCTCGGAAGCATTATCGAGGAATCTTTCCAGGAGCGACGTTCCATCATGAAAACCATAGGTATTTCCGAAGCTAAGGTTAATACTGACAGGAAGATTTCTCTGAACTGACCACCGTGTCACAAAGGTAATTCCTCTCATAAGCTCTGTTGTACTCGGAAACCCATTTTCTCTAGGTTTTCCAAGCTTTACGATTAGCAATTGACTGTCAGGTGCGACTTGTGTTGCTATGCCTGCAACAGCAGTTCCGTGACCCGAGCGGTCATAGGATGGAACAAGCCGATTTTGCTCTACCACATCATTCTCCTGTAGTGCCATCTGAATTCTCTCTCCAGAAATCAGCGCTCCCTGCCGAAATCCTATCGGTGATTCCAGTCCATTCTCATCCGTGGGTTCAACCGATTGATCCCAGATTGCTGCAATTTTGGTTGTGCCATCTTCTCGAATAAATAAAGGATGACGGTAATCAATTCCAGAATCCAAAACTGCAATCACTGTCCCTTTTCCACTTAGAAAGGGAGCTTGATTCGTAACCTGTGTAATACAAGAGGCTCTCTTCCCGCGTTCTGCTGAGAAGAAGAGCCTCTTTGGTTTCTCTATGTATTCAATCTGTTCCCGTGCTGTAAAGGAAGGCAGCGCTGTCTCCGGTACCGTAGCAATTGCATAACCCGCTATCAGAGGTTCTATCACTATCCCACTTGAAATGCCCTCCAAAGACCCATGGTATTTTATGATAACCTCCCATAGCCGAATCTCAGGATCAAAGCCTACCTCCAATTCCTCCGATTTTTCTCTTTGTGTCTCACTTACGGAAAGACTAAGATTCAATACATTTTCTATTTTTTGATTTTGCATCGCTCACATACATTCATGATTTTATTCGTATTATATGTCAGCATTCTCCGCCCGCCACAATAAACAGACTCGATATCAGGTCTATTTCTTAGATGCCATGACTCCATTCATAAGCATCACTCCGATCATAATCACGAGTATGACCGCAAAGATCCCTACCATTCCCTTTCCCATTATAATTAATCCAAGAATAATTTTGTCTTCCACAAAAGTCTCCATTTCTTAACCTATTATTAGCTACATGAATGAACTCTTAGTTACTTTCACTATTGCAATTCCTGCACTATAACATCCCGGCTACAACACTCATTACAAGTCCTCCGGCTACAACTGATGCAATCTGTCCTGAGACGTTTGCTCCAATTGCATGCATAATCACAATATTTCCCGGTCTTTCCTCCTGTGCCATTTTCTGCACCACTCGTGCTGACATAGGAAAAGCTGAAATGCCAGCGGCTCCAATCATAGGATTCAGCTTCTCTTTCCGGAACAGATTAATGAATTTTGCAAACAGAACGCCTCCAATTGTATCAAAGACAAACGCAACAAGACCAATACACATAATGAATAACGTCTGTACAGTTACAAATTTTTCCGCCTGCATACTAAAAGAAATGGTAATACCTAGTAGCAGCGTTATAAGATTTGCTAATGAGGTCTGAGCTGTCTCTGACATTGTGCCCAATACTCCACACTCCCGAATCAGATTTCCAAACATCAAAAATCCTACCAAGGCTACAGAAGAAGGAGCGATAAATCCAACTATCATGGTGACAAAAATGGGGAAAAAGATACGAACACTTTTACGGATCTTTTTTTCCTGCATCTTCATCTGAATACAGCGTTCCTTTTTTGTTGTTACCAGTCGGATTGCAAAGGGCTGTACAATCGGAACAAGTGCCATATACGAATAGGCCGCGACTGCAATCGGTCCTAAATACTTCGAATGGAAAAACTGAGAGACCACAATAGATGTTGGACCATCTGCAGCGCCTATGATACCGATCGAAGCTGCGTCACGTAGGTCAAATCCCAGGAGAAGCGCAATCAGAATGGCAAAAAAGATTCCGAATTGAGCTGCTGCTCCAAAAAGCATCATGACCGGATTCGATAGTAACGGGCCAAAATCTATCATTGCTCCAATCCCGATAAACAATAGAATTGGCATGGCTTCTGCACTGGCTATCCCAACTTCATACAGCCATTCAATAATTCCATTTACATTCCCAACGCCTGCTATGGATTGATTCAACACTCCTGAAAGTGGAAGATTGACCAGAATAGCGCCAAAGCCCATTGGTAATAAAAGTGACGGTTCATATTGCTTTTTAATGGCAAGATAAATAAGTACAATTCCCACAATATACATTATGATCTGTTGTACGTTAACCGTCAAAAAACCCTCGTATAAAAAGCTCATACATTTCTCCTAATCCTGTTATTATTTTCTTCTTTCAAACCAGATTCCACCAACGACACCAACTACGACAATAATTATGGCAACAATACCATATGCATCCATGTCCTCCACCCCTTTTCTTATCAAATTAGAGAGTATTACTTATGCTTATCATGTTATCCTATTCCTGTATTTTCTGACAATCGGTATTAGCCATTCTTAACAGTTTCTTAGCTGCGAGAGACTTGCAGATTCAAGCATTATAGCTCATAATAGTAGCAATACTTAACTTATAGTGCGCAGGAAGAGGCGCAGGAACGGGGAGTAACATGAATTCATTTCATATTCTTATCATTGAAGATGAACAGAACATTTGCAGTTTTATTCAGAAGGTACTTATGTCACACGATTATAAGGTAACTTGTGCCTATTCGGGAAAAGAAGGTCTTTCACTTATTTCTTCTCTCTGTCCAGATATCATTCTTCTGGATCTTGGACTTCCAGACATTGATGGACTGGGTATCATCGAACAGGTTCGTGAATGGTCAAGCATTCCGATTATAGTTTTATCCGCAAGAACCCATGAGCATGATAAGGTTGCGGCTCTTGATGCCGGAGCAGATGATTATATCACGAAGCCATTTAGTACATCTGAGCTGCTAGCAAGGCTTCGTACCTCTATTCGTCACAGCAACCGGCTTCAGACAGATTCTCCTCTCTGTTTTCGACCCTATGAAGCTAAGGATTTGAAAATTGATTTCAGTCGACACCTGATCACACTCGAGAATAAAATCCTTCACCTTACCCCGGTAGAATATAAGATTATTGCCTTTTTGGCTCAGAATTCGGGCAAGGTCATGACGCATCATATCATCATGCAGAATGTTTGGGGCCCATATATCAATGGAGACACAAAGATTCTGCGTGTAAACATGGCAAACATCCGACGCAAGATAGAGAAAAATCCGGCCGAGCCGGAATATATCTTTACCGAAATCGGTGTTGGTTATCGTATGATTGATGGATAGTGGATGTTTTGAACTGTGCTAAGAAAGCATTAAGATATGGCTAATTCGGTGCTAAGGTTCTTTGTTTTCTCTTTTCATTCTGTTGTATTCCTCATAGAATAAGGCAGATATGTATTTGTACAGAAGGAGGAAAATCATGAATATCTTAGTATTAATCGTTGCTATCATAGGTGGAGCTGCAGGTTTACTGTCAACCTTGTATCTTGTCATCAGTCTTCCCGTTGTGATCATCTGGAAGATATATCGTATGATTCGCTATGGCTATAAATTTACATACTGATTTTCAAAGCTTATGTTAACTGCAAAGCCCCCGGGATTACTTTCCCGAGGGCTTTGTTCCATCCTATGATGGTTCACTATTCAATTGCAATATACTTCTTTTCCTCAATCTTTGGTTTGTTTTCTACCTTGGGAACCGAAAGCTTCAAGATACCATTCTCAAAGGTTGCATGGATATCTCCCTGCTCTACTGCATCACCCACATAAAAGCTTCTCTGTACATGGCCGGAATAACGCTCACGGCGAATATATTTACCGTCCTTATCCTTCTCCTCCTTATTCTCATTGTGCTCTGCCTGAATGGTCAAATATCCATCCTTGAGCTCTGCCTGAATATCTTCCTTCTGATATCCCGGCAGCTCCAGATCCAACTGGTAATGGTCTTCGAACTCCTGAACATCTGCATTCATGAGGCTGGCTCCTGTGTTGCTTCCAAAGCCAAATGGGAATACGTCATTAAAAAGATCATCTGTAAAGCTGTGGTTAAAAATACTTGGTACTAACATAAGTCATTCCTCCTTCTACTATACGTCTGATTGCTCAGACATCGCATTCATTTTTCAATGAATGTTACTTGTTTTATTTGTTATATATGTTATATAGCACTTTGTTAGCACTGTCAAGAGGTGAGTGCTAAAATAATGTGTTAATCTTTGCAAGCTCAGTAAAATCAATGGGTTGCGGGTTTCTTAAATCTTTATAAACTGTATTTTTAGGGATTACTACACCATTACTACACCAAACAAAACATATTTTATTACCTACACCACTGCCGAATTTAACTTCGCCAATTCTGTTTCAATCCGGCTCTGTTCTGTAATGTGATTGTACACATCCATGGTTACATCCATATGTGCATGTCCCATCAGATACTGTACCACTTTCATATCCATTCCACTTTCCGCCATTCTGGTGCATCCTGTATGTCTTAAAATATGCGCTGATATTTTAGGAAGTAAATCTGGTTTTCTCTTTTCTTTCTTCGCGAGTTCTGTCTCTTTTACATTATAGGCTTTTACAATATTGTATAATACATTATTCAACGCACTTGGCATTATTGGATTATCATTTTTCGTATTAAAAATGTATCCAGTTACACCATCAATCACTGCACTCCCTCTCATTCCAAAAAGAAAGTTCTGCTTTCTCTGCTGTTCAAATGACTTATAGATATTGTCTGTCATCGGGAACTTACGAATCCCTGATTCCGTTTTCGGAGTTGTGATATGAAAGCAATAACCCTTTCCATCCTTGTAATCTTTATACACAAGCTGATGATTGATAGATATTTCTTTCTCCTTCATATCGACATCCGACCAAGTAAGACCAATGATTTCACCACACCGAAAGCTTGTCTCCAGCATAATCTATAGCAATGGTGCATACATGCTGTAAATATTGCTCTCTCTTACAAATTGCATCATCTTCATTTGCTGTGCGACTGTTAATGCATGCTTTTCTTTTGGTGCTTCACCATTATCCTTTAATGCATTCTTGCATGGATTCTTTCGAATCAGATCATCGTCAATTGCCATTTCAAAGCTTGGAGATAACAGATTATGTATCAATTTTATGGTATTATGTGCTAATTCTTTTTAGATAAATCTGCATAAAACAATTTGATATGAGATGGTTTTACCTGAACCACCTTCATTGATCCGATGGATTCTTTCACCTGAAAATTCCACATATTCAAATAATTAACCTTGGTAGTCTGTGCCAATTGCTTAGATTGCATGTATCGCTCAAATAACATATTAACCGTCATCTTACGAACTGCCTGATCAGTAACGATATCATCATCCATATCCTTGGATATCTGTTTTTCCTTTACACGAAGATTCGTTAGGTCTGCATTATAAATGGTCAATCGTTTCCCGCTCTTTTCATCGGTATAACGATACATATACAAACCATCTTTTCTCTGGGATTCCCCTACCTTTAGATTTCTTCCTCTATTATCTTTTCTCGCCATAAAATCATTCTTTTCCGCTTACGCTGTCCTGACACCTCCTTGCCAGTTGGAATGATTTTTATCTTACAAAGCAAGTATACCATAACCATTCCAACTGTTGTATTTGGTTTATCAAAATCTATTCGGTTCTTATGTAGCGATATTAATTAAATATTCTTCCACCTTATGAATGGAATACAGCACTCTTCGACCAACTACAATTTTTGCTTTGGCATCTTCCCCTATTTTCTTTGCCGTAGCATTTCCGCAGGAAAGCATTGCTGATAACCCTTCGATATCTACTGCAATTTTGTTTTCTGAATCTCTATTTTTTGTCTCTCTCATATTGCTATCTCACCTCCTTGACTTATTGCTCAACAAATTATTTGTCCTCATTAAGTACTTGGGGCCTCAAAAAGCTGAATGCAAAAAATGGACTAAAATTCCACCAACAAATATGTTGCGGATACTGCAACGCATTTGTGCAATAGAATCTAGTCCATTCCTTATTAAAAACAGCTGTAATAACATCGTTACGCCCTCTAAACCCAATATTTATAAGGGTTAAACGAACTTGTGGGTTTCGCAACGTCTCTGTGGGTTACAAGAGTAAAAAAGAATAACAGGATACGCTTAAGTTGCATAGCAATTTACGCAAAGAAATTCCGCACTCCCATGTCGTGCGCTTTAGGAACTCCGTCCCTAATACCCAATCTTAATCTTCCCATCCCTGTTTCTGGACCAGAAATAAATAGCTAACGTTTTCAGCAATTTTTTCTCAATCATTTTACCGTATCAGGTATCCTTCCGATAATCAGCACTATGAGAAGATTGGAAAGGATGTTAAATGTATCGA
>CAYZUC010000128.1:0-7195 GCA_964481705.1 uncultured Lachnospiraceae bacterium
TGGATAACATCTGATGAAGGAAGAACACCTTCTTCTGTTATCTGATTTATAGAAACTTATTAACCAAGTAGTCTTAATTGACTACACCATTATTATACTAGGAGAGGGTAAAATGGCAGCTGATCAACAAAAAAAGAGAAGGAAAGTGGAATACGGAAAATATGGCTATCTTTTCATTGCACCGTTTTTCATTGTGTTCCTGTTATTCCAGTTTGGACCGTTGATTTATACAATCTGGATGAGCTTCATGGAGTATTACAAAAAGGGATTGAAGGAAGTAGGACCTACTTTCAATGGACTGAAGAATTATAAAGCAGTAATCTTCGATAAAGGACAGATTTTTGGCACTATGACATTCCGTACGTTAAAGAATACGTTGTTCATGTGGCTGACAAACTTTGTTCCGCAGATTCTGCTCTCCCTGCTGTTAGCTGCATGGTTTACAGATGTTAAAATTAAGCTGAAAGGCCAAGGAGCATACAAAATCATCGTTTACATGCCAAATATCATTACTGCAGCTTCTATCGGTGTTTTGTTCTATTCCATGTTAAATAGTGCAGGACCGGTTACCATGATGATGAGAAATGCTGGTATTATATCTAAGAATTTCGATTTTATGACAAATAAGCTTGCAACGCAATGCATTATAGCATTTATCCAATTCTGGATGTGGTATGGAAATACAATGGTCGTGTTGATTGCAGGTATTCTTGGTATCAACCCCAGCCTGTTTGAGGCAGCGATGGTGGATGGAGCGAGCGGAACACAGATCTTTACAAAAATTACATTACCGTTGTTAAAGCCAATCGTATTATTTACTCTCGTTACATCAGCTATTGGTGGACTTCAGATGTTTGATATCCCTTCTGTATTTAATGTTAATCAGGGTGGTGACGGACTTCCGGATTTCGCTTCTACAACAATTACCATGTACATAAGAAAGCTGACCTTGACAGCCAGCGATTATGGAAAAGCATCAGCTGCTTCCATGATGTTGTTTGCAGTTACCTTGATTATCAGTGTACTGTTCTTCTACTTCCTGGGTGAGAAAGAGCCGGATTACTACAAAAAGGCAAAAAAAGGAGGTAAAAGATAATGGATATCAATTCAAAAGACAAGAGCTATAGCGCTCAGATTGCCAGAAAAAAAACAATCCGTCATATTGTTTGCATATTCCTCTGTATATTAAGTTTGTTTCCTTTTTACCTGACGATTATTAATGCAACCAGAAACAGTGCGGACATTCAGAAAGGAATCTCGCTGATTCCAAGTGTATATTTCCAGAGTAATATGAATAAGCTTCTTGCAAAAGCACAGGGTGTTGGAACACCACTTTGGAAAGCAATGTTTAACAGTTTATCGATAGCAATACCAGCTACCATACTTCAGGTTTACTTTGCATCCATGACCGCTTATGGTATTCATGCATATCAGTTCCGTTTAAAGAGACTTACATGGTCCTTTATCCTTGGAATTATGATGATTCCTACGCAGGTTTCTATCATTGGTTTCTATAAGATGATGATTGCAACACATTTAAATGATTCTTATTTACCATTGATTATTCCTGTTATTGCAGCACCATCTACCGTATTCTTTATGAGACAGTATATGCGAACGGCACTTTCGCTTGAAATTGTGGAAGCTGCACGTATTGATGGATCAGGAGAGCTACATACGTTCAACTGGATTGTTACACCACTTATGAAACCAGCACTTGCAACACAGGCGATTTTCGCATTCATTGCTTCATGGAATAACCTGTTTACTCCTTCTATCATTTTGAATTCGTCAAATAAATATACGTTACCTATGTTCGTACAGTTACTTCGTACCGAACAGTTCCGTACAGACTTTGGTGTCGTGTATACTGCAATTTTAATTACAGTATTACCTTTGTTGGTTGTTTACTTTGCATTGTCCAAGTACATCGTAGCAGGTGTAGCACTTGGTGGTGTAAAAGAATAATTTGCATACTTCGCTAATACGCTTTCCATTTTTGTCGGTTATTCCGACAGAGGTCTTCCGCTTTCTCCGGGCGGGAGACTTTTTCTTTAGGAAATTTTTATGATTAGAAAAATGAAGATATGATATACTGTGAGTACGCAGAGCAGAACAGAAGAAAGGAATCTGAATATGACGAAACAGGACTTTTTGGATAAGCTGAGAAGAGCGTTAACCGGAGAAGTGAATGCAGATGTTATTCAAGAGAATATCCGATTCTATGATGAGTATTTTATGATAGAGGAGAGAAAGGGCAGAACGGAGCAGGAGATACTGGCGGAGCTTGGTGAGCCTAGACTGCTTGCTAAGACGATTATTGATACAACAAGTAAGGAGAATGGAGCATACTGTAAGACTTCCTACGAGGAGGAATCTTTTGATCAGGAAGAAAATACAGGAGAAAAGAGAACCTTTCGAACGCTTCGATTGCCTATGTGGCTCATATTGGGAGCGGTTGTAATCATTTTAATACTTCTAATGGTAGGCGTGGGCGCATTGGTTATTAAGCTGCTGCCGATACTACTACCCGTACTGTTAATTTTGTATTTATGGAATGTTTTTCAGAATCGATGAGAAAATAATAAAGAGGAAAGGAAGACCTTGTGATGCGCGGAAAGGTCTTTCTTTTGCATAAAAATGGACAGTATAATAGCCGGTAGGGGAACTACCGGCTATTAATGAGGGGAGTATAAATAATTAATAAGGGGTTATCGTAAAAAGAATTTTTGAAGGGTAAACTCTTTTTACAATGTAATCATATCATTGGTTTCTATAAAAATCAACACTTTTTCGAAAATAATTTTGATTTCATTTTTTGTTAATAATATAGGGAAAATATGGATGAATAAGTGTAGTTGTTGTTAGGAATAATATCAATGTAACTAAAAACTATTAATTTTGAAAGGTGTGATGTTGATATGGCAGACAGCAAAAATGAATCCATGAATCAGACAAACAAGTCCGGTACATCCGAGGCGGGAAATTCCACAAATTCAAGTAATTCCACAAACTCCAGTAACTCTTCCAACTCCAGCAACTCCAGCAACTCAAACAACTCCAGTAACTCTTCAAACTCCAGTAACTCATCAAATTCGAGTAACTCCAATAATTCATCAAATTCGAGTAACTCTAATAACTCTTCAAATCAGAGCAGTTCAAAGAACAAGTCTTCTAACTCTGGTAACTCTTTTATGGATGACAGAGATCTGTAGAAACATTTGATTTGTCGAAAAACAGCGGAATCGGTAACGAGACCGCTGTTTATACATATACTATAACAAAGATGTCAGGATCCAAATACTTGTATATAAGAAAGGCTTTATGGATTTCAGACACAGATAAAGAGAGAAGGAAAAGCTATGCAGGTTGAGATTGTGAACCCGAGAGAAATAGATTCCTATCTGGAAGAAAAGAAGGCTATTGTTGTTGATGTCAGAAAAGAAAACGAGTTTATGAAAAAGCACATCAGAGGGGCTATTAACATACCTTTCGACGAAGATACTCGGGATGTAAGTGGGTATCGTAAGGGTGCTAATTACCTTCTATATTGTGAGCATGGAAATTTAAGTATGATTGCGGCTGGAATACTGATAAGAAAGGGAATATCAGCCAAAACGGCAGGAGGCGGAATATCTGCTTATAACGGTACTAATTTAGTTGACAGCGGCACGTCGCACCATTAAAATTGATTGTATATGAGTAGGAATGGAGAACGAATGAGAAAGTTTGATATTGTTGTGCCATGCCATTTTGGCCTGGAGTCTGTACTAAAGAAAGAGATAATAGATTTGGGATACGATGTTACACTGGTAGAGGATGGAAGAATTACTTTTTCCGGTGATGAGGATGCTGTAGCCAGGGCGAATATTTTCCTTCGGACAGCGGAACGTATTCTAATTAAAGTTGGGCGTTTTCGTGCTACGACATTTGATGAATTATTTGAAGGTACAAAAGCAATACCATGGGAGGAGTATATCCCAAAGAATGGGAAGTTCTGGGTCAAAAAGGCAGCAAGTGTGAAGAGCAGGCTTTTTAGCCCGACTGATATTCAATCAATTGTAAAAAAAGCAATTGTAGAGAAACTTAAAATGAGCTATCATGTCGAATGGTTTCCGGAGGATGGAGAGTCATACCCATTAAGAGTATTTCTAATGAAGGATGAAGTAGTGATTGGTCTTGATACAACAGGCGAATCCTTACATAAAAGAGGGTATCGTAAATTGGTCAGCAAGGCACCGCTTGCAGAGAATCTTGCGGCATCTCTTATTATGCTGACACCATGGAGAGGTGACAGGATTCTGGTTGATCCTTTTTGCGGATGCGGGACGATTCCCATTGAAGCAGCTATGATTGCAGCAAATATAGCACCTGGTATGAATCGTTCCTTTACAGCAGAGAGCTGGGATAATCTGATTGCCAAAAGAAACTGGTATGATTGTCTGGATGAGGCAAACGAGAACGTTGATCTGTCTGTGGAGACAGATATCCAGGGATATGATATTGATCCAGACATTGTAAAGGCAGCACGTGAGAACGCGCAATTAGCCGGCGTTGAACATCTGATTCACTTCCAGCAAAGACCGGTGGCAGAGCTTCGCCATCCTAAGAAGTATGGGTTTATCATTACAAACCCTCCATATGGTGAGAGGATAGAAGAAAAAAAGAATCTTCCTGAGATTTATGGTGCATTAGGAAGAGCTTACCGTGAGCTTGACAGTTGGTCGGCATATGTGATTTCCAGTTGTGAAGAGACAGAAAAATTAATGGGACGAAAAGCAGATAAAAACCGAAAAATCTATAATGGTATGATGAAGACATACTATTATATGTTTGTGGGACCCAAACCACCGAGACGTAAAATAGAAGAATAGAAGAGCACAGAAGCATGGAAGATAGATTGTTGCAGAAGACCACTATATTTACTTTGATTTATACAGTGATTGCGCTTAGCGTGATGATTGTCTTCTTTGTGTACCGTGAAGTCCCGGTTAATGCGGAGTCGGGCAATACCGTATCCGGTACGATTATGGGTACAAATAATCAGATGTTAAATCCAGAGACAGGCCCGAAGACAACAGAATACTTGTGTATTCCGCTTCCGGAAGGAGCTGGTGAGGAACAAGTCTCTATCAGCTCTAACTGTATGACTCGGACACTGAGTCTTTCTGTATCCGGCGTTTCGTCCGATTTTTACTATCGTCACTCCCTGAGCGGATGCAGTAATCATATCTCAAATTTGATGTACGGTTATGGGAATAACATGGCAAGGATTGATTTGATTCTTGATAGTGTATATGAATATGAGAGTATTTTTGACCAAGGTAATATGTATTTGAAGTTCCTTGCACCAAAGGAGTTTTATCGTAAGATTGTGGTACTGGATGCCGGACATGGTGGCGAAGAGACTGGTACAACGGCCTACGGACAAACAGAAAGTGAAATCGATTACGATGTGGTAAAACGTGTCTGTAAGCTTCTCGATGACACAGATATCAAGTATTACTGTACACGGGCAGTGTTAGAGGATAATCCAAGCACAAAGGAACGTCTTGCACTTGCCCATAACACAAAGGCAGATATTATGGTTTGTGTTCATGTAAATGCAGACGCAAAGACTCGTGTAACAAATGGAATTCAAGTGATTTACCCGACCGATGTTTTTATACCGAAGTACGACAGCAAGATGTTGGCGACCACCATGGAAGAAGCAATGAAAAATGTGGCTGGACCCAGAAGCCAGGGATGCGTATCCGGGAATAACATTGAGCTATTAAAGGAGGCTACCATCCCGACTGTTTATGCGGAACTGGGTTATTTAACAAATCGACAAGATGCTCTGAATCTTGGAAAGGAGAGCCATCGGGATAAGCTTGCAAAGGGAATTTTTGATGGTATAGTAGAGGCATTTGAGGAGATAGACGTAGAAGGAGAAATACATGAGTAAGAGACTTATTTTTGCAACAGGAAATGCCGGAAAGATGAAAGAAATACGCGAGATTATGAAGGACATGGATTATGAGATACTGTCCCTAAAGGAAGCGGACATTGATTTAGATATTAATGAGAATGGTAAAACCTTTGAGGAGAATGCATTGATTAAGGCCAGAACAGTCTGGAAAGTGACAGGAGATTTGGTCCTGGCGGATGATTCTGGATTGGAAATTGACTATCTGAATAAGGAGCCGGGGATTTATTCCGCGCGTTATATGGGGGAGGATACTTCTTATCGGATTAAGAATCAGAATCTGATCGATCGGCTGGAGGGAGTTCCGGATGATAAGAGAACAGCCAGATTTGTGTGTGCCGTGGCAGCAGTATTTCCAGACGGGACGGATGCGGTGGTTCGTGGTGTAATGGAAGGCCGAATCGGTTACGAAGAAGAAGGAGAGAACGGATTTGGTTATGATCCGATTTTTATACTTCCTAAGTATGGATGCACGACAGCTCACTTGTCCATGGAGGACAAAAATAAGGAAAGCCATCGCGGAAAAGCTTTACGAGCGATGAAAGAACAAATGAAGGAACGGATGAGAGGTTAAATGAATGAAGATTCTTATTGTCAGTGATTCTCATAGAGATAATCGCAATATTGAGACCGTTCTGGATAAGATAAAACCGATTGATATGTTAATCCATTGTGGAGATGCGGAAGGCTCGGAGTATTTTATTGGAGAAAAAGCGGAATGTCCAATGGAGATTGTACTTGGAAATAATGATTTCTTTTCAAAGCTTCCATTGGATCGTGAGTTTGAGATTGGTCCGTATAAAGTCTGGCTTACACATGGTCATTACTTTTATGTGTCGATGGGACCGGAAAGACTGATAGAAGAGGCTGAGTCCAGAGGCGTTGATATTGTTATGTTTGGACATACACATCGACCGATGTTGGAGAGCTATGGAGATTTAACGGTATTAAACCCGGGTAGTATCTCCTACCCTCGTCAGGAAGGAAGAAAACCCTCTTATATTATTATGGAAATTGATGATCAGGATGAAGCACATTTCACGTTGAATTATTTATAGAAGGCTTGCCCGCTAATGCGAAAAACGGCAAAAATCAACGCAAAATGATTGACATGAAATATCGCAAATGATAATATAATTAAGCGTGCTTTTGTGGCATGTGTCGAGTCATATGCGGATATGGCGGAATTGGCAGACGCGCTAGATTTAGGTTCTAGTGGGAGACCGT
>CAYZUC010000129.1:0-6455 GCA_964481705.1 uncultured Lachnospiraceae bacterium
GCCGGCCAGAGTCACCGGTATCTTCACACCATCTGAAGCCTTTGCAGCTACAGTCACCTTCGGAGTCACCACCGAGGCCTTCGGTTTCCTGCAAACGACCTTTACCGGTATCTTTAATGGGAAGTTACCATTATAGCCCTCATATCGTACGCTAATATTCAATGTATCTGTGCGGTTTGTGGCAGGTCCGCAGTATGTGAGCTTATTCATATCCAGATAGTAATTTGTATTATTTAATCCATTGTAATACGAAGGAGCCATCTGATAGGTATCATCCTGAAAGCTCAGTTTCTGACTATTCGGATAACACTCCTCTTTAACATTGGTAGGATCGCAATCATAAGCTCCATCTTCCAGGAAATAGCTGTTTAAGGTCACCGGCTTTGTTGTCTTATACCCGGGCACTTTCTGATCGACTGCGATGGAAAAACAGCCAATGCTGATAAGCTCTGATTTACCGGATTCTTTGTTGACCACCTTTAGCTTCACTTCGATATCATCCAGACTCTTTACCCCATCCAGAGCGAGAAGATTTCTGGAATTACTTCCGGTTAACGCCTTAATTTTAAAGGAATACGTCTTTTCTCCTGTCCAGTTGGATTTTGGAATTGCCTCATTTAATGTAAAGTATTTATGAAATCTTTCATTCTCGATGACAACCATTTCCGGCTGGAAGGTCTTTGCGAGCAGCTCATCATCACTCACTGTATTCATTTTGGCTTCTGAGCTTTTAAGATGCCAGTCAAAGGGGATTTCCGCCTCTATCTGATAAGCATTATAGGAATATGAAGGCTCCAGCAGGCTTCCCGAATAATCTCCAGCAACCAAATTCTTGCGCTCGCCGCTACCAACTACTTCCATTCGTACATAATCCATGACGCCGGACAGGTCATCGGTGAGTGTGAGAATGGCTGTTCCGATACCAACCGCCTCGGAGATATAATTATCACTGACTTTGCTTACACTTATTACATTACTATTATTGGATGAAATCGTATACTCATGAGCGGACAGTTCAGGCTGCTCCGTAAGGTCAAATAAAGATGTGGAATCTTCAATCTTTTCACCCTTCTCCAAAAGAATATAATCCTTCTTCACATGTAGCTTAGAGCTGTCTGCTATGACACCATCACGAATCCTCCATGCATTCTTGCCAGAGAGAATCGGAGCATCCTTTGCTGTAGAATTCTTATAGCTTCCCATCTCGGGAGCAGCTCCATTCATTTTCACAACTGCTGTTCCATAGACTGCATTGGTGGAAATTGCACTTTGGCGTAAATAATTACTGCCTACAACTACTCCTCCGCAGAGAGTCGGAACCGCATCATTCTCATAGGCAATTGCATAGCTTCCCATACTTCCATAATTATTAGACAAATTACCTTCATACATCACAAGGGAACCACTTCGATTATAAACAGTGTAAACCTCATTCCCCCCAGCGCTGCTAATAGAAGATTTTCCATAAACGCTCATCTTTCCTTCATTCAGCACCGCTTTCGTATGATCTGCACTTGCATATGCAGACGAACCATCTATCTCAGCTTCACCCTCGTTCCAGATTCCAACGGCATAAGGAAGATTTATAAGAATTCTCGTTGTATCTGTGATTCTTAGCTTACCGGTCTGTGTATTGTGAATCATATGAATCGTATTCGTCGATACCCCACGGGTATGAAGCTCTAACATGGAGCCTTCCATACTCATGGTTCCATGATTCAAAAATAAATCTCCATTTATTTCACAACCCTGAGCCTTCTGAAAGAAAAGATTCGTAAGTGACAGATCTCCGTTATTCTCCATGCCTGGATTGTTGCCGGAAAGCGTTAGAAATGCGATCTGACTTGTAAGTCCTCCATTCCTTTCTACTCCCACAAAATGGACAGCAGCGCCCTTTTCAATGGTAAACTTACCATTTCCCTGCAGCAAAATACTATAGTAATTTTCTTCCGACTCCATATAGATGGTAGTATTTTTTCGAAAAACGATATTTTCACTAATGGTGAGGTCTGACCCAAGAATTACCACGCCGCCCTCATCAACTGCTGCCTTGAATTCCTCATTACCGGAGACTGTATTACCGGAAATCGTACGATTGCCCTTTTGGGAATCGTCATTTTCCAGCCCATCCCTGATTAGGTGAAGAGCAACCTCTTTTTTCAAATCCTCGTCATATTTGTATGCTCCGATTTCCTTTCCATTGGAATTGAGGAAGGAAAATTTTGTGACATCTGTGTCAATACTGTCCTGTGAAACTGCCTTTTGTACCGCTCCACCCAGGTCTCCTCCATTATTCTTTACCATACCTTTCAACAAAATCGGAAGACTCTTATCATATGCAATTCCGGAATAGTATCCCTCGACCTGTCCGTTCAGCATCTTAAAGCTTCCATCCTCTGTCGCGCCCATATACTTAGGCAGCATAAGGGGTGTCGTGATAACGGCATGATGAGAATACGTCCCTCCAATCACAGAGCCCTCGTTTTCAAGTATAAGCTCTCCCTTATTAAAGGTCGCCACTGCACTCAGATCACCATTTACTGCGGTCGGACAAGTAGTGTCGTAATTCGATACATACACTTTACCTGCATTGTTTACCACACCATAGGCATGATGAGATATAATCAATCCGCCTCTTGAGGTCAGTGTTGCATTCGCTCCGATATTCTCCACACCATTGGCTGATATGGAATTAGAAGTATTTGTAACTGCTCCGTCATTCATAAAGACCTTTCCGTCTTCGTTTACAATGAGAGCACATTCGATGCCTTCATAGTAGTTGGGCGATTTCTGAATGTCTGCGCCATGATTGATGGTAAGTGATGCTTTTTCTCCACGATTCATAATGGCCGGAAGATTGATACTTCTGCTGCTTGACTTACAGCCAAAAAGATGTGCTTCTCCTATGACCGCTGTTCCGGTATTCAGTAATGCATATCCATAGTCCGAATTACAGGCAACTTCGTTATCGAGCTCCAGTCTACCGGCATTTTCAATACCAAAAGGAAGGTAAGAGTAGTCGGATCCATTTCCCTGTATCTTCAATTGTGAAGTCGCAGGAACCTTAATGTATCGATACTCAGATTCCGTGTCAATTTCTTTTGCAACATTATAGCTAAGCGATATCGAATACCCATTCAAGTCCAAATCAATACTCTTGGCTTCCGGAAGATAAATGCTGTCTGCAATGGATTCATCCGATAAATGATCCCAATAGTTATCATTTAACGGTGCCATCACACGTATCTTGATCTCGCTCTGAGACATCTTCTGCTTATCCATCTCGCTCCTGCATAAGGTACCATTCAATGCGGATACGAGCTCCTGTGGAGAATATACACACACCAGATCTGCCTGATCTGTTTCCTGCACATTCTCGATTTCCTGCACATTCTCGATTTCCTGCACGTTCTCGATTTCCTGTACGTTCTCGATTTCCTGTACGTTCTCGATTTCCTGTACATTCTCAGCCGCCCACACCGGGGTCTGATAACCAGTCAACGTCATAATAACAGCCAAAAGCATGGCCAGACGTCTGTTTACTCTTTTCATTTCCATTTCCTCCCTTATCATTGGAAATTTATTCCGTATAAAAACATAACACTTTATTTACGTTTAAACAACTTATTTTTTTGGAAAAAAACGAACTCACAAGAATCGTGAGTTCGTTTTCTTCATACCGTTTACTGTTTACTGTTTTACGTTTACATTGGTAATCTTTATTTCTTCTGTGCTTGTCTTGCGGGATGCATAGGTGATCGTCAGCTTAACCTTAACCGGTTTTTTTGTATCCTTAATCTTCTTACTCGAATGATTCGTATAGAATACCTGATATTCGGTATAATCATCCTTACCATAACCAACATCATCATTTGTGCTTTTTGCTCTGCGTACACTATAATCAGGATCATTTGATGTAATGCTGACAATCCTCTCAAATGCAGGACTAATTGGCTTAACACCAATGGTTGCTTCATAATATGGCGTTTTTTTGTAGAGTGTAACTTCCTTTGATTTAAGCTGCGGTTTCACACTATAGCCTGCGATATGGATCGTAATCATTTCCGTATATTTATTTCCGAATTTATCCTCACGCGTAATCAAAGTTGCGTAATCGCAATTGGGCACAAGTTTATTATTCTCCAATGCCTGCATTGTAGGCTGAATATAGGGACTCCATACCTTCTTTCCTGTCTGTGTGGCTCTCCAAAGTCCTACCTCAAACCGAGCATCCTGTACGGAAATACTGCCCGTATGAGCCAATGTTCCGCTTTCCTTCAGCTTAAGAGGAACCTTCATCTGGTCAAGTGTCGCTTCATCGCAGAATTGCGTTCTACTTGAGCCCATATAGGTAGTTAATATATCGCGACGACAGTAATAATATGTCAAGTTCTCAAAATCCCCAAAATACCTGGCGGGCTTTCCAATGTCCATAGTAAGCTTCTTTGTCTTTAGCTCCATGGATTGTTTTTTGTTAAATACGACTTTTACCTTCGTTGCAGCAATCGGTGAATGGGTTGTGTTATCCACCCACTTTACAGTAATTACCTTAGCCTTACTTGTATCTGTATTCGAATTTGCCCTTACCGTAAAGCTACCGGTTGCAGAATTCGGTAATTCTGACAGTTCCAAACCATCCAAATCCGTAACTACAAAGGAAGCTCCGGTGTAGTTTGACGGTGTTTTCTTAAATTTAAATGTAACCTTATCATAGAGACACTTACCATCATCATCTACATAGCATGTAGGATCCAGTGCTTGCTTCTTGATAATTGGCTTGATGGAGAATTTCTTCGGTGTACTTACCTTTACCTTAAGATAGGTTGCATACTCTTTTCCCTTGACTGCCTTTACATGATCGTAGGTCAGCTTAATCGTAATGGTTCCTGCCTTCACATCTGCCTTAGGGGCAAGCGTGATTGCATTGTTAAGCTGATATGTCTTCTTTCTCTTGGTAATTCTACTGTCATCAAAATCTGTCCTGCTGATTACAAAATTACTGTCACCTACTATTTCAGCATTCTTTAATTCCGTTAAGGATGGCTCGTACTTGGACTTCAGACTCAGGCTGATATTATCAGACTTTGCATATTCCTTCGCTATCGGGAATGAGGATGTAACAAGTTCCGCCTTAGGTTTTGTTGCAATTACATTAACCGCTACTTCCGATGGATATTTTCCATAGTAATGATCCAGTTCACATGTTACCGGAACCTTTGTACTAAGCTTCTTTACCGGTCCTGAATAAACAAGATAATTGAACTCATCAATATTTAAACCCTTGGCAGCTGAATAATCGATTACTTGTCCATGCAAATCCTCACTGGATAATTGTGGACTGTAAACCAGATCCTTGTTAAAAATATTAATATAATTTAAATCGCTCTCTGTATCAAAAGCTCCTTCCAGAGTAACCGGGCGGAATTTGATCTCCGGCTGTACATCCGATATACTGAGATTCATAGTACCGATTTTAATCATTCCTTTAACCGGTACACCATTTCCGGATACCATTGTCATATAAACATCAATATCCTTGATAGACTGTACGTCATCATTGATAACTTTTGGAATCCCATACTCAAGCTTCGGTTCAATCTGAAAGGAATAGGATTCTGATTCTGTATCATTCGCATAGCAATTGTCAACGGTATAGTAATCACAGAATTCGGAATCATGAATAATAATATCATCCGGTGTCCACGTGGTCTCCTTCAAATCATCAACCGTAGACTGTACATAGATATCATCTTTATTTGCTTTCAGATTAAATCCAAAATTAATTGTATTTTCCTTACGATATCCGTTGATTCCTATATTACTATCTAACAAATGTCCTTCAAAATCATCAAGGGTAAAGTCTGCTTTCTTTTTTTCCGTTACTTCAATTCGCATGAAATCTTCTACTCCACCTGCAGTAGTCATCTTAATCACTGCATAGCCCTTCTGAGTTCCTGCAACAGCAACGGTACGATCTGTCTTTTTACCCGGATGTGGATATTTTGCATCCCCTTCACTGACGGTAGACAGCTTAATAACATTATCATTGGTACTCGTAAAGGTAACCTTATCATATCCTATGTTGTTGTCTACACGATTAGGGGCATTCAGTAGATCCTCAACAAATACAAGCTCTTCCCCCTGTTCCATCTGGAGATACTTTGTAGCGAAGTAAAGTCCATTTGTATAAGCACATGGTACTCCATTCTCAATAACACAGGCACCCTTAGAATCTGTCTCTGTATCTAAAGAGAAAATAGTCTTGTATTTTCCAGCAGCCCATTCACTCATAGGTTTTGTTTTATCAGCTATCGCCACTGCATATGTACCACCACTTACAATACCTATTTCAATCTCAGGAAGATTACTTCCCTCGTAAGCAATACCAAACAGGTCACCTTCTACCTCCTTCATATATGTTAATTTGACCGTGCCGGATGCTTGATAGATACCAA
>CAYZUC010000129.1:6465-7021 GCA_964481705.1 uncultured Lachnospiraceae bacterium
TATTAAATGTACCTGTATTATAGACTCCATAACCATTTGAATCGTTTCCGTTGATATAGCCATTATCTACGTTACAGATACCATTATTGGAAATGGCAGTACTTCCTTCCACATTACCGCCTGCAAGGATATTTACTGTTCCACTGCTGTTATTCAGAATACCAAGTATTCTGCTGTCCAAAGAAGTAATATCACCATCCATAAACAGAGTTCCGTTGTTTTCTACAGCTGCTGTCTGTTTACTGGAAGCTCTATTACTACTAACCTTTACTTCTCTCTCAACTGACAATTTTCCTTTATTTACAAGGGGCGCATTCCCCGAAACCGAAGCTTCTGTACATAATTTCAGTTTCAGATTTGCTCCGCTTTCCACAATAAGCTGAACGTCCGGATTAATCGTTATCTTATTAACGTCACATTTCGGATCGTCACATATTATAATCTGTTTCTGTGCCGGTATCGCCAGACTCTCACTGATTACAAGATTACCGGAAACGTAGATATAGGAAGGTTTTCCTGCATCTGTAGATGCACCATTCACTGCTTCCTTAAGCTG
>CAYZUC010000130.1:0-7015 GCA_964481705.1 uncultured Lachnospiraceae bacterium
TATTATGAACTTGTAAAACAAGTTACATACAAGATAAACGATTATCAGTATCATAAATGCCATAAAATACGACATATATGTATTCAATGTTTTAAGCTGATTATTGCTCTCAATCACATTATCGTTTAGTTTTTTGATACTACCATTTAAAGTAGAGACCACATCATTATTTGATATATCTCCATTATCTAACAAAGAAATTACTTTTTCTTCGTACTCTTTTCTTCTGGTTTCGCTGTCAACACCAAAAACATTAAGTTTCTCAATTTCACTGCACGTTGCATCAATCTTGTTGCATAAGTCAGTGTGTTTTTCTTCCCTAATCTCATTTGCCGACACCTCATTTTCCGAAATGGAAACAATATAATCTCTCAACATTTCATTTGTAATATGCTGTTCTTTTCCCAGAATGTCTATTGCATCATTGAGACTATTAATTGACAAACTATCCTGCATATATAAATTGGTATAAGAGACATTATCGTTAATACCCCCATCTTCTATTATTTCAGATTCTTCTTGTATTTTGCTACCTTCCATCTCTATTACTTCTTGTATTGTGCCGGCATATACCGGCACAACACAACACTTGAGGGGTTCAAGTAGTGCAATCATCAAAAAGATTCTTGCAACCTTATTTTTCGGTACCAACAACTTTAACATTTTGTACATATGCTTTATCCACTCTTTTTCCGGCATCCATAACAGTCATTCTTCCAAATACTAATTCAACAATATCTCCTTCTTTGCAATTAATATCGCTACCGATATATTCGGAAGAACACTGGAAACCTAAACAATTTCCCTTTTCGCTCTGCCAATCTTCAAAAGGCGATACCAGATATAACATTGTAACTGTCTTTCCGTTCTTATTCTCTGATTTTCTTAATCCTACTACTTTCGATTGTCCTACTTTCATTTTTATTCTCCTTTTGTTTTTCGATTGCGTACCTTAATTCAATAAGTACGTCTATTTTTAGTTGATGTTCATGTTTTCTGATTTCTGCATTATGTACGCATATAGGATTGTCCATTTTCCTAAGTTGTTCATTTTCGCAATCAATCAAATTTTCGTAAATCATAATTCTTTTATCAATAAACTGCATTGCTTTGTAATATTCAGAACTATCATTTACTAATCTTACATATTCTTCGTCCGTCATTATAACAGTGCCAGAACATCTCATTGCCAAGAACTCAAACACCCCCAATCTCAAAAAAAATAACACTTAACGTTTTACGTTAAGTGTTAAAATTTTGCATATAAACTTATGCTTTCCTTTTTTCTACTCGTTAAACTAGAGATTTCACAAATACATTGTTAGCGTATAAAATCACGACGGGATAATTAATGTGATTTTATAACAATGTACCATTTCATTTTCGTGAAATATCCGATACGTTTAACGAATAGACAAATGCGCATCAATCCGTTAGTAGCTTAATTCATCAGCGTCAAGGACAATCGTAAACGGACCCTCGTTGCATAGATTTACCGACATATCTGCTCCAAATACACCCTTTTCAACAACAGGACAATAATCTTTAGCTTTTGTTAGAATATATTCATATAACATATTAGCATGTTCGGGAGCACCTGCATGAACAAAAGACGGTCTGTTTCCTTTACGACAATCTGCATAAAGTGTAAATTGCGAAATCATTAAGCATTCTCCCTGAACATTTTGTAACGAAAGATTTGTTTTTCCATTTTCGTCCTCGAAAATACGAAGATTCATTGCCTTTTGAATCATTTTATCTGCAGTTTCCTGTGTGTCTGAATCTGTAATGCCAATAAAAATCAAAAATCCCTTTCCAATTTTCCCAACAATCTTATTCGCAACAGTTACGTCTGCATGTTTTACACATTGTATTACGAATTTCATAGTTACTTATCCTTTTTCTTTCCAAATAACTTTTTATCTGTACTTGATTCTGTCTCAATTTTCTTCTCTACTACTGCTTCTTTCATGGACTCCGAAGGATTATCCTGAATTTGTAAGGAATTATTATGTATATGGCGCAGCTTCATATAAGCCATGGTATTGTCGGGGAGATCCTTTTTCACCAATGCATTTTCTACTTTTCTTCGAATAGCGGCATAAATAACTGCAAATACAGGAACGCCAATAAACATCCCAAGTACACCAAAAAGTCCGCCAAAGATGGTAATCGAAAAGATAACCCAAAATCCTGATAAGCCGGTAGAATCACCTAATATCTTAGGACCTAGTACATTTCCATCAAATTGTTGTAAGATCAATACAAAAATAAGGAAAATCAAGCATTGCTTTGGATCTACCAGTAAGATTAAGAGTCCACTTGGAATCGCTCCAAGATAGGGTCCAAAGAATGGAATAATATTGGTTACGCCCACAATAACACTAACCAAGGTTGCATAAGGTGTTCCTATAATTGAAGTAACAATAAAGCATAAGATTCCAATAATCAGGGAATCCAGTAATTTACCTGTTATAAACCCACCAAAAGTCTTGTGAATAAAGCGAGTCTCATCTAGTATAGAATTTGCTCTTGTCTCGGAAAACAAAGCATAAAGTAACTTCTTTACTTGCGCAGCGAATAATTCTTTGCTTCCAAGCATGTAGATGGAAATAATCAATCCAATAATCAGATTCCAGAAGAAAACAACGAAACTGATTACTTGTGTAGATAACGTACGAACAAATATATTTAACTGCGGCAACAGATCACCGCTTAACCACTTCTGCAAATCAGTTGAATACGTATTTATATAGTTCATAACCGTTTTTTCAAGCTCCGGATTATCCGCAAGAAGTCTCTCTACCCACGAGTAAGCGGTATTTGTATAAGTTGGGAAACCGATAATGATACTTCGTATGCTCACTACAATCTGTGGAACAATAATTCGAACAAAAGAAGATATAATCACTAAGGTAACAATCAAAGTCATAATAATACTGATTACACGCATTCTCTTTTTGTTTTTAATTGTCAATGTGATATGACATTTTGAAAAAATAGGCTTCAATACTTTCTCTTCAAAAAAATTCATGATTGGTGTTAACAGATATGCAAGAACAAATCCATCAATAATAGGCATTAATACCTTTATTACTCTTCCATAATTCTTCATAACACCAACATTATTGAATAAAAAATAGTAAAAAAGCAATCCTGCTACTATCACAAGAAATGCCGTTACACCCCAATATAAATACTTCTTATCCCACCGATATTTCACTTTCTACTCCATTCCGAAGCGCTCTTGATCAATCATTACGCTCCTTAGAAATTATTTATATGGATAATAGGATTCTTTTCCATACCAAAATATTATATCATATTAACTCTTAATAATGCTACATAAACGCCTCATTTTGTAGTATACTTAAGAAAACAAAAAAGGACATATTAGAACTATGAAATTACAACAATTACTTAGTTATACACGTCGTGCAGTAGATGATTATGACATGATTGAAGAAGGAGACCGGATTGCGATCGGTATCAGTGGCGGAAAGGACTCTCTCACTCTCCTATATGCTTTACATGGTCTCAAGCGTTTTTATCCAAAGAAATTCGAAATAGAAGCCATTACCATAGACCTTGGCTATCCCAATTTTGATTTGCACGAAATTCAAGACCTATGTGAACATCTGGAGGTTCCATATTCTATCATAAAAACAGAGATTGCCGATATTGTCTTCAACATAAGAAAAGAAGAAAATCCATGTTCTCTATGCGCAAAAATGCGAAAAGGGGCATTAAATGAAGCTATCAAGGCTCATGGATGTAACAAGGTTGCTTATGCACATCATAAAGATGATGTTGTCGAAACCATGTTAATGTCCTTAATCTATGAGGGACGTTTTCATTCCTTTTCTCCAAGGACTTATCTTGATCGAATGGATCTCACTGTTATCCGCCCGCTCATGTATGTGACAGAGATGGATGTTATTGGTTTCAAAAATAAATATGCGTTACCGGTAGCCAAAAGTCCATGTCCGGTAGATGGCTTCACCAAGAGAGAATATGCCAAGAATCTCGTAAAACAATTAGAGGCAGAGAATCCCGGAGCTAAAGAACGTATGTTTACGGCCATTTTACGTGGAGAATTAAGCGGCTGGCCACCCAAAAGTGATCACAAAAGAAAGTGAGGCTTCTTATGATATCATCGAAAGATACTAATTATCATGAACAGGTTAATATCAATAATGCTAAGAAATTAAGGGAAATTACAGCTATGCTTCCAGAATTCTGTAAGATTTTTTTTCGTGGGATCGAGCCAACCACCTCTTCAAGAACACGTATTGCCTACGCATATGATCTTCATGTCTTTTTTGATTTTCTTCATGAAAGAAACTGTAGTTTAAAAAACACGCCAATTACTAGCTATCCGGTATCCATCCTTGATCAGATTACCCCTATGGATATTGAAGAGTATCTTGAATATTTGACGTATTATGAAAAAGATGGAAAATCCTATACCAATGACGAAAGAGGAAAATCACGAAAGCTCGCTTCTCTTCGTTCTTTCTATAAATACTTCTTTACGAACGAAATTATCACAAAGAACCCCGCAGCTATTGTAAAGATGCCTAAAATCCATGATAAGGAGATTATCCGACTCGATGTAGATGAAGTTGCATCTCTTTTGGATCAAGTAGAGTTCGGAACAGAGCTCTCGAAACGTCAATCTGCATTTCACGAAAAAACGAAAGTACGTGATTTGGCTCTCATGACTTTGCTTCTGGGAACCGGCATCCGCGTGTCGGAGTGCGTGGGACTTGATTTGAATGATGTTGATTTTAAGAATAATGGTATCAAAATAAGAAGAAAAGGTGGCTATGAAACGGTTGTTTACTTTGGTGATGAAGTAGAAACCGCTCTATTAGATTATATGGAACTTCGTCATCATAGCATTCCTTCGTCCGGTCACGAAAATGCGCTGTTTCTTTCCTTACAAAATCGCAGGATTACCGTAAGAGCCGTAGAGAATCTGGTTAAAAAGTACTCCAGACTTGTGACTTCTCTCAAAAAAATTACTCCGCATAAGCTTCGTAGTACATATGGAACCAGTCTCTATCGAGAGACCGGTGATATATACCTGGTTGCGGATGTTCTTGGTCACAAGGACGTAAATACCACCAAAAAGCATTATGCTGCTATTGAAGATGAACGTCGTCGCAGTGCTGCTGATAAAGTACATCTGAGGAAAGATTAATGATCTATTTTATATTATTTCGCAGGCATATATAGTCAGCCAAAAGCTCTGAGGTGACTTTTTCCCCTAATTTACTGCTGTTTACGGAAATATCATAATTTCTGGAATCGCCCCATTTTCCCTGACAATAATAATTATGATAGTTCTTGCGCTTATTATCCTGTCGATAGATAAAGCTTGCTGCTTCCTCTTCTCCCATCTCATATAACCGCATAACACGCCCTAATTTACTATTCCAATCACCAAGCACAAAGATTGATATCAAACAGGGATAATGATGTAAAATGGTTTCTGCGCATCTTCCGACAATGACAAACGATTCCCCACCCTCTGCTTTCTTCTTTAGGTATTCAAACTGCATATTGGCAAGATTCTCTTCTGCCGAATTGGAATACCCTCTTACTGTTCTGGTAATCCATTTATTTCGTGGCTTCTCATCATACTTCTGTAAGTTTTCATGATCCACATCAAGCTTTTCTGCAATATCATGCAGCAAATTCTTGTCATATAGCTTGATCTGAAATCTTTCAGCAAGCATTTCGGCGATTTCATGTCCACCACTTCCAAATTCTCGTCCTATTGAGATTATTACTTGTTTTCGCATTGTACTCTCCATTCTCATTCTTTTCGATGCGTAATTATATATATCGAACAAACAGAAATATCATTGACATCGTGATGACAATAATGGTTGCAGGTGCCATATACTTACAGTATTTGCCCCATCCTATTGGATAACCTGCTTTACTGGCTACTGCAGTGCCAACCACATTTGCAGATGCACCAATTGGTGTTGCACTTCCGCCGATATCAGTGCCCATAGATAATGACCAAGCCAACAACGAGAGATTAACCCCCTGTGTGGCAGAAAGACTCTGAATAACCGGTACCATCGTTGCTGCAAAAGGGATATTATCGATAAATGCACTTGCAATTGCGGAACCCCATAAAATAATTGCTACCATAAGCTTTATATTTCCTGCGCTTACCGTTCCAATTGCACCCGAAAGGATTTCTAGGACTCCTGTCTTCTCCAATCCACCCACAACAACAAACAATCCAACAAAAAACAACAATGTTTTATAATCAATTCTCTTAATTAATTGAATCGCTCTTTTTCCGGAAGTAAGTAACGTAAGAATTGCTATTCCAGTTCCTATGGATGCTACGGTAAGCCCTGTCTGTGCATGTGTAATCAATAAAACAACTGCACAGGCAAAAATGATACTACTTATCACAAAACCTTTACGATCTTTGATTGCCTCCTGCGGTTTTGGAAGTGTATCATAATCTATCTTTTCCGTACTGACTATTTGTTTTCGAAAAACAAAGAAAAAATAAATGATCGATACCACTAACGCAATTCCTGCCATAACTCCGGTATTCAAGATAAAATCTCCGAATGAGTATCCAAGAGCAGTTCCAATAATGATGTTTGGCGGATCTCCACACATGGTTGCCGCTCCTCCAAGATTTGCACAAAATATCTCCGCTAATATCATTGGTATTGGATTAAATTTGAGTAATTGGGCCAATTCTACTGTTACAGCAGCCAAGAACAGAATAACCGTTATGCTGTCAATAAACATGGACAATATACCTGACATAATCATAAATGCAACAAAGATACGTTCCGTTTTGTAGTTAACAACCTTTGCAATTTTCATGCAAAGCCATCGAAAGAAACCAACATCGCCCATTCCTTCCACCATAATCATCATTCCTGCTATGAATAGAATAGTAGACCAATTGATACCACTTGAGGATTCTCCAGCATTCCCACTATGATACCAAAAATCCGTTGTAAAA
>CAYZUC010000131.1:0-6970 GCA_964481705.1 uncultured Lachnospiraceae bacterium
GTGTTGCATACATTCCCCGAATGCAATCTTGAAAATTTGTACTGTATCTTCAGAAAATTTAATCTGGAAACGTTCGGTTGTTTTCACATTATCCTTATAGGAGACTTTGATTTCCTGTATCTTTTCCTAAAAATTAGTGGAGAAATGACTTTAATATTAAGAGAATGGCAAAGTAGGAATTTTTACTATGCACAGAATATTGATTCTTTATTTTTAGGAACGATGTAATTATGGACAGCATGCTGATAATAAGGATGCATAAAAATATAAAGTTTAACAAATCAAGAAAATTGACGACAATGTGTCAGCAAGTTACTTTTGAAGCAATGTATAATACATTTATAATCAAAGTAAGAACCACGGATAAATTTCTAATTATTCATATAAATTATTATTTTTGCATATTAAACATCCTTTATTAAAATTAAAAAAAGATAATATCATGGACAAGTCGATTTTACAAGAATATCTTAATTTACAGTTTATCCCATTGGATGATGATAGTGCTTTGGATAAATTGAAAAAGGCGAGTACTGAAATTTCAAAAAAACTGCAAAAAGATAAGTCCAAAATCATTCCATATACATTAGTTGCATTAGACCCTCAAATTTCTGTAGATAATTCCTCTTTAGCTGAGGTTAAAGAGGTAGTCATTAAGCATTGGTCTGTCTTTGCGACTAAAGCAAGCGATCTCCTTGTTACATATCTTCGGGCTGTAATTCTAGAAGCATTACAATCCATTTCTGATACCCCACAATTAGCGGGCATCATTTGGCTTACTGGGAGCTGCGCCTTTCCTTATTATATTTTAGATAGAGAAGCGAGTACGTTAAAATCATGGTTGGAAGGCATTGGCAATATCTACGAACAAGAAGCAGAAAGTCAATGGAATGCATCTGCTAATATCAAATTTGGAAGTCCTGAGCAAGTTACATTAAATGCAACTATTTCAAATTCACAAGTAAGCGCAGAAACTTTTTCTGCTGATTTAAGAGCTGCGTCAGCTCATACACAATATGGAGGAGAAAATCAATATAATACTCAACAATATAATTATTGGCCAAATTTCTTCTCTACTAGAGCAGGTGAGGGCTTAGCGAAAGAAATAAATCGAGCATTAGCAGCACAGGGAAATGGACTTAAAAAAGGGCTAGAAGGATATAATACTCAGCTTAATCAATATTTTTCGGGTTTGGGTAAGTATTTTGAAGATATCTCTAAACAAATGATTGTAGGGACTCAATCTATACAGCGCCACAGTCAGTTACTGTGGATAAAGGAAGCATTATTTTCCGTCGGACAAAAGATAAGTTATCGTGATGTTCCTAAATCGGATTTGCCTTTTGTGTTAGCAAAAGATATGCAAAGCCTAATCACTTTCATATACCCTGTTAGTGTTGATTTCTTTACGAAGGAAATTCTGAGAAATGTTATAACTGATGCTGATGTAAGGCTGTCTTTCTCGAATCTATTGGATGTTAAAAACTTAAAGAGTGTTCAAAGCATATTGGGCGTACAAAATACAATTGATTCTTCTCGTAAGCCTTTGATTTGTTATATCCAGCGATTGGTTTCCAATCAAACTACTATCGAGAAAATGGAAAACGAAACAGGAATAAAACCGGAGAGCGAGATTTCTTTGACTGATTTTACTGTTTATTTATTACATGACTTGCAATCTGTCAGATTATCAATCCTAAAATAAGTAACTAATGGATGAGATAAAAGGTAGATGTAAAAACCCAGATTGTCAAGCCCATATAACAGGAAAATGTTATGAGCATAATGATAGTTTGGACATTTGTCCAAACTGGATTGCTAAATCTGCTGCAGCTAAAGCTAAAAAGAAAAAAATCGACACGATTTCTACTTTTACATGGACAGGAGAAGCAATAACCCCAGACACATTAAACATCGTTAGTCAACGGTCTAACCCCATAATCATTGCATCTGTTGGAAATGTTGATGCAGGGAAGACATCCTATTTTGCGATGCTCTATCTTTTATTTTTGAATGGTCATAAACTGGATGATTACCAGTTCGCAGGGTCACTAACACTCACAGCATGGGATAGGTTGGCCGATAAATTGAGATACAACAAGGGAGCTGTAGAGTTTCCTGCACCAACACCCAGTAACCCCGACTACTATCATCTACTCCATTTAGCTTTAAAGAAAGGCTCTAAATTGCATGATATAGTATTGGCAGATGCTTCCGGTGAGATTTTTAAATTATGGGCAGATAATAAGAATGATGAAAATGCAGAAAATGCAAGGTGGATCCATAAGAATGCCAGTGCATTTTTGTTATTCATAGATTGTGAAGCTCTCGAGACAAGAAAAGCGATTGCAAGAGCTGAAATATTAGACATTGCAAATAGGTTAGTTGAAGATTTAGGAAATCGTACTGTAGCTATTGTTTGGTCAAAAGCTGACAGGATTAATCATGTTCATGATAAATTAAAAGAACAAATAAGAAAGAGGCTTAAAGATATATTTCGAGATAGTTATGAAGAATTTATGGTGACCAATTATCCAAATATTGACCCTGAGAAACTTTGTCATGAAAACAATTTGAAAACTTTAAACTGGTTACTAAATCAAACTACGCAACCGTCAAATATTGTTCCTGAGTTAGAAATAACAAGTAAGGACGATGTTTTTCTAAACTACAAATGACCTTATGGAACAAAATACATCTATCATAATCATTGGTCAGCCAGGAACTTCAAAAACCACCTACCTATCACAATTGGTTCTACAAGTAGATGGCAAAAAGAAAGCAATCAAATTCAGAAATAAGCCTGATGATCTTTCTGTTTTAAAAGATGCCATTACTCAACTAAGAAGTGGTCAAGAAGTCCAAGCTACACCTTCAGATAACAATGATACGATCAAACTTCCGCTATCTATAGATGGTAATGAAGTCGATTTAATATGTCCCGATTATGCAGGTGAACAGATTTCTAATTTACTTGAATCACGTGAGATCGATGCAAAATGGATTGATTTGATTGTAAATAGTAATGCATGGATTATTTTTGTTCGACCGACACAATTGGTGGTTTCGTATGATATAAGCACGAAAAGTATTCAAGAAGCAGAAGCGGTAAAGCAACCAAGCGATGCAGATTTTCAAATTTCAGACCAATCAAACCTTATAGAACTATTGCAAATCTTGAGACATTATAAAAAGTTAACAGTGCAACAGAAGACAAAGGTTCCAAAATTGTTAGTAACATTTACATGTTGGGATGAATTGGATGGGAATGCTACTCCATTAGAATATGTCCAAAAACAGCTTCCGCTATTTTACGAATATATCGCTAACAATTGGAATGAGGATTCCTTTTCGTATGCAGGTCTTTCCGCCCAAGGAGGAAAAATAACTGAAGTGAGAGAAAATTATGAAATATTTGGCCCGGAGGAATCCGCATATATAGTTGAACAAAATGGTGGTGATAAGGTGCCTGACTTGTCATTACTTATAACAAAAGTTCTGTAAAGTGAAAGTAATAATACATCAAGCATTATGCGGTGAGAATGAAGATGATAAAAGTAGTGGATTCTCATTGTTAAAGACGACTTTGGAAGACAAAACTCTTGCAAAGAAAATTTTGCCGAAGACAAACTTGGCAGATTTACCATCATCTGGCATCAATTGGATTCCTGCCATTAGAGGTTTTATGATTGAGAATCACTACTTAATATTAAAAACATATCCAGATAATTCATCAAAAGTCCGAATAGGAAGATTGTTTTCTCATGTTTTAATAATAGATAAAGATGATGTTGGTAAAGTCCATGACCTCTCAGTCTTGTTTGATCATTTTGAAGATGAGATAAATAAAGATTTAGACATTGCTCCCATTGAATACTATCCGGATAATCATTCTTCGGCAAGTTACACATCAAGAGAAAAAAAAGTAGCTCAAGGAATTATCAGTAATAAAAGAAATTTCATTTGGATTGGTCAATCCGGATTTGAAGATTTGATTGGTAAAATATGGAGAGGGTTTGACAATGACACCCGATGTAAGTTGAATTTCGGAATACAGTTTAATCCTGCCCAAGTGAACATAGATGAATTCAACATACTTGCAACACCTGAAAATATTGCTATACAGTGGAGAAATAAAACATTGTTTTATCTGATCGAACCACAAGAACCGGATACAAACCTATCATTGGCTGCAAAATCCATTCTTGGAGATGATGAGGCAAAAGCACAATTAAGAGATTTTGGCAATAAAATAGAAGCCATAAACCCTTCCATTGAGCATTTGAAAACATGGGAATGGTGTATCAAAGCAACAGAAAACATTGAAAAGGAGCGAGGATATAAATTTGCAGATGTCATACAACTACTTATACTTATATGTGTATATAGCAAGGATATGAATAAGGGTGATATATTTAAGCAAAGAACATTAGGTGTTTTAATTGATTTGCTAAAAGATACATCTGATATTTCTGAAATACTCTCTCTAAGAGATGTTGATTTTACCGCTATAAAAAATGCCAATACTATACTTCAACAGGCTTTTACTGAATGGTGTGACAAGTATTTGTTTAATGAGAAGTTCAACAAATATAATCCTTGTTTTTCTATTGTTGATAAATTATCTGATACGAAACAAACAAGCGTATGGTGGAGAGAGTCTGTAAAAGAGATTTTGGCTAATAAGTTTAGTCATTGGGAAAAGAATTATGCCAAAATTTGTTGGCTATGGTTTAATAAAGAATCTAAAGCATTTGATATTCTATTTTCATTTATTACCGAAAAGAATAAACAAATTGAAAATGATTTAATAGAGACATTTCCTAGTAATATATCAACAGACCTGTTGCCTAATATTGCTTCATTTGCAGCAAAGAAGAAATGCTATAAATTACATGCTGTTACTATATGTGAACAATATAAAGAAGTGTATGCCGTCCTTTGTCAACAGTTGAAAGTAGATAAAGACGAAAATAGCACAGATGGATTTGAATATATTGCAAATTATTTTCCAGCATTGGACTTCATTGGAGAAACAGTACATTTAAATGATGAAAGATTATGGGCAATCTCAGGACGGATGCTATCCAAAATAAATTTCCTAGAAAGGCTCGATATTTCTCATTACGGCTGGCATAAAATAATATGCAATGCTCTACTACAAGGCACACCAATTCAAGCTTTATTTAAGCACCCTAATTTTTTAGTTTATAATACATTAGATGCATTATTGCAAGGCAATGAGGTTCCTGAAGAAGTTTGGCGAATAATGGTAAAAAATCAACTTACGGATATTTACGAATATGAACAACGGAAAGAGGCGTGGGGTATTTTGCCATCACATATCAAGAAAGATTTTTTGCAAGCGACTGCATTTACCTATATAAGATCAGACAACAATAATGCAAACCTCGAAAAAGATTTATATGATTATTTGAATGAGATTACCTTTTTACAAGATTATTTCGATCAAAACAAACGAAACTTGTCTGCCATATTACATTTGTTTGATAAGATCAATGTTACAAATCAAAAATTACTAGCAAACTTTATATATGGATATAATGAACAGTTACCCAAATTGGATGCTATTTTTTTAGGTAAACTCGTTCACAAAAAAAAATGGGAAAGATGCGCGGAAAATATTTACGAAAAATCTAAATGTAATACTTCATATAGAGTTGCTCTCCAAGAATGCCAATCACTGTTGGGATTATTTATTCGGTTGCATATTAGCTTTTCAGGGTGGTTTACAAGCATCGTTATAACTCAAGACGAATGGTGGGAAGCTCTTTACAAAATTGCTTGTGATTTATTTCCCAAAGGGCCTAATGAGGAAGACCTATGGGAAAAAGCAGATGGGAAAACAAGTGAGTTGCATCTCAATACTACAGGCGAGGACGCCTGGAGAAAGGCTCTTGCAAAGCTAAGAAAAGGAGGCTGTAAAGATATTACCATCTCAAAGTTATTAAAAGCAATGAAGGACAAATATTACATCAATGAAGAATTAAATAATTTAATAGAGTTATATAAGAAAATATGAATACAGTACTTATTTTAACTGCATTGGAGATAGAAAGACAAGCCGTTTTGGCACACTTGGAAAATGTTCAGCAGGAATTACACCCAGAAACTGGAACCGACTACAATATTGGTTATTATAATTCACCAACAGGAAAGGTGAAAGTTGTTGTTGGAAAAACAGACCAAACAAACACAAATGCTGGAATAGAAACAGAACGAGCATTAACTCACTTTTTGCCTTCTCATGCTTTTTTTGTTGGAGTTGCAGGCGGATTAAAAGATGTGAAAGTGGGTGATGTTGTAATTGGGAAAGCTGTTTTTGGATACGAAAGAGGTAAAGAAACTGATAAAGGATTTCTTTTAAGGCCACAACATGGCTATTCATCTTACGATTTAGAACGGATTGCAGAAATGTACGGAAATTCAGATGAATGGAAAGCCAAATCAAATATATTGATTAATTCAGAATTTCCATCTCCAATTCTTGTGTATTCCGGAACAATTGCTGCTGGTGAAAAAGTAATGACCGATATAGATTCCGAAACTTTATTTTTCTTGCGAACAAATGTCAGCAATGCTTTAGCTATTGAAATGGAAGGCTTAGGTTTTTTAGAGGCATGTCGGCCATATACACAAATAAAATCTTTGTTATTAAGAGGAATATCAGACTTAATAAAAGGAAAAGATGGTTCTGATGGAAAAGGCTCTCAGCCTTATGCCTCACAAAATGTATCGGCGTTTTTATTTGGACTAATAGATATTCTTTCACAGCAAATCAGTCCTTTGGATTTAAAAAACAAACTTTTGGAAGTTGTTTACAAACTATATCCGAGAGGACTCGAAGATAGAAATATTTGGGAAAGAGCAGGTGGGCGGCTTCATGAGATTAATCTTAATAAGTCGGGTGGTGAACAATGGTTTGAAGCCATAAGATTAATCGGAAATG
>CAYZUC010000132.1:0-3165 GCA_964481705.1 uncultured Lachnospiraceae bacterium
AGTCACATTGCGAATGAAAAGAGAATATCAGAGGAAAAGGGTCGACAGGAAGGTCATAAGGAAGGTCATAAGGAAGGTCATAAGGAAGGTCATAAGGAAGGACTTCAGGAAGGAATTGAGGCTTTTATTCTGGATAATCTGGAGGAGAAAGTATCAAGGGAGCGTATAATCGAAAAGTTACAGAAGAGATTTCATATGACAGAAGAAGAAGCCAATGAGGAGGTACAACTGTTTGGGAAATAAAACAAAGCGTATCATAACGATACGCTTTGCAAATACGGTCTAAAAATCTTTTATTCTGGATCCTTTATTGTGACTCTTTTATTCAAAGGGGTCACACTTTTTATTTCAAAACAGTCAAAGCTTCGTACGAACTGTTCAAACTTCGAATAGCCATACTCTTTCACATTAAAATTGGGATAAGCACGGCGAATTTCTTGGCTCAGGGTTCCCATATTGACGCCACGCTCTCCATGGCCCTTAATGATTTCTATAATAGTCTTTTCCATGCTATGGTCTTCCTCGGGAGCTTTCAGCATAACCATGATGGAAGAACCGCTTGGCTGCGTAGAAATGGAGTCAAATTTGGTAAGAAATTTTGACAGCTTACTGTAGCCATAGTTACGAGTATCAAAATCAGGGTAACGTTTCTGTAGGCGGCTTCCCAGCTCACCCATATCAATGCCTCCATTCTCATCGTCCCCATTCTCGATAATGATATTAATCAGGGCCTCTTCAATGGTCTTGATATCCGTCATGGTATTCTCAGCTTCCGTCGCTTTCTTTTTTCCATGAGAAGATTTTGCGGTAGCGGTCGTTTCCGGTTCGCTCTCGGTATCCTCAGTCATTAGAATCTCCAAATATTTAAAGATATTACATGCAGCACAGAAGGGCTTTGGTGTCTTTTTTTCGCCCATTCCAATGACAATCTTTCCAGACTCACGAAGTCTTGATGCGAGACGTGTAAAATCGCTGTCACTGGAAACAATACAGAATCCCTCCACCTTACCGGAATACAGAATATCCATTGCATCAATAATCATTGCGGAATCAGTTGCATTTTTTCCGTAAGTATAGCTATATTGCTGAATGGGAGTGATAGAGTAATCCAATAATACTCTCTTCCAAGCTCCGGCATTATCAGTAGTCCAATCACCATAAATTCTCTTATAAGTAATACTTCCGTTATTTGAAACCTCATCCAAAATGTATTTGATATATTTTGCAGATACATTATCTGAATCAATCAGAACAGCAAATCTTTTTTCCTCCGCCATGTAGACCTCCTTATACTTCGTATCTTTATTTGTTTTATAGTATACCATACTATCCTCCCATTTTGATTGACAAAGATAAAAAAAAGATGTATATTGTACTGAACGGTCAGTATTATAATCAAATTACTTTAGGAATTGCCATAAGGGGAAGGAAGGTTTCTGAAATGGAAAGAGGAAATGGACGAAGTATGATTTTGCAATCAGCTGCAAAGGTATTTGCAGACAAAGGCTACGAAGGTGCTCGCGTAGATGAGATTGCAAAAGAAGCCAAGGTGACAAAATCACTGTTGTATTATCATTTTAAAAGCAAAGAAGAAATATTTGAGGTATTGGTAGAGCATCTTTTTCATGAATACGAAGGTATGATAGAAGCGATTCGAGGGGAAAACGTAGATTATGAAAGTGATTCTCTAAAACAGCGTATGCGTGAGAGATACTTTCCTTTTGGAATAGAGAATGAAGATCTGATACGATGTGCCTTTATCGAATCCTTAAAAAGGGATAATTACTGCAAGGTTTTTTTCCAGATGGTTGAGCTACAGAAGAGCGGAGACCATGAGGCTGACATGGAAAAGCTGGTATTGGAGTACTTTTTCAATATCCTTCCTAGTATTGCTTTTCTTTGCCAGAAAGAGGCCTGGTGTGACTATTTTCAATTGGATGGCAGCAAAATGGACACGATTTTTTTGGAACAATATGATAAAGTACATGGTTCCTATCATCGTAGTAAGTGAGATTTGAACCATGACAAAACAAGAGACGTACTAATAAGTCAGTAAACCCGCAATAGGATACATAAGAAGGAGAAGACTATGATTATTGAGATGGATTTGGGATTAGTGAATGCTTACCTTGTAAAAGAAAACGACAATTACATGTTAGTGGATACAGGCGGATACCTATTTGCCGATGGCAAGAAACTAAATAATAGGAGAGAGCGTCTGGAAGAGAAGCTGCAGGCAGCAGGTGTAACGAAAGAAAACCTGAAATTGCTGGTACTTACGCATGGAGATTGTGATCACAGTATGAATGCTGCTTATATTGCATCGAAATATAACGTTCCCATTGCAATGAACGAAGCCGATGTACCATTGGTAGCAGCACCGGAACTTGAAGAGTTAATGAAGACGGTAAACTATCGTTCTATGGGAATGAAAATGGTTTCCAAGTTGATAAGAGGGACAATTACAAAATTAGTTCAAAAGACGATTGCAGATTTTGATACCTTTCAACCGGACATTCTGGTGGGGGACGGTGATCGACTGGACAAGTATGGTTTTTCAGCATGGATTATCGGTCTCCCGGGACATACACCCGGCTCCATTGGCGTTGTGACAGATGATGGAGAGGCTATTGTGGGCGATGCCGGACCAAAGTCAATCAATGCTTTTGATTTTACGGATTTTGATAAAAGCGTTGAGAAAATTCAGAAGTCGGACTTCCAGAGAATTTATACCGGACATTAGAGGGCAAACACAAATCAACTACAGAAAAGAACAATAAATGGAATTATCAGAAATTATAAACCACATAGACACTTATTACGCACTACACAGTGTTTGCTGTTGCAATTGACAAACTAATAGTTTAATATGGATTATATCTATATAAAGCGAAAATTGACACTGTATGAGGGAAGGAGCGCAATAATATGAAAAGAGAAAAAAGAGGTGCAGCTCTGTTGCTAATCGTGGCCATGGTTTTGACTGGTATTCCGTCGTATGCATGGGCATCACCCATAGAGCAGCCTGTGGAATCATCAATTATCGAAGAGACTGCTGAACCATCTATAACAGAGGATTCCGGCTACATTGAGGAATCCGAAGAGCAGCCGGTAGGGCAGGATTAATACGATGCTCATATCTATAATGAATATGACTTTGTAACA
>CAYZUC010000132.1:3175-6748 GCA_964481705.1 uncultured Lachnospiraceae bacterium
CCAGCCTAAAGGCGGAGTATCGAAAGCAGGTAATGAATGGAAAATGCAAGAATATTAAAATAGAACAGGATTTTGAGCTTACAAAATCCTATACCATCGAAGAAGATATGACCATCGAGATGCAGGGCCATAATATTCGCTCCAATTATCGTGGTACCGTACCGATTCATACAGATGATATAATCCGACTAACGATTGCAGAGGGCAAGAAGGTTCAAATCATATCGAGCGTTACATACAGCACGGTTCTAGCCGGAAGCAAAATGGTACCGATTGTAAATAACGGTACATTAAAAATAAACAGTGTTAATATATTGGATACTTATGGACCAGCTATTCGAAATAATGGAATTCTCTCAACGGAAAGAGCTTATCTTTCTGCTAATGAGGTACTCGATAGCGATATACCGGCCGCAGTGATAAATTAAAAGGAATATACCATGTTCCGTAGCTCTAGGGTAGACGGAGATTGTCCGATTGGAATAAGCAATGCCTCTGGAGCAAAGCTGATTATGTATGAGGGAACCATTACGGTGTCTAAACATGAGAATTCCTGTGGTGTTTCCAATAATGGTTTATTCAAACAATGTGGAGGATACATAACAAGGACTTCATATGGAGAAGGAATAGGAGTCATTAATACCGGTACCTATACGATGCAGTCAGGCACAATCAAAGACTTAAGTGTCGGTGTCTTATCCTGTGAAGATGGAGTCTTTGAAATGACGGGTTCAGGAGCAGGCATTAGATGCTTTGATATAGCTGTTGCAACCAATGCCAGTGTGGACCCTGTACTTGCATCTCTCGTAAGCAGCCGTAAGTCTGGAACCTTTTTCATGAGGAATGGTTCAGCAGGAGAAGCGGGAAAAATAATTGGTAACAGTACGATTACACAGTATCCCACATTCTTTGTTGCATACACTGACAGCATTCCTCAGATTTATGGTGGAAAGGTGATCGCATCCCATGCGGCCGTGGCTCACTTCTCGGAGGGAAGCTATCAGGCTTTGAAAGGGGTCTACGATAACGGACGACAGAAGCAGATACCTGCTATCTATCGGGACGGAGATCAGATAAAAGAAGCAAAGAAAATTACAAACGGATTGATTAGTAATCTTGATGGAAATGATTACGTGTCCATGAATAAGGTGAGAGATTTTGCAGAACTCAAAAATGCTATCGATCAGGCATCCGAGGATAGTGAAAATCCAACCTATATTTGTTTACGGAACAGTATTAACGTAGATGAAGATCTTAGTATTCCTTCCAAGAAGCAGATTGTGCTGTGTACCATGAATGATGCGGGTAAGCTCGTGATTTCTCGTAATAGTGAAGTTACGATCAATGCAGAAGCACAAGTGAGAGTAGAAGTGCAAATAGATGTTACCGTTGATACAGGTTCGGCAATTCTCAATAAAGGAACCCTTGTCGCTGCAGATGAAATGAATGTCAATACGGGAGTATCTAACAGTAGTGCCAGTGTCATTGATAATCAAGGACAGCTTACAATGGAATTCCAATCGGACATCGGAGGTGGACAAACCCAATCCTTTGAAGTATACAATGCAGTATATAATACAGGACATGTAGAGATGAAGGGCGAGATTTATAATTTTCATAAAGGAATTATAAATAAGGGAAGCTGTACTGTCGGAGGAATAATTCAAACGTCAAGTGGCAATTGTATTGATAACGAGGGACAGCTCACATTGGAGTATGGAAATTTTGCCAGTAATGACGGCTGTGTGGTTAAGCAGTCATCCGGAACAGTCAAGGTTAGTGGTAACGCTACCATGGTAGGAAAACCTTACGTATTTATCTGTGAGAATAATACCATACCCGAATTAGGCGACAGTAAATTATATGGCTCCAGATATGCGATTGCAATAGCAGATTCGACAAAACCATTTATGACCTGGCCAAGTGGAAAATTTACCAGATCCAGCGCACCTGCCATAGAGGTAGATTCAAACCAAGCAAGTATCCTTATCGATGGAATTCCTCATTATGAGACAAGAGAACTTTATTTTACGAAAAAATATATTCAAATGGATCCAGGAGAAGCTCTGACCTTTGTTGAGGATTTTCTAAATAATCCGGATTATGCAGACATGATCCGTATGCCTGAGGATGGTTATCTTTTATCTGATAATCAGACCCAGTCAATCGATAAGATATCTTTTACAAGCTCTAATGAGGACGTCATACAGCTTGTTACAGTATCCGGCGGTGATGCAACCTATCCACATCCGAGTCTGTCAGCTAATCGTACCGTAGCGATTGCAAAATCCAGTGGTTATGCCGTTATCAAATTAACTACTGCAGGTGGTGTGGAAGATTATATCCGCGTTGATGTTACAGATGGGAAGACAAAGAAATCGGATTTATCAACAAAGGATTTTGAAGGACATCTCCAACAGCGAGAGTATTCTCTGAATGCATATAAAAGAAAACATAGTATTGTTTTTGGTGTGAATCTGATTGCCAATAGAAAAGACCTTTACCAGATAGACTCCACTGCTGATGATATATGGAAAACCAGTTGGAGGCCGAATAAGATTGTGATTAACGATTCGGAATTCAGTGAGTACTATACCGTGGACAACTGTTATATTAATGATCATGAACGTTCAGAGTATTGCTTTGATATCCGTCCAAAGATGGATGGAGGAATGCCAAAGGTAATCAGTGAGAATATAAAATCCATCAAAAATATTGATGTATATATGACAATGTCAGGAAACGGCGTCGAAGCGGACGGAATGGTCAAAATCGGTACCATGGATATCGGAATTGATGATACGAAGCCCAAAATCACTTGCGATCCTATTACACTTGATGCGGCATTCAATGCAAACAGTAGATTCAATGCAAAGGTTATTCGTGACAATTTAGAGATACATAGTCCACAAATACCGGATGGTGACCTGAGCTATAGCACCATTGAATACTCTCCGGTGAACGGAATTCAGATAGGAAATAACGGAAAGATAAACTATTTTGGAACGGTCAGAAATCGAAAGCTGCGCATGCCGGTTACTCTACAGATACGTAATTACTATGGCACGTATACTTCTGCTATACCGCTGATTATAAACGGAACAAAGCCCAAGGCAAAACCAGTGGTTTCTACGTATTTTGTAGCAAAGGGATGGCAGAAATCAGATACAATCGAAATCGATTTACAGTCAAAATATGAGCCGTCCATTTCACAGCTTAAGAGTGCACAGATTGTAGGGGATAGTAATTATGCTATTTCTATGACTTCCTTTGGAGGCTCCACAATGGAAGGGAATCATTATGTAAAAGAGGGTGCCATTCGATTGTCGGCCAAGTCGGATTCTAAAGCAGAGACGATAAAAATAAAGCTTACGTATAATAATACTAGAAATTTTGGCGGAAAGCCGTATGTTTCCTATATAAAGATAAAAGTAAAGACGCCAAAGAAGTACTCTCTGAAAGCGCAGAAAAAGGTTCAGACGTTGGATCCAACTTCGTATTTAAACGAAAATAACTACTACGACCGCGAGAAAGCAACCTTTACATTCACGAAAACGCCATCGAATTACATAG
>CAYZUC010000133.1:0-6617 GCA_964481705.1 uncultured Lachnospiraceae bacterium
GCAGCAGACATATTAAAGGGAAAATATATCGGTGCAGACGAATTTACTATGAGCATCTATCCTGCATCTACTCCGATTTATATGGAATTAATGAAGAATGGTACTGCAGCTACCCTTTTGGAGACAGGTGCAATTCTTAAGACGGCATTCTGCGGACCATGCTTTGGAGCCGGTGATACACCAGCCAATAATGCATTCTCCATTCGTCATTCCACCAGGAACTTCCCGAACCGTGAAGGCTCCAAGCTTCAGAATGGTCAGATTTCATCGGTAGCTTTGATGGATGCCCGTTCGATTGCAGCAACTGCAGCTAACAAGGGATTCCTGACACCTGCAACCGACATGGATGTTGAGTTTGGCAAATACAAGTATTTCTTCGATAAAGCAATCTATGAGAATCGTGTTTTTGACAGCAAGGGAGTTGCAGACCCTTCGGTTGAGATCAAGTTTGGTCCTAATATCAAGGATTGGCCAAAGATGAGCGCATTGACCGATAATTTGGTATTAAAGGTAGTCTCTGAGATTCATGATCCAGTTACTACTACGGATGAATTGATACCATCCGGTGAGACCTCCTCTTATCGTTCCAATCCTCTGGGTCTTGCAGAGTTTACATTATCACGTAAGGATCCGGAATATGTCGGACGGGCAAAGGAAGTACAGCAGATGGAGCATGCGAGACTGGAAGGCAATCATCCATGCAAGGTAAATGATGAGATCAAACCGGTCATGGACAAGATTAAAGAGAAATTCCCTGAGGTAAATCATGATAACATTGGTATTGGAAGTACGATTTTTGCAGTGAAGCCGGGAGATGGTTCTGCCAGAGAGCAAGCTGCTTCCTGCCAGAAGGTACTTGGTGGCTGGGCTAATATTGCGAATGAATATGCCACAAAACGTTATCGTTCCAATCTGATTAACTGGGGTATGCTTCCATTTGTGATTCAGAAGGGAAATCTGCCATTCAAGAATCTGGATTATATTTTTATTCCGGAAATCAAAAAAGCGGTTGAGGAGAAAACATCTGAGATCAAGGCTTACGCTGTAAAAGAAAACGGACTCACAGAATTTACCATGACACTTGGTGAACTGACGGATGATGAGAGAGAGATTATCCTGAAAGGTTGTCTGATCAATTACAATCGTGTTTCCTAAGTATATTAATGGGGTTTGTGAAAATTGTGTGTTTATTTTGTGAACAAAAGGATTAAGAAAATTGGGAATCGGTCGATATATATTCTGAAAGGTGTTTCGGCCAAAACACACAAATAGAAACCAGACTAGAAACCACGGACGGTAGTGAAAGGGAGAAGAAGGAAATTCTCGCGGACACTGCCGTTTTTTATCGGAGAAGGAACTCGCGCGTGAGTGACAGAAGAAAGGGGATTTTATTGAGAATCGATTCCAGTAATATAGGAATGGAATCCGCCAGAAGCTATTCGGCAACGCGCATGGACGCATACTCCCTTAGAAGGTGGAGTGGCAATGGAAATTCATTATCCTTTCAGGCAGGTTTGTTTGGACAGACTACGGAGGAAGAGGTAGATTCCTCCGGACAAGGGCTGCAGACAACAGAGAATCAGGATACCGAAAAGCATGATTTGCTTTCTGATACCGCAGACCTTATTCGAAAGAGATATGAGGAAATGAAGACAAAGGGAACAAGCACGGACAAAAGAGATCAGGATACCGTGAATTACATTCGTTCTCAATGTCTGGACTTCTTATTCATGATTTTATGGGGAAAGAAATCCACAACAGAAGGATTGAATCTTTATGACACCGGAACATCATCGGGTGGTGGTGAAGGTGGCAGCTACTCTGAAATGCATTACTATGAAGAGACAGAAACCACTCAGTTTTCGACGACAGGTACAGTCAAGACATCTGATGGAAAGGAATTCAGCTTTCAGCTGAGTTTGGAAATGAGTCGCTCCTTTGTGGAGGAATCCGGCATTCAGATTGATTATGGTTCCCAGATGTGTGATCCCCTGGTTATCAATCTAAATGGTACATGTGCAGGAGTAGAGGACCAGACCTTTAAATTTGACATCGATGCAGATGGAGAATTAGACACTATTTCAAGACTCGGAAGAGGCAGTGGTTTCCTTGCACTGGATCAAAACGAAGATGGAATCATCAATGATGGAAATGAACTATTCGGTACAAAGTCAGGAGACGGTTTTTCGGACCTGGCTGAGTATGATGAGGACGGGAATGGATGGATTGATGAAAATGATGCCATCTTTGACAAGCTGTTAATCTGGATAAAGGATAAGGACGGAAAGGATACTCTTTGTAATTTGAAGGACAAGGGAGTTGGTGCGATTTATCTGGGAAATGTCTCTTCCAACTTTTCCTTAAAGGATGTTTCGAACGAAACCAATGCCATGATTCGAAAGACAGGAATATTCTTGTATGAAAATGGAAGCGCAGGAACCATTCAGCATGTTGATATGGCAAAAGAGTACGCTTACTAAGCATGGACAAAACAAATCATAAAAAGGAAGTTGGATTCATAAAATAGGTTATGAGACTATTTTTAAAGAATCTGACTTCCTTTCTTTTAATTATTCTGTTGCTCCCATTGGTAGTGACAATGTGTATTCATGGGGTGGGAAGCATGGACATAAATGCAGAAGAAACGGATTCCTTTGAATTCTATTTACCTGCACTGGTGGCTGGTTCCATACAAAAGGATTATCCTATGGAGACGCTGAAGGCACAAGCAGTCATTTTGAGGACCATTCTACGAAAGACGGGTGAGATTGAAGCACGAAAAGCAATTCAAAGGTCGCAGCTTACGACACAGGAAGAATGGACGGATGAAATCAGTTTGGCAGTAAAACAGACGCAGGGAGAGGTACTTTACTATCAGAATGAACTTGCAAGACCCGCATTCCATGCACTAAGTGCCGGAAGGACAAGGAATACAGACAAGGATTATTTACAGGCAGTAGATAGTGATGTGGATAAGTCGTGCCTTTTGTATTATTCGATTGTACGAGTGAAGGAACCAAGAAAAGAGTTGACTATTTTACAAAGAGATTCTTCGGGGTATGTATTAAAGCTTAAATTTGGTTCTGAAACACTTAGTGGAGAAGCTTTTCGAGAAAGATATCAATTGAATAGTTCAAATTTTTCTGTTGAAAAAAAGGAAAAGCCATGGACTCTAAAAACGCGAGGTATTGGTCACGGGATTGGAATGAGTCAATATGGAGCTTCATGTATGGCAGAAGAAGGGAAAACTTACCGGGAAATTCTGAAATACTATTTTCCAGACATTGAAATTCGAGACTACTATGAATAAGGAAACAAAAAATGGAAACGCTTATACTATCTAACAAAATGTGAAAATCACATAGATGGGAGTTAAGCGTATGAAAAGTAAAAAGGTAGTGATAACAATTACGTCCTTGTGCATGCTGACAGCTGCATCCTTAATGGGCTATTTTGGAAGTGTAAACAGTAAAAAAGAGGATTATGTGGATCTTTCAAAAGCAGAAGAGGTAAAAATTGAGACAAATAAGCCCAAAGCTGTTGATCAAGCCAAAGCCCCAAAGGAGGAGAAGGTAAACCAGGATGAAAAGAAGGAAACTGCAGGCGGAAATGTAACAGCAGAGAATTATGATTTAGCACCGGAGCTGATAGGAGAAGATGTAGAACAAATGGAACTGGTGCCGATTCCGGAACCGGCAGAGACCACTAAGAAAACAGTCAGAATAGAGGATTTTCATTTTTCGGAGGAGGATTATCTGGACTGGCCTGTAAATGGAAAAGTATTAATGAATTACAACATGGATCAGACGGTATATTTTAAAACCTTGGATCAGTACAAGTATAACCCGGCTGTTTTGATTGCTGGTGAAGTCAATGATCCGGTTATGGCATCGGCGAGAGGAAAAGTAGTCGATATTCTTGAAAATGAAGAGACAGGTAATACCATTCAGGTAGATATCGGTGATGGCTATCTTCTTACCTATGGTCAGTTGAAGGAAATTCCGCTGAAAGTAGGAAGCATCGTGGAGAAGGGAGATATCATTGGATATATCGGAGAAACCACAAAGTACTACTCAGAAGAAGGCAGTAATCTCTATTTTTCCATGAGACATAACAATACCACGAAGAATCCGCTTGATTATATGGATACCGAAGGAGAGGAATAAAAAGGGAGCTGCGCACGATTGATGAAAATCAGTCGATGCGACAGCTCTTTTCGTTGGTAGATGGTATATTTTACATAGTGGCAATAAATTCGTACATAAAGATAAAATGACAGATACTTCCACCCATCACAAACAGATGAAAAATCTCGTGTGAACCGAAGTTCTCATGCTTGGAATTGAAAATGGGAAGCTTCAGAGCATAGATAATACCACCTACGGTATAGATAATCCCGCCACCTAAGAGCCATGCAAATGCTGCTCTTGGTAGTGCATGCATGATTTGGCTGAAGGCAAATACACAAATCCATCCCATTGCAATATAAAGAATGGAGGAAAACCATTTTGGACACGTAATCCAGCATGCTTTGATAATAATACCAATAATTGCGATACTCCATACCGCGATAAGCATTCCTGTGCCAAACTGTCCCTTTAGGACAATCATACAAATGGGTGTATAAGATCCAGCAATCAGAATGAAAATCATCATATGATCGATTTTGCGAAACACCTTGGTAGCTGCTGGTGACAGAATCACCGAATGATACGTCGTGCTCGCGCCATAGAGTAAAATCATACTTGCAATGAAGATACTCATGGCAATCATATTAGTCTGACTTCCATAGAGGCTTGTCTTTCGTAGTAGTGGTACAGCAGCAATTACTGCCATCACCATCCCGATGAAGTGTGTAATAGCACTTCCCGGGTCTCTTAATTTGTCCATACTTACTCCATTTCTGCGCTTGCTTATGCGCATAACAGGCTTGTGCTACGGCACAAAACCTATGCGTGAAAATAATCTTCACGCAGGATTCCGCCCAAGAAGAAGTATAATTGTCTTCTAGACGGCAACATGTAGTTATGATAACTACATGAACTATAAATACAGACTACTACATGAACTGTGGAAATGCAAGGGTAAAATTATGAATTTAATCTTCTTCGATAATCTGAATTTCCAGATAATCAAAGGGAATTTCCTCAATAAAACTGTCTTGATTAAAGCGGACTTTGTTGTGCGCTTGAAACTGTCGAATATTTGCATCCAGCCAGATCGGTTTTCCTAAATCAAAAGAGTAACAGAAATGCTCCAGACCATGAAAGATTTTATGTGTTCTGGTATCTTTTTTGTCGTCAATATATACTTCATCACAAACTAGATGATTATCCTTCCAAATCTTACCCCACATGCGAAACATAAGACACCTCATACTTTCCCAATATTTGTAATACATCTACCACTCTATAAGTAGTATCAGATTCCATTATGACCTTGCTAAAGTATAGTAAAATATGCTTTTAAAGTAAAGAGAAGACTATGAATTCTTTCTAAAGATTCTCTAAAATCCCACCGAAATAGGAGGAAGTATGGTATACTTAATAAGGTTATTGATGTGGGTATCAAAAGCAATTATGTGAAAGAAAAACTCTGCTCAGGATGCTTGTATCAGGATAATGAATGGATATAGGGAAGTGGAAAGATGGAAAAAACCATTAAGAATTATGAGGGAGTGGATAGCTGGAAAACAATTATCCTCTTGTATAACTCTGCACTAAAGGAAGTAGGGACGAAGCTTGAAATTCTCAACGATGAATTTCAGCATGTTCATCAGTACAATCCTATCGAACATATCAAATCAAGGATCAAAACCCCTGAGAGTATTGTAAAGAAACTAAAAAAGAGAGGATACGAATCCACCATAGAGAATATGGTCAAGTATGTCAATGACATCGCTGGCGTGCGTATCATTTGCTCGTTTACATCAGATATTTATCGAATTGCTGACATGCTGACCAATCAAAGTGATATCAAGGTGCTTTCTATCAAAGACTACATAAAGAGCCCAAAAGAAAGCGGATATAAAAGCTACCATATGCTGGTCAGTGTTCCTATTTTTCTCTCCGATGGTGTAGTGGACACCAAAGTAGAAATCCAGATACGTACCGTAGCAATGGACTTCTGGGCCAGCCTTGAGCACAAGATCCATTACAAGTTTGAAGGCAATGCGCCTGAGCATATCAAGCGCGAATTACACGAATGTGCGGAGATGGTATCTGACCTGGATGCCAAGATGCTCTCCCTCAATGAGGAAATCAAAGAATGCGCCGAACGCCAGGCAATGGACGACGACGACTAAAATAGCCCCGCTGGGATTTCATAATCTCAGCGGGGTATTCGCGTCCCCCTCACCTTAACACCTTAACTCAGCCCCTACGTCCGCCCTTCTCACACGGGAACATTCTGAATTCTGTCCAATTTTGGAGCAGTGGCTGTCCATCTCTTTTCGCGAAAATCAGGTACTGGAATCGCAAAGTTTTATAGACTGCCCTAACTTTGCTCGAATTTTGTGTCCGACGCCGGCTTCGACAGGCAGGGCCACGGCGTACGTCTATCACACACATTCAGAGAACTTAGCTTCTGCCCTACTAATGGGGCATCTTAGCGATTAT
>CAYZUC010000134.1:0-6402 GCA_964481705.1 uncultured Lachnospiraceae bacterium
ATATTAAACAAAGGATTTATTATGGTTGATGAAAATTTAGATAATTTAATAAATAAAAATGCGGAATTTTTAGGTATTGATACAGTCTGTGAAACGATTTATTCTGTACTAAAAAGAAAAACAACAATAAAAGCAGGTAAATTGTTAGAATCAGGATTTGATATAAATTCTATTGAATTTATAAAAAAAATGAATCAATGTTTTCTTGATTGTTTGGATGATTTAAAACAAATATTTTTATATATTGATATTGAAAAAACACTAAACGAAATAAAGGATAAATAAAATGGAAACTCTAAATAAATTAAAAGATGAATTTATAAATGAATTTAATAAATATAGAACATTAAACGGAGACAGTATTGAATTGGCAGATGTTGTTGAAAATATGTTTATAGAGTTAGATTTAAGTGGATTAGTTCAATATCAATATGTAGATAGATTTGAATTAATGGAATCATTTGATTTAAACGATAATCAAGTAAATATTATAATGAATACTCTTGACGATATAACTTGGCTTCAAAACGATGACTTAAAAGAAATAATTGATGAGGTAAAAGAATGAAAGAAAAAATATATACAATAATAACAATAGCAATAACAGCAACTTGTTTTTATTTATTTGGATTTATGAACGGAACTAGTTATATGATTCAAAAGAAATGCGAAAAATCAAAATACGACTTTTGTAAAGTAGAACGAATCATTTATAAGGAGAAATAAAATGAAAGTATTATCATTATTTGACGGGATTTCTTGTGGAAGAATAGCACTTGAAAAAGCAGGAATACCAGTTGAAAAATACTATGCCAGTGAGATTGATAAATATGCTATTCAAATATCACAAAAAAACTATCCTGATATAATTCAAGTCGGAGATGTATGTAAATTAGATTTTAATAAATTCAAAGATGTAGATTTATTGATTGGCGGATCTCCTTGTCAGGATTTATCAATAGCCAAACAAAACAGGCAAGGGCTTTACGGAGAAAGGTCTAAACTATTTTGGGAATATGTAAAAGCATTATCAATTATAAAGCCTAAATACTTTTTACTAGAAAATGTCGCAAGTATGAAAGTAGAGGACAGAGATGCAATAACCACGGTTATAAAAGCAATCTACCCTGAAACAGAATGCACAATGATAAACTCTGCTCTTGTATCTGCTCAACAAAGAAAGCGCTACTATTGGACAAATTGGCGGATAGAGCAACCTGATGATAAAGGAATTTTTTTGAAAGATATTCTAGAAATTCGTAATGATAAAAAATCCAACCGCTTAACATCAGTCCAAACGGATAGTGTTATTTGCGAACCAGTATTATACAATCAATATAATCAAAGAACAATGAAAGAAAAATCAGGGGTATTTACAACTGCCTCCGCTAGTAGAACGGCAAAGAATGGAATGATTGTTTATACACCTATTAGACTTGGGCAAATAGGAAATGGAGGACAAGGTCAAAGAATATACTCTGTTCGTGGAAAATCTGTTTCATTATCGGCAAATGGTGGTGAGCAAGGAGCAAAAACTGGACTTTATAAGATAGACCTTCCAGATGGTGATTATAATGTTAGAAAATTAACACCCGTGGAGGCAGAAAGATTACAAACGCTACCTGATAATTATACAGAAGGTATTAGTAATACACAAAGATACAGGGCAATAGGCAACGGCTGGACAGTTGATGTTATTGTTCATATATTAACATCAATAAAAAATAAAGGAGTAAAAAAATGGCAGGAGTAAAAGGAAGAAGTGGCAGAAAACCTTATGTTTGGTGGAGCACAAAAGTAATAAAATACATAAAACTATACGACCCGACACATGAAGATTTGGAAATGTTCAGATTGTTGTCAAGAGAAATAAATAAAAAAAACAAAATAAAATGTCTTGCAAATAAAAAAATATAATATATATTTTTTTTTATAAAAAGGAGGAAATTATGACAAATATTGATATGATGAGTAAAATGTCAGAAAATATATTTGCCAGATATGAAAAAATAAATGGCGGGAATATTGTTTCTTTAATACAAAATTTAGAAAAAATAATAATAGAATACGAATTATTTAGCCGAGATATAATAACAGGGCTAGTAAAATCAAATCTAGTTGAAGGTGAAAATAAAACACTTTCAATACCAGATGCTGAGAGACAATTTAATTTATTTTTTCACGAACGCCTTTGGATTATAAAAACTCTGTTTAATTCAGATGGGTCAAAGCGAATCACTTATAAAAAACCAACGGTCCGTGAATTGGAGCAAATCTGGAAGCAAGTTTTAGATGATTGCTCTTATAATTCAAGGAAAGAATTATTTGATAATATACCAGAATGGGATAAAACAAAACGAATTGACTCATTTATGCTACAATACTTTAAGTGTCCAACAAATCCTAACTTTTTTAGATTATTTTTGACATCAATTATAGGCAAAATGGACGACCCTGAAAAAAATTATTGTCCATACTTTTTTGATTTTGTTTCGTATGAAAAGGGGACTGGAAAAACGAGTTTATTTCCGCACCTGCTAGGCAAATATGCTATAATACAACACATGACTTCCCGCCGCGAAGACTTTTATGCTAGTATATACGATTCAAATGCTATAATAGTCAATGATGACGAATGCACCTGGATTTCTAATAAAGATAATAATAAAATGAGTTATGACGAATTTAAGGCGGTTGTTTCAAACAAATACGATAGATTTAGTAGAAAATTTCAGCAGCCAGAAGAGCGCCCTAGAAGTTTTATTATTGTAAGAACAAGCAACGAGGTTCAAACGGTATTTTCTCCAAACGAACGCCGACAGATTATTTTTGAATGCCACTTAAAAGAGCAACAATGCCTACATTTAGATTTGCCTGATTCGTATATGACTCAATTGCTTGCGGAGGCAAAAGATTTTTATTTGAAAAATAACAGACGAATTTATGCTTTAACAGAATATGATAAGAGTTGTATTGAAACACAAAATATGGAAAACTTTAATTTTGAGACGGTAGAAATTGAAACTGTAAAGCGCTTTTTCAAAGATGTTAGGAAAAGCCCTGAAAGTTATACTATTAACCTATCTTGCAATTCACCAACGGGTTATTATTGGACAAGTTGGTCTTGTTTTAATCGCTGGTGCGAAGAATTTAATAAAAAGTCAATTCCGCAAAGGCTCTTTTGGAGAAATGTTGAAGCACTTTGTAGGTTAGAGCCGCAGAATTACTTTTTTTCTAGGGGCAAGAAATGGCGGACGGCAACAAGCAACTCTGGTGTGACTGCTGTTGGTGTTGCTCCTGTTTCAACATTGCCTGATGGACATCAAAGAGAAGTAAATTTAGTTAAAAAGACAAATGAAGAAATTAGTCAAAAAGCACTTGAAGAAGATTTTGTTTTTTAAGGGAGAAAAAAATGTATAGACCTTCGGCAATTATTACAGACTACGACACAGATTCTGATATTATCTGGAAAGTGGAAAACTCTGCTTGGATAATAGATATAAGAACGACAGAAAGGAATTTAGATATTCCTTATATTTATAACCGCGCAAAATATAAAATAAAGCAAAGAGAAGAAGACAATAAAATTACCGAAAAAACTAATAAGAAAAGGAAACTTTTATAAAGGAGTGAAAAATGGCAGAAAAACGATCAGCATATTTAAGACCCGACGACGATAAATTTATTTTAGTTGTGTCTGAATCAAACGGCGAAATCTTTTATGATATAGATCTTTGGTTGCGAAATGAGAGCACTGAGTGTGTAAAAGTGTTTTATCCTATGGCAACTGGCTTTTATTATCTAGATGATTTGCTATTGGACAACTCTAAATGGAATACAAATCGTATATTTATTGAGTCCAAACACTAGTCTTTATTGTTAAATTCTTGACACATAAAGAAAAATAAACTATAATCAACAAAAGGAGCAATGAAATGATTAAAAAAGTTTATGATGTATGCCTTGCAAAAAAGAATAGCAAAGGCGAATATATTAAAAACAGCAACGGAAAAAGCATTTATAAAAATGTTGGTTCTGTGCTTAAAGACGATGAGGGCTACTATAAATTAGTAATAGAAACCCTAGCAGGAGAGATATGGTTATCGTTATTTCCTGTGAAAGAAAATATGTCTAACGACAATTCTCAAAAAAAAGAAGTGCAAACTGATATTCTAGATGACAATTTGCCATTTTAGTATAATTGATAGGGGGAAAGAATGAAGATAATAATAGACACAAGAGAACAAAAATATCTGGATTTTTCTCCCTTCAAAAATATTGAAACAGAATTTTGTGGGTTAAAAACTGGCGATTATTCTATTTCTGGTTATGAAGATAAAATTGCTTTTGAAAGAAAATCTGTTGAGGACTTGTGCGGAACACTTATAAGTGGTCATACAAGATTCTTGAAAGAAATGGAACGATTTGCTGGTTTTGATGAAAAATATATACTTGTAGAGCAAAAAGCACTAGGAATATATTTATATTTATCAACACACGGAAAACTCTCATACTTTAATATAATAATTCAATCATTACTGGCTTATGCTTATCATTATCATGTTCGTATAAGATTTTGCAAAGACAGGGCGGATATGGCTGATTATATTATAAAAAAAGCAAAAGAGTTCATAAAAAAGGAGGAGAAAAATGATAAAACATAAAGATTTTGAGATATTTTATATACCAAGAAAGGAAAAGTATTGTTTTATTGTTGAATTTTTTGGTGTTTATTATAGAAAAAAATATAAAGATTTAGAAAAACTAATACCAGTAGTAAAAGAACAAATTCAAAAAAGGATTAAAGACAATGAAAAAAAAGACATTTTGTTCTATCAGAAATTTTATGAAAAGCAGAAGGACCTTGCGTGCAAACTCGCCGAACAGAAAGAAACGAAACGGAATAGGAGGTAAAATGCTTATAACAAAAGAAGAACTATTAAAAGTAAGTGATAAAGAACCTCCATTTGAATTGGAGGCTAACTTTGAAGAATTTTTAATAAAAATAAACATATTAAGAGATAGGTGCGGAATACCGATGACTCCGACTTCGTATTATAGAAGTATTGATAAGCAACTTGAAATATACAAAAGCAAGGCTAGAATGAGGCAATTTCCGTTCCCTGACGGCGTTTTTGACAAAAGTAAAGTGCCACTTGGCTCTCAACATTTATATTGCTGTGCGTGCGATTTTGGTGGCAAGAGAACCGATGACTTAAAAAGGTGGATTAGAAATCATTTGCCATTTTGTAAAACTATTGGACTTTACTTTGAAGATTTTGATTCAACTCGTAATTGGTGTCATATTCAAATTCGTCCGCCAAAAAGTGGTTTAATTATATTTAAGCCTTGACATTATTAAAAAAAATAAATTATAATAATGTTAAATCTCCCATTGGGGCAGTATTTATGAGTGTCTTATAATTTTTTCATACACTCCCTCCTGTCTGCCCCAAAAATAACTTGACTTGTTTTAATTGTTATGTAATAATTAAAGTGTTTAACAAAAGGAGTATAAACATGTATAATAATAAAGTCGTTCAAGATATAGTTGTTGATGAAGCATTAAATGAGTTATCAACAGGTGTTGGAAATGCAGCAAATACAGATTTGAGCAACCTTTCAACAACAGGAACTGCTGTTTTAGCAGCAAAAGCAGACTTGTCAAGTCCTACATTCACAGGAACACCTGCCGCACCTACTGCTACTGCTGGAACAAACACAACACAATTAGCAACAACTGGCTTTGTTACCGCTGCCGTTACCGCTGTATTGCCAACAATGCCTACTACTGATGGCACATATACTTTGACCTGCACGGTGACTACTGAAGGTTCCACACTTTCTTGGGTTTCAACTGCTGCTTAACTTTTTAAACTAAAAAAAGAACAGGACTTACGCCCTGTTTTTTTTGTTTAACAATTAAAATCTTTTACTTTTTTATAAAGTTGTAAATCTTTTTAATTTTTCTAAAACTCCCCCCTATTTTATGTAATTTTTTCAAAAAACTCCCCCTTTTTTGTGTTATTTATTTCAATTTATATAAATCATTCCAATTTTATAGGCGGTAAAGTTTTAGTTTTACCACTTTTTAATCCAGTTTATAATTGCTTCGCCTGTGATAATCCAAACGGACTCTAATACAGCAATTAAAAAACTAACAAGAATAATTAAATCGTTCCATAAAAACTTACCTGTTTCTTTTATAAATGTTATAAAAACATTCTTAAAAGACTTCCAAGCAAGAGTCAATCTCTCACTGGCGATTTTCCATTCAGTTTTCCAAACTTCTTTGATTCTTTCCCACATATCATACTCCTTATTTTATGATTTTTTTGAATACCCAAAATCCAATCAATCCCAATAATACGGCAATGATTAAGTTTCGGATTGTTATCTTCT
>CAYZUC010000135.1:0-6281 GCA_964481705.1 uncultured Lachnospiraceae bacterium
TAAATTTTATCAAGTCTTGCTTTTTCAACATTTAATATTTTACCTCTAAGTGGAAGAATTGCTTGAGTAGCTCTGCTTCTTGCTGTTTTGGCTGAACCACCAGCAGAATCTCCCTCTACAATATAAATTTCACAATTTTTTGGATCTTTATCTGAACAATCAGCTAGTTTTCCAGGAAGAGACATTCCTTCTAGGGCTGTTTTTCTTCTCGTTAAATCTCTCGCTTTTCTTGCAGCATCTCTTGCACGTTGAGATAATATAGATTTTTCACAAATTATTTTTGCAACACTTGGATTCTGTTCTAAATAATAAGTAAGCTGTTCACTTACAATACTATCAACTGCACCTCTGGCTTCACTATTTCCAAGCTTTTGCTTCGTCTGTCCTTCAAATTGAGGATCCTCAATCTTAATACTTACAATAGCAGTTAATCCTTCACGAATATCCTCACCGATTAAATTCTGTTCACTATCTTTCAATAGTTTTACACTTCTTGCATAATCATTAAATGTTTTTGTAAGTGCATTACGGAATCCTGTTAGATGAGTACCACCTTCCGGAGTAGTAATATTATTAACAAAACTATAGGCACCTTCTGTATAAGAATCGTTATGCTGCATCGCAACTTCAACATAAACTCCATCCTTACTTCCTTCAAAATACATGATATCATTATAAAGTGCATTCTTACTCTTATTCAAATACTGAACAAATTCCTTAATTCCACCTTCGTAGTGAAATTCCTTTACTCTTTCCGAATCTTCTCTCTTATCACGAAGTATGATTTTCAAATTTTTCGTTAAGAAAGCCATCTCACGAAGCCTTTGTTTTAAGACATCAAAGTCATAAATCGTTTCTTCAAAAATAGTTTTATCCGGCAAAAAATGAACCTGAGTTCCAGTCTTCTCCGGATCACACTCTCCAACTATCTTTAACTTATCTATAACATGTCCACGTTCATAACGCTGATAATAAATCTTACCATCGGAATAAATATTTACCTCAAGCCAGTCAGATAATGCATTTACAACGGATGCTCCTACTCCATGCAGACCACCGGATACCTTATATCCCCCTCCGCCAAATTTTCCGCCGGCATGAAGGATTGTAAATACTACTTCTACTGCAGAAAGACCTGCTTTATGATTGATACCTACCGGAATTCCTCGGCCATTATCAATAACAGTAATGGAATTATCCTCATTTATACTTACATCTATGGTATTACAATATCCTGCTAATGCTTCATCCACAGAATTATCAACAATCTCATATACCAAATGATGCAAACCTCTTGAAGATGTACTTCCAATGTACATACCAGGTCTTTTTCTTACTGCCTCAAGTCCTTCTAGAATCTGGATTTGATCTGCTCCGTACTCTGCACTCATTCTAAACTCCTATCTGCCAATCAGGCTTTAATGGTTCCATTTACAATGTGAAAAACCTTATTCATTTGGAACCTATTATTGATAAAATCATCCAAACCGGTACAAGTAATAATAGTCTGAATATCACCAATGCTATTTAATAAATAATTCTGTCTATTACTGTCCAATTCCGATAACACATCATCCAACAACAAAATTGGTGTATCATTGGTAATTTTTTTTACAATCTCTATTTCTGAAAGTTTTAACGATAAAGCAACCGTTCTTTGTTGTCCCTGAGAACCAAATTTTCGAATATCTATATCTTGAATATAAAAACAAATATCATCTCTGTGAGGACCAGTTGATGTCAACTTCATGTGAATGTCACGTTCTCTATTTGCTTTTAATTTTCTCTCATACTCACCAATCTCTACATCAGGATGATACACTACCTTAAGATTTTCTTTCTCTCCCGACAGCTTATTATGTATCGGTACAATAAGCTCATTCAACTGTTCTATAAACTGAATTCTTCTCTCGATAATCTTACTTCCATAAGAAATCAACTGAGAATCCCAAATATCAAGGGTTTCCTTTAAACTACTGTTTCCATATATTTCTTTTAAAAGCTTATTTCTCTGATTAACAATCTTATTATAACTGGATAGATTATATAAATAAAATTTATCCAACTGACAAAGTTCCATGTCAATAAATCGTCTTCTTTCCGCCGGACCACTTTTTATAATATTAAGGTCTTCTGGTGAAAAAAATACGATATTCATTAAACCTAAAAGCTCTACTGCCTTTTTGATAGGTGTACCATTAATTGCAATTGTTTTAGATTTACTTGCTCTTAGGTGCATATCAATTTTATATGGAATATCATTCTTTTCTATCAAAATCTTTATATGAGACTGATCTTGATTAAATTGAATAATTTCTTTGTCTTTACTTCCCTTGTGAGATTTAGTAGTTCCTGCAAGATAAATAGATTCCAAAATATTAGTTTTTCCTTGAGCATTATCTCCAAAAAGAATATTGGTATGTTGATCAAATTCTATTTGAAAATCATTGTAATTTCTGTAGTTTTCCAACTCAAGTGACTTAATAATCATTCTTTTACAATCCTAATCTGTTTCTCCTGATATTCTACAACATCTCCATCATAAAGCTTTTTTCCTCTTTGTATCTCAGTCTCTCCATTTACTTTTACCCTGCCTTCGGTAATTTCAATTTTTGCATCCAGTCCTGAATCTACAAATCCAACTGCCTTTAATGCCTGTCCAAGCTTTATATAATCTTCTCTTAACTTAATTTCTTCCATCTTTTCTCTTTTCTATACAAAAATATTAGCTTACTGTATTAAAATTAACAGGAAGAATTAAATAAATATACTTTTCTTCTTTGTCTTTAATGAAACAAGGTGCTTTAGGATTCACAAAATAAATCTTAATTTCTTCATCATCAATAACACGTAAAGCATCAATTAAGAACTTTGGATTAAATCCAATTAATATGTCTTTGCCTTCTTTTTTAATATCAATATCTTCATTCATGGATCCAACAGTAGAATTAATTTTTAATTCCATAGAACCATCATTAACACCAATAATAATAGGTTTTTTATCTCCTTCTTTAATCAAAAGAGTAGCTCTGTCAATACAGCTTAATAGTTCTTTTTTGTTTATTTCAACCTTTGTTTCATAATCGTTAGAAAGCATCTGATCAATCTTGAAATACTCTCCTTCAATCAATCTGGATACTACAACCGTATTGTCAAATTCAAAGACTATATTTTTATCAGTAAAGAAGATATTCACTTCTTTTTCTACTTCACCTGATAAAATCTTACTCACTTCACTCAAAGTCTTCCCTGGAACAACTACCTTTTTATTCTCATATCCCTGACGTAATTCAATATTACGAATAGAAATTCTATGACCATCCAAGGAAACGACCTTTAACATATCATCATTAATCTCAAATAATTCACCTGTCATTAACTTGTTATTATCATTATCCGAAATAGAGAAGATTGTTTGTCTGATTACTTCCTTCAAAGTAAACTGAGAAATGGTTATAAAATCATTCTTTTCTATTTCTGGTAAATAAGAAAAATCTTCACCGGATTTACCAATAATATTAAACTTTGCTTTTTCGCAAGTAATAGTAGTCTTATATGAGGAATCTGTCTCTATTACTATTTCATTATCAGGAAGTTTACGAACAATTTCAGAAAAAATCTTTGCATCTAAAGCAATAATACCTTTTTCTTCAATGTCACCATCTATTCTTGTTTCAATACCTAATTCCATATCATTAGCAGTAAGAGTGATATCTCCTTTTGTAGTATCAATTAAAATACATTCTAAAATAGACATAGTAGTTTTTGAAGGAACTGCTTTTGTTACAATATTAACACCATTTAGTAAATTAGATTTTGAACATTTGATTTTCATTGTGTAAAACTCCTTCCGATTCTAAAAATATTAATAAATAAAAGAAATTAGTAATAATAGTAATAGTAGGTGTGAATATGTGGAAAACCATTTGAAACCTTTAAAATACAATAAAAATAACAAGTGATAATTATGTGGATAATAAATAATAAGCTGGTGATAACTCATTACTTATAAACATCCAAATAATGGTAATTAATTTGTAAACAAGTTATCCATATACTATACACATTGAATTGTTGATAAGTTATGATGCATTAAGAATCTTTCTTATCTTATCAATATCGTCAGCAAGAGGTCCATTTTCTTCAATAATCTCCAATACTTTTTTATGTCCGTTAATAACTGTGGAATGATCCTTCTTACCAAGCTTCTTTGCTATATCAATAAGAGAAACATCTGTTAATTCTCTTCCTAAAAACATACAAACCTGTCTTGGAGTTACTACTTCCTGATTTCTCTTTTTTGATGATAAATCAGAAACAGATATGGAATAATAATTAGAAACAACTTCTAAAATCAAGTCCAGCGTAATCTTTTGAGGGGAGTTAGGAGAAATAATATCTCTTAAAGCTTCTTCTGCAGTGGAAATATTGATTTCTTTGTTGTCCAATTTTGCCAAAGCAATTAATCTGTTGAAAGCTCCTTCTAATTCTCTAATATTAGATTTAACGTTAGTAGCGATGTATTGAATGATTTCATCATCAACAAAAATACCAGAGCTTTCAGCATTCTTACGAAGAATTGCCATTCTTGTTTCATAATCAGGAGCTGCTATATCAGCAATTAATCCCCATTCGAAACGAGAACGTAACCTTTCTTCTAAGGTTTCCATATCTCTTGGAGGCTTATCGGAAGATAATACAATTTGTTTTTTTGAAGAATGCAATTCGTTGAAAGTATGAAAAAACTCCTCTTGCGTACTTTCTTTTCCTATAATGAATTGTACATCATCCAAAAGAAGAACATCAATGTTACGATATTTTTCTCTAAATTTTGTCATAGCCTGATTACCGGAACGAATAGACTCAATAACTTCGTTTGTAAATGTCTCAGATGTAACATAAAGAACATTCATATTAGGATTTTGCTGCATAATATAGTGTCCGATAGAGTGCATCAGATGAGTTTTCCCTAATCCGGGTCCTCCATGAAGAAAAAGAGGATTATATACATCTCCGGGAGATTCGGAAACAGCTAAGGAAGCAGAATGAGCAAAACGATTATTACTTCCGACAACGAACGTATCGAAAGTATACTTGGAATTCAGATTTGCTTTTTCTATATTAGAATTATTATAATTTGTGTTTATTGTATCACTTTTATAGGAAGAAACTAGTTCATTCGGAGATATAAATTCGAGATCATACTCTTTTTTTATTACTTCATAGATGGTAACTTTTAATTCCTTATTGAATTTCTTATTGATATAATTCTTTGAGATATCCTCAGGAACAAGTATTTTGACAAGATTACCCTCTACACTGTGAATCTGTAAAGGAAAAATCCATGTTTTATAAGAAACATCAAGAATATCATATTCTTTTTTGCATAATTCCTTTATTTCTTCCCATTTCTGCTGCAGTTCTTCCATAACAAAATATCTCCCATCGCGATTCTATCTCTACTCTATATTAAACCAAATCTTCATTTTAATCAACATTAAGAAAATAATTATTTCCACATGGATTTATTAGAATGATACTGTAGTTAACATAGAAATGATTAAATTAATGACAAATGTGAATAAGTGAATTTTTTTATCAACAAAATAAACATTGTATTTTATTGAGTTTCAGTTTTTTTTAGACATCTTATATACATTAATTTAAAAGTTATAAACAACTTATCCACATTATGTGGATAAAGTTACGTAAACTAATTATGATAAACCTTAATTCTTAAATAAATTAAATTTATAAAAAAGTAGTGTTATTGCTTGACGCAGGGCGACTTTGCACTTATAATGAGCATTGATGTTTTCTAATATGATAAGTAAAAATCTGTTTACCATCTATTATAAATATTTGGTGTATGAAAAGGAGGTGCCCCACTATGAAAATGACATTTCAGCCGAAAAAGAGACAAAGAGCGAAGGTTCATGGATTTAGAAGCAGAATGAGTTCACCAGGCGGAAGAAAAGTACTTGCTGCCAGAAGAGCAAAAGGAAGAAAGCAATTATCAGCATAGGCCGCATTTTGTGGCCTATTTCCATCTAAAGATTTTTTGATGGAATGGAGTAAAAAATGAATTCTTTAAAAAGTAATGAGTTGTTTCAATCTGTTTATAAGAATGGAAAATCCTATGCAAATAGGTATTTGGTTATGTATGTATTAGAAAACAGTCAAGATATAAACAGAGTTGGAATTTCGGTCAGTAAGAAAGTCGGAAATAGTATTGTAAGACATCGACTGACCCGGTTGATTAGAGAAAGCTACCGACTACA
>CAYZUC010000136.1:0-6237 GCA_964481705.1 uncultured Lachnospiraceae bacterium
TTTGGAACAGCCATCAGAGACGTTTCAGTATTTGGATGGATACAAGGAGATTGTATCGGATTTTGAAGAGGACAAATGCTATGATTTGTTCTTTGCACTGGATACATCCGATAAAGAGCGTCTTGGTGGATTTGTGAAATACTTTGATTCTGCAAAAAAGACCGTCAATATTGACCACCACATAAGTAATCAGGGTTTTGCAATGATCAGTGATATTGTACCAAATGCAAGCTCGGCGAGTGAGCTTGTGTTTGAGCTGTTAGACAAAGAGTATCTGGATGTAGAAATTGCAAAGGCTCTATATACCGGTATTATTCATGATACTGGTGTGATGCAGTATTCCAATACATCGAGGAAGACATTAAATATTGTAGGAGAATTAATTGAGTTTGGATTTGATTTCTCTGCGATAATTGATGAAACCTTCTATACCAAAACTTATGTACAGAATCAGATACTTGGAAGAGCTATTTTGGAGAGTATTCTATTCATGGACGGACGGTGCATTGCCAGCGTTATAGATCAAAGAATGATGGATTTCTATAATGTAGGACCAAAGGATCTGGAGGGAATTGTGAATCAGCTTCGCGTTACGAAAGGAGTCGATTGTGCCGTTTTTCTGTATGAGACCAATCCTATGGAGTACAAGGTAAGTATGCGAGCCAATGACCGTGTGGATGTGGCAGCAATTTGTGCGATGTTTGGAGGAGGAGGTCATAAAAAGGCCGCTGGGTGCTCTATGAGAGGAACCTTCCATGATGTAATCAACAATATCTCCCGGCAGATAGAGAAGCAATTGGATAACAAGAATGATTAATGGAATTATTAATGTTTATAAAGAAGCAGGATATACCTCTTTTGATGTAGTAGCAAAATTACGTGGAATTGTGGGACAGAAGAAAATCGGGCACACAGGGACGCTAGACCCGGATGCGATAGGTGTTTTACCGGTATGTCTCGGAAAGGCCACAAAGATTTGTGATATTCTCGTGGATACGGATAAGACCTATGAAACGACGATGCTATTGGGAGTAACCACCGATACACAGGATATCTCAGGTAACGTACTGAGAGAAGATACTGTTACATGCTCAGAGGATAAGGTGACAGAAGCGATTCTACATTTTGTCGGTGCTTATTCACAGATCCCGCCTATGTATTCTGCCAAAAAAGTGAATGGTAAGAAACTTTACGAGCTGGCAAGAGACGGAATCAGCATTGAGAGAAAGCCATGTGATGTTGTGATTTACTCCATCAAAGTACTGGAAATGAAGCTTCCGAGGGTTCGTATGGAGGTTGCCTGCTCCAAGGGCACATACATCAGAACCTTATGCAATGATATTGGAGAACAACTCGGATGTGGTGCCACCATGGAGAAATTAATCCGCACGAAAGCAGGCGACTTTTGTATTCAGGACAGTAAGACATTAGAAGAGATTGAGGAGCTTATGAAAAATGCCTCTCTTTTCGATTACTGTCGCACAGTTGACAGTATGTTTCCGGAGTATCCCAGTATTTATGCGGATAAAGAATATGATAGACTGGTCCACAATGGAAATGCAATAAGACCTGATCAGACGACAGAAAAGGGAATGCAGTATAAGACAGGACAGAAAATACGACTCTATGATTCCATGGATACCTTTATCGGAATCTATGAATACAAACAGGAAGAAGAGCGGTTCAAGCCGCTGAAAATCTTCCTTTCGGAGTAAAGTAAATCATGATTAAATATATTGGAACGAGAGAATTTCAGATAGAATCAAGGACTGCAGTGGCAATTGGTAAGTTTGATGGTATCCATCGTGGACATAAAAAGCTTCTGGAACAGGTCGTTTCTTACAGGAAGCAGGGAATGAAAACGGTTATTTTTACCTTTGATATGTCCAATGCTTCTTTTTTTCGTGAGGGGGACAGTAATCTTGTCTTGACGACAAACAAAGAAAAGGAAGATTATCTGGCGGACTTGGGGATTGATATTCTGGTGGAGTATCCGGTGAACGATGAGACCACCAAAATGGAGCCGGAAGTATTTATCGATGAGATACTTGTAAAAAAGTTAAATGTAGAATATATTATTGCAGGACCAGACTGCAGCTTTGGTTACAAAGGACGTGGAAACCTGCAATTATTGGAAGAGTACGATAAAAAATATGGTTATCATGTTATTACGGTTCCTAAAGAAATGTGTGAGGAACAGGTAATCAGCTCAACCAGAGTTCGAGGAGTAGTCGAACAGGGTAAGATGGAAGAGGCGGCAAAGTTACTTGGACGATACTATTCTGTAAGTGGAAAAGTATGTCACGGAAGACAGCTTGGTCGTACTCTGGACATGCCGACGGTGAATTTACTGCCCGAGGAAAGAAAGCTCCTGCCTCCTTTTGGCGTATATATGTCTAAGGTGATTGTGGGTACTCAGACTTTTGATGGAATCACCAATATAGGAAGAAAACCTACCGTATCGGATCAGGAAAAGGTAGGAGTAGAGACATATCTGTATGATTTTGAAGAGGATTTATATGGGGAAATGATACAAGTCGATCTTCTTCATTTTTACCGGGGGGAAAGAAAATTTGGATCTTTAGCGGAACTGAAGGAACAGTTGAAGAAAGATATGAAAATAGGGGAAGAATTTCGTAGAAATAACTTGTAACTTGTCAAACTTTATCATATTATAGAAGTAATTGGGATAAACGAGGAGACAAATTATGAATGCAAGCATTATTCTTTCAATGGCCGGAGGACTTGGTCTATTTCTATTTGGTATGAAGCTGATGGGAGATGGAATCGAGAAAGCTGCCGGTGCAAAGCTTCGAAAAATCTTGAAGATATTCACGAAAAATCGTGTAATCGGTATGATAGTCGGTGTTATCTTCACTGCAATTATTCAGTCTTCCAGTGCATGTACGGTTATGGTAGTCAGTTTCGTTAATTCCGGACTGATGAATCTTTACCAGGCGGCAGGCGTTATCTTCGGTGCCAATATTGGTACTACTGTTACTTCTCAGTTGGTTTCTTTTAATCTGTCGGAGATTGCTCCGGTATTCCTCCTAGTTGGTGTACTCGTCACGATGTTCTGCAAGAATAGTTTTGTTCGAAAGATTGCAGATGTCATAACCGGTTTCGGTGTATTATTCCTGGGTTTGAGTCAGATGAGCTCCGCGATGGCTGGATTACGGGATGTACCGGAGGTTGTTCAGATATTAAGCTCCCTTAGTAGTCCGGTGCTTGCTATTTTGGTAGGTACTGCACTTACAGCAGTGATTCAGAGTTCATCGGTTACCGTCAGTATCGTATTATTGATGGCAAATCAGGGTTTATTAGATTTACATATCTGTTTGTTTATTATTTTGGGTTGTAACATTGGTGCATGTACATCTGCCCTTCTTGCCAGTCTTACCGGTAAAAAGGATGCAAAGCGTGCAGCGATGATTCATTTCCTGTTTAATGTTATTGGAACCATTATTATGTATCTCATTTTGAAGATTGGTATTGAACCGGTCATAGCACTGCTTCACAATGTTTCAGGCGACAACGCAGGCCGTTGTGTCGCAAATGCGCATACCTTATTCAAAGTATTCCAGGTAATTATCCTGTTACCATTCTCAAGTCTGATTGTTAAAATGACATACCTTATCATTCCGGGTGAGGATAAAAAGGTCGGTTATCGTGCAAGCTTCCAATTAAAGTATATTGGAGAAAAGGTCGTATTTTCACCGGCTACTGCTGTTGTAGATGCGATTAAGGAGCTGGAACGTATGGCTTCTCTTGCAAGTGAGAATTTAAATCGTGCGATGAATGCCTTGATTACATTGGATGAAGATGATATCCATGAGGTTTATGAAGTAGAAAAGAATATTGATTTCCTCAATCACAGTATTACGAATTACCTGGTCAAGATTAACCAGACGAACCTGCCGGTAGAGGATTTGAAGAGCATTGGACACTTGTTCCATGTCGCAAATGATATTGAGCGTATCGGAGATCATGCAGAGAATGTTGCTGACAGCGCGGTACAGAGAAAAGAGACCGGAATCTCTTTCAGCCCGGATGCAAGGAGAGAGCTTGGTGAAATCCTGGAAATGGTAAATCATATCGTTCAGATGTCAATGGATATGTTTGCTACCAATAAAGAGGATCATATCCAGGAGATTTTAAAGCTGGAAGCCAGTATTGATGAAAAAGAACGTCAGCTGCAGGAAAAGCATGTAGAGCGTCTGACACGAAACGAGTGTACACCGGAAGCAGGAATGATTTATTCGGATGTTGTCTCCGGTTTGGAACGAGTAGCAGATCACGCGACCAATATTGCATTCTCCGTTATGGATGATGAGGATCAGGCAGAGGTTAAGAGATTAGCAAAGGCATAATTCTGTTGGTAAATGTTGCTTTTTCCGCGATTTCATTGACATATGGGACCGTAACAGATATAATAACTTCGTAATAAAGCGTAACAGAACTGTAATAAAAGGAGCTATTTGATGAAGCATAAGATATACAGATATGTCGTTGCGGTCGCTGCAATGACAGTAATGAGTGTAAGTACAGTGACAAGTGCTTACGCAAGCCCCATTGTTGCTGCAGGCGCAGGCAAAGTATTGGAAACACCAATAATGGAACCAGCCTCCACGAATACTAAGGCAGGAGAGGCTATGGCAGAAGAAATATCTGCAAAGGTACTGGAAGAGGAAATTGAAGAGACGATTGCCGGATATACCAATCTTGGAATCGCACATGTAGATAATCATCTGAATGTTCGTGAGACTCCGGAGGAGGAAGGAAAGCTCCTTGGTAAGATGACGAAGAACGCCGGCTGCGAGGTGCTGGATGTTGATGGCGACTGGGCACATATCAAGTCTGGAAAAGTAGAAGGCTATGTAAATACCGAATTCCTGTATATGGGTGATGAAGCAAAAAAGATAGCCCGGGATGTGATTACTCTTATGGCGACGGTAAATACTACTACTTTATTTGTAAGAGAAGAGCCAACGACGGAATCTGCCGTTATTACTATGGTCCCTATTGAAGAGGAACTTGAAGTAATCGAGGATCTCGATGGATGGTGTAAAATTGCTATTGATGATGAAGAAGGTTATATCAGTAAGGAATTTGTCGATATCTCAGAGAAACTGGATAAGGCAGTTACTTTGGAAGAATTAAGATATGGTGAAGGAGTCTCTGACTTGCGAGTAGGACTTGTTAATTACGCAAAATCCTTCATTGGTAATCGTTATGTATGGGGTGGAACGAGTCTTACACATGGTACAGACTGCTCCGGATTTACGATGGGTGTTTATGCGAAGTTTGGATATTCTCTGCCACGTGTATCCAGAAGTCAGGCTACCTGCGGAACCAAGATCGGTGATTCCCAGCTCAAGCCAGGCGATCTGATTTTCTACGGTAAGGGAGGCACCATCAATCACGTCGCAATGTATATTGGTGGCGGACAGGTAGTACATGCCAGCAGCAAAAAGACCGGAATTAAGATTTCGAATGTATATTACCGTACTCCGTTAGCAATGAGACGTATTATCAACGATTGATAGATTATTTGGGTTTACAGAAGAGTAAGTATGTGTTATAATCTTCGTTGTGTGGTGTTCACACAGACGTACCGATACTCAGAATTCGGATACTCCAACCGGTTCTTGGTATTAGGCGTATAGAATAGGATTGATATCCAGGAGGAAAGAAAATGATTTCAAAGGAAAAGAAAACAGCTGTTATCAATGAATATGCGAGAACAGCAGGCGACACAGGTTCACCGGAAGTACAGATTGCGATTTTAACAGCCAGAATTCAGGAGCTTACCGAGCACTTGAAGACAAATCAGAAGGATCACCACTCAAGACGTGGTATGTTCAAGATGGTTGGTCAGAGAAGAGGTTTACTGGCATACTTAAAGAAGAAAGATATTGAGAGATACAGAGTATTAATCGAAAAGCTTGGTATCAGAAAGTAATTTTGTGCACGTTAGGGCGGATAAATTATCCGCCCTATTTTTAGAAAGGGTAATTCTGTAGAAGACAGCCCCGAGACCACTGACGAAGACATATCATGTCAGATGTGTTTTGTTCAGTAGTTTCGGTATCTTCTGCATGAAAATATAAAAGAAAAAGGAGATACAATATGTACAAAAGTTATTCAATGGAACTAGCAGGAAGGCCCCTAACAGTAGAAGTAGGCAGAATGGCAGCCCAAGCTAATGGTGCTGTATTAATGCATTATGGGGACACA
>CAYZUC010000137.1:0-6077 GCA_964481705.1 uncultured Lachnospiraceae bacterium
TTTCAATTTATCCCCATTATGTGAACAGTTATCCATACTGGTCATAGCTATTGGTGCCGCTCCATTCTGATATCTCTCGAGTAAAAGCTCCGTCATCTTACCCATGATATTCTCTGGTGGAAATACGGACAAATCTACTCCCTGTACAGAATATCCCTTTTCTGTAATGGTAAAGCTTGCAATCTGAAGAGATGGATTCCGAAAGATTTCAACTAATCTGTCCCAGCTTGCAGCATCCTGTCTGTCTGCTGCGATAGATTCCGTAACACTCCCAATTACTTTCTTTTCTATAGAACCGTCTGCCTTTAATACTACCAAAAGACTCAGACTCTCATATGGCTTATATGCTCGTTCAATGATTTCGTAATCAAATCCTTCTGCTGCGATAACGCCGCGGTCATATTCGCCCCTGTTGAGCAATTCATTCAAGACCGCAGCCGGAAAAGCACGAAAGATATTTCCGGTTCCAAAGTGAATCCATGTCGGTTCCTTTGCCGTCTTATCACACAACGCCTGACGGTCATACTTCGGGAGTTCATAGCCTGTCTCTTCAAATTTCTGTCTCTGTTCTACCATATTTTTTTCTGATAAATTCATAGCATTATAATCCTACTGATATGTAATCAGTATTTTTCCTTCCTTGCATACTTGTATACTAGTACAGTATCATCTTATCCCCTCAATTACTATATGTAATTTTGACAATTCTACAGAATTATTTTGTTAGATTTCAACAACACCCTCTACTTTACGTCTATGGCAAAGGAACCTGCGATTACACCATATTCATTTACCAAGTCATAATACTCGGGATAATCCTCCCAATCATAAACAATACGAAGCTCTTTCTGCCCTTGCAGCTCCTTCGGCACCATCACAGTAACCGTATCCTTTTCCAGATATGCTTTCGCATCCATTCTGTCCTTTTTTTCTACAATGATTTTCTCATGAAGCGGAACAAACTGGAATCCACGAATCTCCTTCTTTGTCCTTTGATTCATATGTAGAAAGGTAATCTTCCATTCCGTTTCTGTGCATGTCACTTTATCCGGAACAGGCATCTCATAATGTGTCTCTTCACCGAACAATTCTTTCTTTACTGCATTCGCAAGACGTACTCCAACTGCTTTTTTATTCTGTGGATGTAAATCGCAATACTCTCCAACGTCCATAGAGGGCACAACATAAACATCCTCAATAGAAAGGCATTGTCTCTGCTCATCACGGATTCTTCCCCAACCACTGTCTCTGCGTTCCATGTATTCATTATCATATACCGGATCACGGAATCCCGAAATCTGCACCATAAAAAACGGTATCGTTACACCAAAGTATTCCCTCCACTTTTTTACTAACGCACGGAATAAAATCAGATGCTGATCCGGTGCCTGATCGCTACTTTCTCCCTGATACCACAATACTGCACGAAATGCTGTGTTTTTCAAAGGTGCCAGTGATGAATTGAAAAGCCCAACTGGGAGTAACGGGGGAAATAATACTACTGGCTTGGGTTCTGCAATCGTATGACCCACTCGATAATACCAAGTACCCGACAAATCAATCTTTTTCCTTCCATCAAATAAGTGATATGGCATTCCTCGCACAAAGCCTCCATTAATGCCTTCAATCTCCATTCGTACTGTTACTATGTTCTTCCCTTTACGCAGTATACCGGAAGGAATCGGGTACTTACGTGGTGGATAGCGGTAACAGGTCTCACCTACCTTTTTTCCATTTATCCATACTTCATCCGATTCAATAATTGCTCCAAGGTAAATATAGGCTTTCTCATCATCAAAATCTGCCAGCTCGAACTCTCGGTAGAAAATCAGAGAGCCATGGAAATCCTTCCATCCAAGTTCAGCCACCATACACGGAATTGTCATTTCGGTCAATCCCTCAGGAACTTTATCCTCTGCAATAAAATCCTTATCTGCAATCTGAGCACGCCATTTTTGAGCTGCCTCTTCCTGACCCTCAAGAAATTTATGAAACTGATCAATATCCATAAAGTCACGGATCTTATCTTCATAATTGCCATACTGTCTCAATGTCTCTCGATCCAACCATGCCTCTACCGTACTTCCTCCAACTGCTGTCATCACAAGTCCGATTGCAACCTTTTCTTTTTCAAACATGTCCTTGGCAAAAAAAAGACCTGCCGCCGAGAAATTCATAATATGGTTTTCATCTGCCGGCGTCCATTCTCCAACATCAAAATACTCCTGCTGTTCATCAAAAGAACGAAAATCCATTGGTACCAGAAATTGTCGCACCAACGGAAGCCTTGTGGCGGCTACTTCATCAGCAGATACATCAAGCGTCCGTCGAATGGGAAGTTCCATATTGGACTGACCGGACAGCAAATACACATCACCAATCCAAATATCCTGAATCACTTTTTGAAACGTTTCCTCATCTCCATTGTCGCACCTAATCGTCATAGAATACGGTCCACCCGCCTTCATTGCCGGAATGGTAACCACAAAGTGACCATCCTCTCCGATGACAGACTGATACATCTTGTCTCGGAAATCAACGGTCACTTGATGTCCAATCTCATTCATTTCTTCCCCATAAATCCGATTTTCACATTCTCTCTGCAAAATCATTCCATCGCAAAATATCGCTGATAATTTCATAGTCTTCTCCATCCTTGCGTTTTACTTTTTCTGTTTGGTTTATACCATTTCTGCTAAGAAATAGTCCTTGTATACAAGTATATCAGTAGCTTTATCATAAAACATTTTTAGAGATTTGTAAATCCATATATCATGATTTCGTTACATTTCTATAATGGAAGACGCATCTGTTCCATTGGAGTGAATCTCTGTAAAAGAGGGGGTACTATTTTCAGAAGCTCTCCTACCGAATCCGTCTTCCCGAGCCAGATTCCTGCTTGTTCTTTTGGAAAAATCAACGGCATTCTGTTATGAACCGGCTTCATGGATTCATTTGCCTGTGTTGTCAGAACCACAAAGCATGGGGTATCGCCATAATCGTGGTAAAGACCAGCCATATACATAGTCTTGTTTTGATACTTGAAGGTATATTTCGTCTTATCCCTGTCCCACTCATAGAATCCTGAGGACGGAATTAAACACCTGCGATAAATCACATCTTCAGAAAACATACGCTTGGTTAACGCACTTTCGGCCCGCGCATTAATGACACGCTTACTGTTCGAGCCCGAACGTTGAAAGCTCATCGGATACCCCCATTGCAAGAACTCCACCTTATGCTCTCCTTGGATACTCCGTATAACAGGCGCTTTTTCACTCGGATATACATCACCACGCTTCACCTTTTGGTCTATCTGATGTAAGATTCTTTCAATATCTCTTGCTGTTTCATCATCCACAAAATACCTACCGCACATAGGAATCCTCCATTTCCAAATCTCCATATTGACAAAAAGATTGTTATCTTTTATACTAATATCTGTTGTGGAAAAGAACAAGTTATTTCGCATAATTTTCGGGGTGTGGCTCAGTTTGGCTAGAGCGCTATCTTAGGGAGGTAGAGGCCGCGTGTTCGAATCACGTCACTCCGACTAGAAAAACGTATCCGTTTGGATACGTTTTTTGTGTTATCTGTTTCATTCTTTCCTTATTTCTATAATTATAAACTTTATTTAATAGTTATTTTAGATTTAAAACATTGATTTATACGGTCTTTGACAGTAGTATGAGTATAGACAGCAACGAACAGCGTTTTGACTATTTATCGACTCGAATGCAGAAACGGGGACATCATATGTTAGATTACATTGTACTCTATCAGAGCGAAACCGGTAATACCGGAAAAATCGCAACCGAGATTTTCTCAGCTCTTCCCGGACGAGATAAAGATTTAGTCCGTGTTGATATAACTGCTCCGATTCCCGATGCAAAGAATTATTTTATTGGGTTTGGTGTTAACAGAGGCACCTGTAATATGGAAGTAGCAGATTTGATTAGCGAGATTCATGGGAAGAAGATTTCACTGTTTGCTACCTGCGGTGCTAATCCTATTCCTGAGTATAAAAAAGAAATTGAAGCCAAAGTAACCGTTTGGATTGATGAAGACAATGAATACGGTGGATTTTACTTATGTCAGGGCAAGATGCCGTGTGATATGCGTGCCAAGTACGAGAGCATGCGAAATGGTTCCAATGACGCTAAGATTAACGCAATGATTCGCAATTTTGAAGAGGCTAAGCTACATCCGGACCTAAATGATTTGCAAATGGCAAGAGAATTTGCAACCCAACGTGTCTAATTCCCTCTCTCTTATATAATCTTTCTACTAGCAACTCTGGTAAATATTTCGTTTGCCAGGGTTGCTTTGTATTTACACACATCCATTACTTCCGACTGGGCTCCATCTACACAGCAAGGATAACCTACCAAACGCAACATCTCTAAATCATTAAAATGATCCCCTACTGCCAGCATATTCTCCATCGGAATACTACAAGCTCTCGAAAGGACCTCAATTCCAGTTCCCTTCGTAATTCCCTTTGGCATCATATCGAGCCATGCCAATCCACTGGTAACTACATGAACTCTATCTCCAAACACATCCTCAAAATGTGCAGCATATGGTTCAATTCCATCGGGGTGGTATACTGAGATTTTAAAATATGGTTCCTTCACCAAAAGAGTATTCTCCATCACTGTAGTATGATTTTTAACATGATGATTCATATACTCGGCAAACTCCGGATTCTTGGGTTCGATGTAGCAAGTATCATCACCCGATACCAATACCTCACATCCATCCATCTGACGAATATCCTGAATAATTTCCTCTCCTATCTGTCGTTCCATATAAGCATGATATAATACTTTATCATGATAAATCACTCGGCATCCGTTTTCACAGATATATGCTATATCATCAGCTACTTCGTGAAACAGTGCCCGCAAATTCGCATACTGCCTGCCACTTGCGGCTACAAAGATGCCTCCCTTAGCAGTAAATTCCCGTATGAAAGGAATCACATCATCTGGAAGACGCTTCTCTTTTCCTATTAGTAATGTACCATCCAAGTCGCTGGCTATTAGTCGTATCGTATTTGTCTGCGTATTCATAGTACCCTCATTTCTTTGTCAAAAAACCATCTTTGACAAAAAAAACTGTTGCAAAGCAGAATCTCCACTTTGCAACAGCTTGATTTACGTGTATTACATAGTTCCCTGAGTAGGCTGTGCGTCATATCCATTATTGGAGGGCTGAACAGTCTGACCAGAAACCATATGATAGTAGTTAATTACTGTCATTGACATATAAGGAGCAACATAAATTCCTGCCAATCCTAATGTAATAAACATTAATAAGAACCAAGGAATAAAGGAAAGCATTAATACAAATAACTCCCATTTATGTCCATCCATCATTCTCTTACTTTCGTTAATTGCCTCTGTTGCTGTCATATCAGGATTCTCTGCCAAAATGTAAAAAGTCATGGAATAAGAAAATGCTTTAATATAACCAGGAATGATAAATAACAAAGACCACAACATTGTGAAGAGACCTACTAAGAAAAATGCTTTAAATATTCTCCACCAGTCCTTTACGCACTGAAAAACATCTCCCACCTCTGGGTTCTTGCCATTTGCAATTCCAAGATAAATCATTATCAGACCCATTGATAATGACGGTCCAAATAAAGTAACCGCGATACTTCCTGCGAATGGAATAAGCCCTGCGACAAATCCGATTCCACAGATCACCAAGCTACATACAAATAAGATTCCAATTCTTCCTTTAATTTGGTCTTTTGCCATTTGCTTTAATTCTGCTCTAGTATACATCTTTTTTCTCCCTCTTAAGTGTTTTCTGTTACAACGTAATTGTATCACACGTCGTTATTTTATACAAATACTATGCCACTTTTCCCTTTGCAATTTCAGCAAGAGCTTTAAAGCCCTCTGCATCATTGACTGCCATTTCAGCAAGCATCTTTCTGTTGATGTCGATATTTGCTAACTTAAGTCCATGCATCATCTGACTATAAGAAATACCGTTGATTCTTGCTGCAGCATTAATACGTGCAATCCATAACTGTCTGAACTGACGTTTTCTTTCTTTTC
>CAYZUC010000138.1:0-6048 GCA_964481705.1 uncultured Lachnospiraceae bacterium
TCAGTTGTTTTGCTGCCTCAGCTATTTTGTCAAGGAAAAAGAGATGATGAGAAAGTAGCGTTATGGATAGATACATCCTATAAACTGAATCTTGGAGGCAGGCCTCTTGTTCATGTTGACAATATGAAACAGGGACAGAGCTTCTATAAAAATGATGACAATAGTGATTGGGAAGACTTATCAGAAGAGAATGAGGACGAACGTTTTACTCCAAGACTCAAGTCCTTTACCAGAGTGGTAGACAATACTCCCGCCACGTCCATTAGTTTGAACAAAAGTACACTTTCGCTCAAAGGAGGACAGTCCGAGACGCTCATTGCTTCTATCCTTCCGAATAATGCGACCAATTACGGACTTGTATGGACATCTTCGGCTCCGAAGGTTGCGGAAGTAGCACAGGATGGTACGGTAACTGGAATAGGTACCGGTATAGCTACGATTACAGTTAAGACAGAAAATGGATTAAAAGCAACCTGTAACGTCCGTGTGATGAAAGATATCACAGCAATCGAAGCAATTCCAACAAAAAGGAGTATGAAGGTAGGCACGACAATTAGTAAGACAGACGTATCGGTATATGCATGCAGCGACAGCGGCCGTATCAAGCTGTTACCGGAGGAATATGCCATCACGTCTGTACAGATAGCCGAAGGAAAAAACAGTGTTACCGTTAATTATGGAACAGGTACCGTTCAATTGCAGGCTATTGTGAATATTACTGGGGTGAAAGAAGAGAACCCCGAAGCAGACCACACACCACGCCTTATGCAGAAATCCGTTATGGTAAATCGTAAATTGATAAAGCAGGGGGGCTTCCGAATTATTCCGGCTGAAGGAACCGAAGCATATACAAGCATCAGTGAGAATGTTTATCAAGACTCTGGCTTGCGCACACAGATGGAAGGAGTAAAACTCACACTGCTAAGGGAAGATGAATACCAGATTAGTGTGGCGGATACTCTTGCTCAAGGAAAGAAAAAGATATTTATCAAAGCAGATGTTACGATGAATGGAAAAACAGAGAGCTATGCACTTCCAATTATCATGCAGGTAAAGGATAAGACTCCGTCAGTCACGTTAAAAGTCCCGACCGTGAATGTATTCTATTGTGATTTAGCGAGTCGTTCCAAAATCATTCAGGTGAAGACTTCAACCGGCACCCGAATCAGCACAATTAAGCTGGATGAAAAATTAAGCGACTTCTTTCGAGTAGAGAAAATGCCATCGGGTAAGTTCAAAATGGTATATCAGCCGAAAGTGGAACCAGCCAATGCAAAGGAAGTCATAAACAAAGGAGTGGCATATGTATCGGTTGCAAGATATAAACAGCCAATACAGGTAAAGATTAAAATACCGGTTCAGGAAAAAGCTCCGCAGCTGAAGTCTTCCGAGGATAAGGTAGTCCTGAATCTGTACAAGAATACTAATCTGAAAAAAGTCATTCCTTTTGTGGACACCAAAGGATGTGAACAGGAGCTGGATGGCGTCAAATTTGCAGACGAATCAATATCAGCCAACTTTACTGATATCGCTATTGAAGACGGCTACGTATCCATGACCTTGAAGGAGACTTCGAAGGATTACTTTAAAAAAGCAAAGAACATAAAGCTCTATGTTTCGAGCTCTGAGTGGGCTTATATATTGCCGGTTAGCTTCAAATTCCAGGTCACCGATCGAATGCCCTCCATGAGCCTTGGTAATAAGAAAATAACTCTGAACAAAGAGGATCCGACCGCATTCGGCGAGACATTTTTGAATTTCAATGCAAATCTTGGTCAGGATGGATATACCCTTGATGCGTCCTGCATAGAAGATATCAGTAAGGGCAGCGTAAGTGGTCCTGTTCCTGAGATATTGAAGATCACGGATACCAAGTATAGATTGGAGATCATGCCTTCGGAACAGGATGAGGTAGGAAGTTATCGATACAGGATTACACCAAAGATCACACAGAGCGGCGAGAAACTTAAGAGCAAAATACTTACAGTTTCCATTCAGAAGAAGCCAATCTCTGTGAAGCTGAAGCAGGTAAAGGGCAGTTCTTTGGATGTAGTAATGGGTGACCGGGCGACGATATCGTACTATGCGGAAATTAAGAATCTTAACGCAAGTCTTATCTCGGCGGATGTCAATACGACGGATTCTCTATTTGAATCATCGCTTGATACAGATGAGAAAAATAAAACGATGATAAAACTGTCATTGAAAGAGGGAAGTAAACTACAAACAGGAGAAGAATATCCAGTTACTCTAAATGTTAAAATTCAAAAGGATAGCGGTGAGGTTCTCATGCTTAGAGGCGTAAAGCTTATACCTACTGCTGTTGAGAACAAAGTCAAATATCGCTTTCGTAATAGTAATGATAAGATTTCAGAATCGAGTGCAAGACCCTATGTGGAAAGCAAAGTGGAGACAACTTCGCATGTAAGAATCAAACTTGCTTCGATAAAGGATGTTTCGACAAGCATTCCTGAGGATGCTTTCTATGTGTATACATCCGCAGCTACAGGAAAAGTTCGGATTACCCTTCATGATGAGAGTAAAGTTAAGGTTGGAAAGGTTTACACCTTTACCTTTGCACTAACAGCTGGGGACGGGACAAAAGAAGCAAAACAGAAGATAAGGGTCAAAATCGTAAAATAGGAAAGAAACAATGGGGGCGTTAGGCCCCCATTGAATGTCTTGTCTACTTATGCAAAATGTTGTAAAATATAGGAGTGATAATCATATTAGCAAAAATACATAAAGGTGGGGGCATATTATGTTTAATACAATTTGGAGTGATTTTCAGGGGACATTTTCCTGTGTTTTAATAGCGTGCTTTTTGGCGCTGTTATGCATGGTTTTACGAGTTCTGTACCTTTACAATAAAAGGGAAAAGCTCAGATTTGTCGTACTGTTGGGAGAATTTCTGTTCTTAACTTATTTTGTTACCGTATGGTTGTATGAATTCTTCGCAAGAGAACCTGGGTCTGCTCAAGGTATGGTATTACTGCCCTTTCAAGATTGGATGTCGTCCGGGTCGGATCATATTCCTTTTGTAGAAGCAGTTCTAATGTATATTCCTTTTGGTGTTTTGTTACCGACAGTATGGGAAGGAGCAAGAAAGCTAACCTATGTTTTTTTTGCATCTATGCTTACAAGTGGTGTATTGGAAATCATGCAGCTTTGGAAGCAGCGCGGTGTTTTTCAGGTTGATGATATTATTGCCAATACAATTGGAGGCGCTATAGGATTCATTTTATGGGGATTTGCGATTACCATTATTAATGGAACGCACGAAAACAAAGGACGTAAATAGTATTTGGGAAGGGTTTACTTGTGGAATCTTTGGGATTATTAATTATTATTATCATTCTGGTGCTTATAAACATTACGAATTATCGTGATGCACAGAGATACAGAAAAGAGTTATTAGAGCTTAGAAAACGTTATACACAGTTGCAGCAGTCACAGACAAATCCACCGACGCAGCTACAGCAGTCACAGGTAAATCCGCAGACGCAGCAGCAGTCACAGGCAAGTCCGCAGACGCAGCAGCAACAGATACGGATTTCTGAGACAAAACAACCAACAAAAGTACATAGAAAAATCAGCACTATGAGTCTGGTCTTTACGATTGGAGTCCTTTTTATTGTGATTGCAGGTGCAATTTTTGCAACTACAACATGGAGCGTACTTCCGAATCTTATAAAAGCCTCTCTAATGGTGTTTTTAATTACGGTTTTTTTTGGAGCTGCCTACCTCGCTCGAAGAAAACTTGAACTTCAACAGACAAGCTTGACTTTTTATTCTCTAGCATGCTGCTTTATTCCGCTTTCCTTTTTAGGAATGGGATATTTCCGACTGTTGGGAGAGTTCTTCTCGGTAGAAGGAGCAGGAAGATACTTACTTGCATTATCAGCATGTATTTGCCTTAGTGTTGCCTGCAGATTAGGATTTCGAATCTATCAAAACAAGCTGTATGTTTGGTTTACATATGCGGCAGTTACGGCCGCCGTTTACGCAATTTCCTGTCAGATTTCATCTCGTATTGATGTACGCTGGCTGTTTATGATGATTTACTGTATGCTGCTTTTGGCTGCAAAAAAGGTTTTGAAAGAGAACAACAGAGAACCGTATGCTTATTCCAAGTATATGGAAGTTTTGTTGTGTTTTAATACAGTGATGATCCTTCTTGAGATGTTTCGGAATATGTCGTTTCCATATGTACGTGGCAACGGTGTATGGGCACTTAGTATGCTTTTCATTATTGTGGTGATGACCTATTATATTATTTCCTGTGAGCAGAAATGGATGAAAACGATTCATCCGTTTATCACAGTAGCACTCATTTGTGGATACTTTGACTTCAACTGGTTTTTACTAGTGGCTTTGCTTATAGTGTTCCTTTTTTACTTTTTTCTGAAGGTGAAGGGAGAGAATGTATTACGGACAAGAGTTTCCGATTTCCTGTTTTCGTTTGTATCTATTCTCTTATTTCTTTTTTCCAGTGAGACGCAGATGGAACGATTTGCTTGGATTCTGATTAGCATTATGTTATTGGTTCTATCAACAGAACATGTTCAGAAATGGTATACAAAGCTGGCGTGTTATCTACTGCCATGGACCATGGTGTTCTCCTATTTTGCGATGCGTGATGTAGCGGAGCTGGTAAGGAACCTGGAAGAGCTTGTCTATCTGCTGCTGGTAGTATCGGTTGTGCTTTCCTTACTTTTGGTGTTTGGCAAGATAGGTTCTTTTTTAGACCGGTATCTTATTCCTTTTTTGATAGTTATTGGTTTTTGGGGTCCGTTGATGACAATTGCTATGTATTTGTTTGATAAAAATGAGTACGTGCTCGCATACTCCTTCCTTGTGTTTGTGGTTCTTGGCTGTTTGTTAAAGAGATGCTGTTCAGAACTTTCGCAGTCACCCTATTTGGAAACAGCATTGGGGAGCATATCGGGTATTTTTGTGTTTGGCTCCATAATGATAGAAACTGCTTGTCATATCTTTTTGCCGGAGTGGAGTAACGTGACAAATCACATGGTAATGGCTTTGATTTTCTTCTCCATCGCATGCATTTATGAATGGGTTGGTGGTCGTATTACGAATGAACGATTGTGTAAGGGAATTCGATATTTAATACCATCCATCCTTTATTTCTTTCTTATCGTAGTCGATTTTAATTACTTGATTAAGCCGGAAGACTATTTTTTCTATGGACTTGTTGTAACGATAATATGCTTTCTTTATCAGATTCTTTTACGAAAAAGGAAACAGAATCTGGTGAGTGGATTTGTATCGTTGACCGTACTTGTTGTGAATATTGTCTGTATGACGGAGTGGTTAGATTTTGATGATGGAGTATCTTGTCTTATTATGCTTTTCCTTTATATTGTCTTTTTTCTCTGCAGTCTTATGTTTCATCACGGTCATAAGATGGTGGAAAGGGAAGAGCAGACAGAGGGAGAAGAGGGTGTTGTTGTCATAGACTGGTATCGGATTTTGATGATATTGCCGATCCTGTATTTATGGTACTATGATGCAGGTTCTCTATGGACGACCTGTACTAATATTCTTCTGTCAATTTATGCTCTGATGTATTATAATAAAATCTCGGAGAAGGCAAATCCTTGGATTCTATCGGTGTCAGCGTTTTGGCTATATATTGCCTGGCGGACACAGCATATTTGGAAAGTACCCAATTTGATTCGAACCGAGTGGAATATGCTCCCGGCAGTTTCCTACACTGCTTTTCTATATCGAGTCGTATGGCGTGGCAAAGAGAAGATCTTTTCTTGGATTTTCTATGCGACTGTGGCATTATGTTTGTTTGTTCAAGCAATGGATGCTATACATAGTATGGAGCTGATTGATATTTTGCTGCTGGGGATTTCGGCATTCCTCATTTTCATTCTTTCCTTTTATTTTAAAAGGAAACGGTGGTTTCTTCTTTCGGCGGTCACATTGGTTTCCTTATGCTTTTATGTTTCAAGAAGCTTCTGGCTGAGTCTGGCATGGTGGGTATATCTGTTGGTGGTGGGAGTATCGCTGATTACGATT
>CAYZUC010000139.1:0-5992 GCA_964481705.1 uncultured Lachnospiraceae bacterium
CCCTCTTGAATCAAATCCAGAAACAGCATTCCTCTTCCTACGTATCTCTTTGCAATACTAACTACCAATCGAAGGTTGGCTTCTGCAAGGCGTTTCTTGGATTCCTCATCGCCTACCTCCATCTTCTTGGCAAGCTCGATTTCTTCCTCCGCTGATAACAACGGCACCTTACCGATTTCCTTCAGATACATTCTGACCGGATCCTCAATACTTACGCCATCTGGAACAGAAAGGTCAATATTCTCTACTTCAACCTCATCATCTTCGGTCAGAATAATCTCCTCGTCCTCATCTTCGTCCTCTGTCATACGAAGCACATCGATGTTATTCTGTTCCAACACCTCCAGTATCTTATCAAAATGCTCCTCTGATAATTCCATATCCGCAAAATAATCACTAATCTCATGATATTCCAATACATTCTTTTTCTTCTTTGCTATCAGCATCAATTCCTTTAGCTTTTCTTCAAATTTTGCCTGTGTCAGCTCGTCCATTTTTTTTCCTCGCTTTTAAAAGTATATTTATTTTTCCGCAGAATTTCGAATTTTAGTCATTCTACGCTAAACTGATTTTATTTTCCCCAATTCTTTAATTGCTTTTTTAGCTCTTGGATTGCTTTTTTTTCGGCAATCGCCTTTGTCAGGGGATCTGAAATATCATGAAAAGTATCATTTCGATTCTTTAAACTATTTTCCTTAACCTTAATAATCAAATCCGATAAAGCTTTGTCCTTTTCCTGCTTTGACTCGATTTCTACAAGCTTTGTGCTGAAAAGCTCTGCTACCTCACGATGCTCTTCCTCCTCTTCGAATCGGTTCATAATAGCTGCAGGTATCAGTTTTCCCTGTTCCATCTGTTCAAACAGTAATCCTGCAACCGTACGGTAAAGCTCTTTTGTAAAATCCTGAGGATCAATATATTTCTTAATCTGTGGATATATCGCAGGTTCATCGGTAATCCAAGTCAATAAGAGTTTTTGTGCCTTTGTTACGCCATCCTCCTTTTCCTTATTGGAGGTAATCCCGGACTTTGGTCTCACGATCTCGCGAATACCTTCCTTGCGAGCCGCTTTTTGTATCATAGATTTGCGAAGTGCATCAATCGGGATAAAATACTTCTTCGCCACTGCATCCATATAGTTTTCCCTCTCCATATCATCGGTAAACATTAGAAGTTTCTTGACCAATTCGTCATGAAACTTTGTCTTTTCTTCCGGATCCTTCATGTCGTAATTCTTCTGTAATTGTCGAATCTCGAAGAAAAAGCTGTTCTCCGCCTGATCAATTCGCTCCTGAAATGCCTCAGCACCCATATTTTTTATGAATTCATCTGGATCCTTGTAAGGCTCCATGTTGATTACTTTAGCAGTAAGACCCGCTTCCTTTAAAATAGGAATCGCTCGCAACGCTGCCTTTACACCGGCACCATCACTGTCATAGGTCAACAACACATCCTCTGTATATCGCTTCAACAGACTGGCATGTCCGGAAGTCAGTGCAGTTCCAAGAGATGCAACCGCCTGCGTAAATCCAGCCTGATGCATGGATATAACATCCATATATCCCTCACAGAGAATGATATTTTTGCTTCGCGACAGACGCGCTTTGTTGAGCCCATAAAGATTACGACCCTTATCAAAAACCTTTGTCTCCGGAGAATTCAGATACTTCGGTTCTCCGTCTCCCATAACTCGTCCGCCAAACCCAATAACACGGTTATTCACATCCATAATCGGAAACATGACACGATTCCAAAATCTCGTCTGCATGCCACGCTTCTCATCTGCTTGAAAGATACCGGATTCCCGCAGAATCTCATCGGAATAATTGTTCTTCTTTAGGAAAGAATATAGGCTATTATTGCTTGCAATGTATCCCAGTCCAAAATCCCGCATAGTATCATCGGATAGCTGTCTGTTCTTTAGATATTGAAGACCTTTGATTCCCTTGGGATTACGCAGGCTAACGTAAAAATACTTTGCCGCCATTTTATTTACTTCGAGAATCTGCATGCGGATACTTTCCCGCTGCTTCTCCTCTTTCGAAAACTCACCCTCGGGTAATGCAACACCAGCTCGTTCAGCAAGAAACTTCATCGCTTCAACAAAAGTATAATTCTCATATTCCATGATAAAGCTGAATACATTGCCTCCGGCTCCGCATCCAAAGCAATGATAAATCTGTTTACTTGGTGACACGGAAAAGGATGAGGACTTTTCATTATGAAAAGGGCACAATCCAAAGTAATTTGCACCCTTCTTCTTTAAATTTACATATCCGGAAATCACATCTACGATGTCATTTCGCATACGGACCTCTTCTACTAACTCATCGGAGTAGAACATTCCCGAATACTCCTTCCATTACCCCTGCCAGCTATTTGGAATAAACAGCTTAGTGTAAGTTGCAATCGCATAACGATCCGTCATAGCAGATACAAAATCACAAACTACCCGCTCTGCCGGCTCTTTTTTCTCATTCATCAACCAGAGATACTCTTCTGGGAGCTGTTCCAGATTGTGAAGGTAATGAGCATAAAGCGTTTCTACAAGCTCTTCTGCTTTTCCTTCCTCTGACTTGGCTTTCTTATTCTGATAGACATTCTCAAACATAAATTCACGGAGCTCCTTCATAGCTGCTGCGACCTCCGGGGATTGCACAATGTCATCCTTTCCTTCACTGCTTGTAACAATATCGTGTATAAAATGATCCAGGCGCTGTGCACAGGTCCATCCGATTACACGGCCAATCGATTCCGGTACATCATCATCCTTTAAAATCTTTCCACGAATCGCATCATCCATATCATGATGAATATAAGCAATTTTATCTGATAAACGAACAATTTTACCTTCTAATGTGTGAGGACATCCATGCGTCTGGTGATTGCGGATTCCATCACGTACTTCATAGGTCAGATTCAGACCCTTTCCTTCTTTTTCAAGCACCTCGACCACACGAACACTTTGCTCGCTATGGGAAAAGCCTAATGGACATACGCGGTCTAATGCACGCTCTCCAGCGTGTCCAAACGGTGTATGGCCAAGATCATGTCCCAGCGCAATGGCTTCAACAAGCTCTTCATTTAATCGTAAAGCCTTGGCAATTGTCCTGGCATTCTGCGATACTTCCAATGTATGTGTCAGGCGCGTACGATAATGATCGCCTTCCGGAGTAAGAAAAACCTGTGTCTTATCCTTAAGCCTGCGGAACGATTTACTGTGAAGGATTCTGTCCCGGTCTCTTTGATAAACCGGTCGAATATCGCATTGTTCCTCTTCCACCTGTCTGCCCTTAGAATTCATACTGAGAGAGGCATATGGACTCAGATATTCTTTTTCCATCTGTTCAAGATTTTCTCTGATTGTCATACTCTTCCCTATCTTTCGCATCGATTAGACTGTTCTCTCTTCTACCTTCAACATACAAAATATCACCCGACACTTCTTATATTCGCTGTAACTTTTCAAATTCCTTTAAAAAAATATACATTAACGACAAATATCAAAAATAAATTCCGCATTCTTTTCCATTGCCTCATATGCGGTTTTAAACGGAGACATTTGAAACACATGCCACATACCCTTATATACGTCCATCTTTACTGCAACATTGTCTTGGATCATCTTCTTATGCAGCATCATAGAATCGCTGAGCAGCACTTCATTATCGCCGACTTGAATATATGTCGGAGGGAATCCCTTGAAATCACCAAACAAAGGAGAAACAAAGGGATTCTCCAAGTCCTGTCCGTGTGCATAGGCCTCTGTTGCCTGTTTTAAGTAAGCGCTGTCCAGTACCGGGTCAATATGTGCCCTTGTCTCATGTGTCTTGCCGGAAGCAGTCAAATCCGTCCATGGAGACATAAGGAAAAGTCCTCTGGGCAACAGGCGTTTTTCTTCCTTTAATTTAAGCGTTAATGCCAAAGCAAGATTACCACCGGCAGAATCTCCACCAATGATGATATCTCTTGCTCCGTAACCGAGAAGCATCAGATAATTCCACGCTTTCATGGCATCCTCCAAGGCGGCCGGATAAGGATGCTCCGGTGCAAGACGGTAATCAAAGGTTAAGACATCCATGGACGTCGAGGTTGCAAGCTTCGTGGTAAGTGATCTGGCATACTTTAGACTACCCGTCATATATCCGCCTCCATGGCAATAGAGAATCCCATACTTTCTCATATGTCCACGATTAACACTAATTACCTCTGCATCCATCTCCTCGATTTTGAAATCCTTGTGCGTGATTTCTTTGCTGGCACCAAAAATAGCCCCGAAACTATCCTGGGACTGTCTGTGCTTATCAATATCTACATTTTCTACCAAGCTGTGCATACGCTTTACGACACTCATCCAGCTTTGATTCTGTTTTTCCTTATTTGTCATTCTTTACCCCTCTCTCAGGCTCCAATCCTTCTACATGTAATGTATCTATTATAATTGAATTTACTGCTTTCGTAAAGTTGCCATTTCCATCAGAAACGTCTATAATTATCCTATGAAAAAAAATAACAAACAAACACAAAAGGAACGTAATAATACCTGGTATAAACTGGACTTGTCTGCAAATGTTTATCCAACCCTTCAGAGAAATAACTTTTCTTCTCTGTATCGTCTTTCTGTGCTTCTAAAGGAGACTGTCAAACCAGATGTTCTGCAGAAGGCTGTTGATATGACACTTCCCCGATTTCCTGTTTTTTGTTCTGAAATGCATCGGGGTCTTTTTTGGCGTTATCTGACTCCCAATAAGCGTCCCGGTCCCTTTGTACAGGAGGATGTAAAGAATCCCTGCATGCCCCTTCCCTTTAAGTCTAATAATCACTATTTGATTCGCATATACTATTATGAGTGCCGGATTTCCCTCGAGGCGCACCACTCTCTTGCTGACGGAAGCGGCGGCATGGCGTTGCTTCAGACCATAACAGCTAATTACCTGCGACTTCTCGGACACTCTATTACAAATTCGGGAATGGTTCTGGACATCCATACACCACCCAAACCAGAAGAAGCAGAAGATGCTTATATGCGATATGCCAATTCCAAAGTCCATCCGCCCCGCTACCAGGAGAAAGCGTATCGTATCCGTGGTACTGCAGAGCCCTTTTATACCTTAAATATCATAGATGGTATCATGTCGACGGAAGAAGTATATAAAAAGGCGAAATGGTATGGTGCTTCTATTACTGAGTATTTTAATGCTGTCCTTTTATATGCCTTACTGAAAAAGCAGAAGGATGAACATCATTTTCGTGAACGACCGGTTAAAATCGCCATGCCCGTAAATCTACGCAGATTCTTTCCTTCAAAGACGCTGCGTAATTTCATCAGTATGATTTACCCTTCCATTGACCCTCGTTATGGTGATTATAAGTTTGAAGAGATTCTCACGCAGGTTCACTTTTATATGCGCTATTATTTAAATGATAAATTTTTAAACGCTGATATTACGACGAATGCCATCACAACGCGCAGCATCGTAACGCGTGTGATTCCACTTTTTATTAAGGATTTCATTATCCGTCAATTTTATACCAGAGTTCAGGATCATCAATCCTCAGCAGGACTGACGAACATGGGACGATTACAGGTTCCGGAGGATATGAAGCAATATATTGACCGCTTTGATATTTACATGGGACAACCCTTTTCGTCTCGTACAAACTGTGCTATCTGCAGTTTTGAGGATACACTCACGGTTAATTTCGCCAGTTCCATCATCGAAGCAGACGTGGAGCAGTATTTTTTCCGCAAGCTGGTCCAGGATGGCATTCATGTAAAAATCGAAACCAATCGAGCTCTCTGTTGAGCTTGAAATCAAAATAGAATGGAGAATCCTATGTCTTATTGTGTAAATTGTGGAGTGCAGCTGGATCGTACCGCTAAGAGATGTCCTCTATGCAACACTCCTATTATCAATCCAAAGGAACTAATAGATGATCACTCACCGACTCCTTTTCCACAGAAGAAGGGTCAGGTCGAGACGGTGAAGCA
>CAYZUC010000140.1:0-5963 GCA_964481705.1 uncultured Lachnospiraceae bacterium
TTGATGTATCCATTGTCCTTACACTTCTTACACTTGCTAATAGTGTATGCATTGTATGCGGGAAACGTGGTCATGGTCTTACCAGGATTGAACTTGAACATCTCCTGATGTTTTCCGTATGTAGCCTGTGAACCATCCTGCATGGCTTTCTTCTCATCGCTCAACGGATAGTCACTCTTTCTGACAGGAACAACATTACACCTGCAGTTCCATCCATTGGGGGGGAAGTAATAGTCCCAAAACTTGCTTGTAATCGGCAACGTTACATTATGCAGAAGGCGATGAGAGCGACGTACATGCTCATCTGCAGCTGTACGGTACTGAAGATAATAACGATCTGAATCAAGCATCATGAAGTTTTTCCACTTTGCTGCCATCTCTGCAGATGCCTTTGCGAAGTTATATTCAGACCTTAGATAATATGAATTATAGTTTTTATTGATTGTTTGAACATCATTTAAAAACTGATTAAACGGCTTTATATTACCTTCCGGTGTAAGCAATGAAGGTAAAGCCTCATTGAGCTCATGGAATGTCTTGATGCCTGAGAATACATAGTTACTTTCCTGCAGGCGCTGTCTGCTGGCATTATCTAAAGGCTCTTGTTTTATACCAAAATCAACAGCCTCATTAAGTACTTCCGTATGCCCTTTTACAAAGTCCTGAACTTCCGTCGCTGTTATCATACCAGGTGCAAACTCTCCTTTGCTGTAAAGCCATACCATCAATGCAACCCATGCCTCACTAAGTCCGAAAGGATCATCCTCATCTTCTTCCTTGTCTTCCAATTGCAGACTACTACTGCCATAAAGATCTGCGGCTCTCAAGTGTAGCCCCTTGTAGTCATCGGGGCTTAGTCGAAAAAAGGTTTTACAAGCTGCTGGCTGTTTCCTTCCTTACGTTTTAGTACCGGAACATTGTATTTGTCTATGAAATATTGTGGGTCAACATCATAGTTGTCAAGTATCAGTTTTTCAAACGCGACTTGCTCTTCAGGAGTATAGTCAATGGATTCATCCCAATCGAATCGGTATCCCTTTAATGGAAATCCGAATGATATCATGCGTGGTATAAGTTGGAAATTTACCATATCCCTTATTGCATCTGCATCTTTTCCTATAAGGTTTTTCAACATTTGTTTGTGGACCTCACTTTGTGATAAAGATGAACCATTGTCGGTTGTCATGGTTTGCGTAAGTATACCTTTGGACAGCTCACTATTGGCACGCTCTATTCGTTTATCATATACGTTGAAAGCATCACCTCTTGTTGTCTCTTTTATCTCAATCTCAGTTCCTTCAGGAAATAATCCCCATGCTGCTGCTCCCATATCTGCCAGCATCTTCTCCATTCTCCTTTTATCCTGAGGATCACGTGAAGTTGTTTTAGCAATACGGATAGGCATACCGAATATCTCGCCAAACTGATCCCAAAATGCCACCATGTTCTTTTTAGGAATCGTATGCTGAGCACATTTCAAGTACAGGCCTAGATCATGAGGTTGTCCCACCTCAATGCACCATCGCCACATATCACTGTTGCGGTAATCGTATCCTTCACCTATGGTACCAAACTGTTCTTTCACTATAACTCCATATTCCGGAACCACATGCCGACGTGGTACGACTAGTACATCCTTGAAAGCAGGCTTGCCATCAACCACAATGATATCACCCAACTGTATAAGAGTGGTACCCCAATTAGTTGCATCTAAAGAATATTGCATGAGCTGCTTGAACCATGGACTCTCGAATAGTTCCGTCAATTCAGGATTCTCTACACCGGACTTCTTTTCAACAATCTTGAATGATTTGTTAAGTACGAAACCTTGACGCTGGCCAACGCATCCGGTAAGATGCAAATCGGCTTCAACATCAGTATATATATCATACAGGAAATTCCTGTTCGGTCTGTATTTCTCGAGCGCATATTGCCATGCGGAACGCCATGATGCGATATCTTTCTTGGTAAGATATTCAGTCTGTGTGTTCAGTTCAACAACGACTTTCTTCAACCGTCTCTGCTGTGTCGGTTTGGCTAAATCTGCCAAAGCTATTTTCTTATTCTGTGCCATCACCAATCGTATTTATTTTTTATGCCACAATCGTAACTTATAGGATTGTTATAGTCCTCTTCTCCGGAAGGACCTAAAATAGTAGGTATGTCGAGTGTGGCATTACCTTTCTGTACCTCTTTTAGAAAAGCAATAGCTTTCTCAAATTGGTCTTTCCTAATCTCATATCCCATTCGCCCGGGCAATGAGCATACCATGTAAAACAGTGCAATGTCGGCTACATAACCAACCAGTGCAGGGTCACGGTCGGTACCGGTCTTTGTAAATGTCTTATCGACATCATAGCGATATCTCAGATATGATGATACCTCTGATACGGCACGTTGCTCGGCTTTATCACGACGTCCATCATCGCAGTTCTGCATTATTTTCAGTGCTTCTGCACCTACCTGTATATAATCTTCATTCTCTATGTACATATATTTAGGTTTTAATTGTTACCAGGAACCGGATGGCTTACTTCTAAGTCCAATAGTAGGGACGAACTTATCCAGTCTTACTTCACGCTGGAGAAACCATATAGCTCCCTCGTCAGCATCGGGAGCATCATCATGCGCACGTGTTCCCTTCTCGAAAGCAAGTGTCTGTTCTATCGCCACCTTCATGTCTGGGTCATTCTGTTCAGCCTCGTTATACCAGATGTATCCACGTTCCCATAATGCTGAGTTGGCTTCAATCCTGGCATACTTGTCTGGCTTTTTACGTTTGTCCGGCATTATAGGAAGCTGATAGCCTCTAGCTTCACCCTCACGTTCAAACTCATCAAGAATTGTATCCTGCATAAAATTAGCTTCCATGTAGAATGTGGCAGCTGCATTCTCCTCACGTATCCATTCGTATACGTCATACAGCCATGACACCATCTCATGGATGCCACATTGACGGCAGAAAGTCTTAATATTATGAAGTTCATTGTGTGAGTAGGATTTAAGTCCTTTACGTGGACGTCCCCATATACGTGCAGCCTTGTAGTCATTCTTTCCGGTGTCTTTCCATGAAGGATCGATATATACTATTATACTCTCATAATCTCTCAGTCTTGGCATTTGTTTCCACTTAATCCATCGTTGTTGGAATACAGCACCTTCAGTAATAGGGTTGTTCATGTATTCCTTCTGGAATGCACGATATCCCATGAACAACTCACGATCGCGAAGCATTTGGATAGTATAACATTCCGGCCAAGATGGATTGCCGTTTTTGTCAATTGCATTAATGGAACTTGTAAATACCGTTGGTGTGTCAATTAATTTCTGTAAGACACTGTTTTTACTGATCAGATTACCTACCATTATGAAACGGCCAGGTTGACCACCAAAACAACCGAACAAAGCTTCCTTTACCCATTTTGTGAGCTCGCTTACACGTGACTCACTTCTACAAAGCTCATCATCATCAAGGTCATCTATTATGATGTAGTCAGGGCGGTTTTCGCGAAAGCGTAATCCACGTGGACTTTGTCCACGGCCACGTGAAAAGAAAGCACATAGATCTTTGGTTACAAATTCGCCTTCCTGCCAACAACCATTATTATATTGTACGCCGAAATCCTCAATAATATATTGATTGAATTGCAGTTCAGCCTGCAAATCGCCAAGTAAAGCATCGGCATTGTCCTCACTCTTTCCTACCAATACCATTACGTGCAGTTCTCCTTTGAACTTTAACCACAAAGGGATACCGACATCAAGATGCACAGATTTTGCATGACCGCGTGGCCACTTAAAAACAGCACGCATTTCTTTATGTTGCTCTATGTACTTAGCAGCATCATTGTGAAATTTTGCGTTCTTGCATTTGCAATAGTGGGATAGATATCGCTGGCAGAAGTATTCATAATCCTTGAGTGCTCTTGCTATGTTACGTTTTTTCTCTTCTGGCGTCTCACTTCTTTTTAATGAGGTAAGTCGCTCAAGTTGTTTGCCATGATCCAGCCATCTTGCATATGCCGTTTTTTTCTCGTCCGCTGTCATCGTTGACCGAATAAAGGTGTTAGGAAATCATCATGCATACGATGTACAAGGCTCACTACATCTTTGACATCCTTGTAGCGATCTACATTCTTAATCAACCAGTTCTCAAATTCGATAAGAGTATCAACTTTGCTTACGACGCTGTTTTCCTTATCAATCTGATTCATTGATTTTACCATTTTGCAAATAGCATCAGCCTGTTTGCTTAGACCTACAGCCTGCTCAGGTTTGTCTATTGCGATGCTGGTGTTCTCCATTATCCGACGTTTAAGTTCAGATGAGGAGAGATTCATAGCATTGCGTGTCTCATCCCATCCTTCTTGCTTTATCCATCGGCTGAGAGTCTGGCGGCATACGGAAGCTAACTCACATATACGTTCAGTCGGCATGCCTTTTATATAAAGTGCACGTGCGATCTCTTTGTCTTTAACCTTTTTGTTAGCCATTTCATTAAACTTTAATAATGCAAATGTGGGCACGACAAAGACGAAAAAGAAAAAGTTGATAAACGGTTAGAAACTATGCAACATTGGTTATAGACATCCCGGTAATGGTTAGAGACTTTTTTTGTAGGGCCTTTTATAGAGAGTATTTTCGTTGCAAAGATTATTGATTACAAGTTAACGTATTGCGATGGCTAAGAGAATAAGAATAAGTAACGAGACAGTGAACTGTTATGGAACCTGGGTGAAAACATCGGGTGTCGATATTACACAGTATGAAAAGAATCCTGTATTACTGTGGATGCACTGGCGTGGCGTTATTATAGGATGCATAAAAGACTTGAAAGTAGAAGGAGAAGATATAACAGGTGAACCATACTTTGACGAAGTACGTGAAGAATCGAAGCAGGCTAAGCTTCAATTTGATAAAGGTACCTTAAAAATGGCTTCCGCTAATTTCGATATAATCGAGACCAGCGAAGACGCAGCATTGCTGAAGCCGGGACAAACACGTCCTACCGTAACCAAGAGTAAACTCATTGAGGTGAGCATGGTAGATGTAGGTGGCAATGATGATGCCATAACCTTATGTCATGATGGCAAGGAGTTGAAGCTTGCCAATGGTGAGAACTGTAAGGAACTTCCTCTGCTTAATCAGAACGATAATAATTTTAATAAACAAACAAACAAGAATCAAATGAACGATTTTGAAAAAATGATTCGTATGCTGCTCGGTATGCCTGAGACAGCTACAAATTTAGAAGTTCAGAAACAAGTGAACATCCTTCTTGGTTACAAGACAGCCAACGAGGAATTAAGAAACCAGCTTGAAGGATTGAAACTGGCAGGTATTACTGGCATGGTGGACGAAGCTATCGCCCAAGGCAAATTGAAGGCAGAACAGAAAGAACATTTCATGAGCCTTGGCAAGACTATGGGAAATGACTTCTTGAAGGATACTTTGGGAGCTCTTGCTTCACCAACTAAACCAATGACATTGCTTGGAGGTAATGGTAATCTTGATGCTCCTGCAGCAGGTACATACAAGAAATTAAGTGAAGTTCCTGATGCAAAGATAGACGAAATTCGTCTTAACAACAAACAGGAATATATGCGCTTGTACAAGGCCGAATATGGTGTTGACTACAAGTGTTAATCGACTATTAATCAACTATTAAAAACTATTCAATAGATATGAAAACAGTATTTGCTTTGTTTTTCAATGCCCTGATGGGTATTGTGTTGTCGGCTTGCATCGGAATTGAGCCGGCTTATGGTGCCGCAGGCGGAGTGGTCATGGGCGCAGTAATGAGTGCCGTTGTTCCTGATGGCGTGGCATGTGTAGGACTATATGGTGAGTTATGGACCGGTGAGCTGCTTAAGAAACTCCGTACAGGTAATATGGCTCCATGGTATGACAGAATACCTGATGCAAGTGCTATGGTAAAGGCAGACGTTATACATCTTGTAGAT
>CAYZUC010000141.1:0-5807 GCA_964481705.1 uncultured Lachnospiraceae bacterium
TCTACAACCTGTTCTGGTTTCTTCTCAAGTTTCTCTCTTAATGTAGTCTCTTTCATACCACCTACATAATCAGAGTGATGATAATACATCTTCTGATCAAGTTTCTTACCTGTTACCTGAATCTTTGCTGCATTAACAACGATTACATAATCTCCTGTGTCAATGTGTGGTGTAAAGATTGGTTTATTCTTTCCTCTTAAAACTTTAGCAACTTCCGATGCTAAACGTCCTAATGTCATACCATCAGCGTCTACAACGTACCATTTTCTATCGATTGTAGCCGGACTAGCCATAAAAGTCTTCATTACGATACCTCCAAATAATAATATCTGTTTCCTGTTACAACATATTTAAAATGCTCTCGCCGGGGCTTTGGTCTAAGCATTATTAAAACTACGTCACATTGAGTTATTATATTACACGCATCGGGGTGTGTCAACCTAATTTTCGCGGTTTTATCGATTTTCTCACTGGATTTACTCAATTGTCTCGATCGTACATCAATACAAGAAGAAAATAGTCAGAAAACAATCTGACTACTTCTCTCATTTTTATTCTATCTTATTAATTCTTCATTTGCGTTATATTTGCATAAAGCAATTTGGTTCATTCGTTCGGGTACTGTTAACGATTGTTGCTACCAACTGTTGCAACCAATTGTTGCTGTCAGGCGTTGCTATCGATTGCTTTTTTCGATTGCTTCCCAAAGTCCATTTAAATAGGTAGCTCCCAGTGCACGGTCATATAATCCATATCCCGGCATTGCTACTTCATCCCAAATCATTCTACCATGATCCGGACGAATTACTCCATCAAAGTCTATATCATATAAAGCCTTCATAATCTCATACATATCAAAACTGCCATCGCTGGATAAGTGCGCAGCTTCCTCGAAATTCGTGGGGCTTATAAATTTCAAATTCCTTACATGTGCAAAATGAATTCTTCCTTTTAATGAGCGAATCATAGCAGGTAAATCATTCTCCAGATTCGTTCCGTAGCTTCCGGAACAGAATGTCACACCATTATGCACATTATCAACCATTTTCATCATGCGGTCAATATTTTTCTGATTAATGATGATGCGCGGCAGACCGAATACGGACCAAGCCGGATCATCTGGATGAATAGCCATTTTAATATCATACTTATCACAAACCGGCATAATCGCTTCCAAGAAATATTTCAGATTTGCAAAAAGCTTTTCTTCATCTACATCCTTGTACATTTCAAACAGTTCTTTGACACCGGCAAGTCTCTCCGGTTCCCAGCCTGGCATCACGTAGCCATTGCTGTTGCTGTCTATTGTCTCAAACATTTTCTCCGGATTCAGTGCATCTACTGCTTCTTGTGTATATGCCATTACCGTAGAACCATCTGCACGAAGTCGTGCAAGTTCCGTTCTTGTCCAGTCAAAAACCGGCATGAAATTGTAACAAACCAGATGGATGTCTTCTTGTCCAAGGCTCTCCAGAGTGGTTATGTAATTCTGAATATGCTCATCTCTTTGCGCTGTACCGATTTTAATGGAATCATGTACATTTACACTCTCTATTCCCGATAACTCCAGACCTGATGTCTCTATTTCACTTTTCAGAGCATGAATCTTCTCTTTCTCCCATGCTTCACCCGGTATGGAATCATATAATGTAGATATAACGCCCTTCACTCCCGGTATTTGTCTGATTTGTTTCAGGGTTACGGAATCAGCATTGCTTCCAAACCATCTAAGTGTCATCTTCATTCCGAATTGACCCTCCATTCAATGTGTTTCTAACTTTTTTGAAAATTAGGGCGCCCCTTACTATGGAGCGCCCATCAAGTTCACCCACTAATTTAGGCTAGAGCCTAGATATTAGTTTGCAGGTAATGTGTCAACATCACCAAATGTTGCTTCCCATTTCTCAGTACGTTCGTCAATAACAGCCTGACCGCCTGAGCTTAAGTAATCTTCCATTCCAGAATCCCAAACAGAATCAAAGTCTGCTTCTTTCGCGGATACGGATGTATCAAAGATAATATCTCTCTTTTCAATCATAGCAGGTCCGATACCTTCCTGAGCTTCGATATAAGGTACACGAACGTTTTTAGGTGCCTGAGCATCGTTGTTACAGATTTCATTAGCTCTTACAATCAACGCTGGATCAATGCCTGCATAGCTGTGAGAAAGTGATTTCAATGTAAGTTCATCATCCATAAGGTGAAGTCCGTTACAGGTAATTGTGTAATCAATGTTGATAGCAGAGTTCATGATCGGCTCACCAGTTGCTGCTATGGTCTCATATGCGCCATCATCAAGAACTTTGTATGTCACACCTTCATCTCCAAGCTGTAAGTACTGGATTACTTCAGGAGAAGTAATGTACTCTAAGTAAAGCATGGAAGCTACAGGTTCGTCGTTTGTAGTAGGGAAGAAGATTTTACGATCTCCTGCTGTAGAGTAAGAATATTTGTTGTATCCACCATTCTTATCATCAAAACACTCAATCGGAATATATCCTGCATCTTCGCCTGCTACTCTTTGAATGCTTGCCTGGATGCTGTCATCACCATTTCTGTATACATAATCCCAGTTGTGGCAGATAGCTCCAACATAACCAGCCTTCATCATATCGTCTTCTGCAGTATCACCAGCTGTATGAAGAGCAAAATCATTCCAGATAAGACCTTCGTTATACCACTGATTTAAAATCTTTGTTCCTTCTTTAATACCATTCTCTGTTAAATATCTCTCATCAAATCCATTTACATAGAGTTCTTTATCTGCAATATCAGGATCCATCATAGATTCTAATAAGGCAGATGCTCTCCAGCCTACATCAGTACTCATAGAATAAGGAACCATCTTGCTGGCATCTGCTCCAAGAAGAGTATCAGCATTGTCCTTGAAAGCAACAAGCATATCATGGAACTCATCTGTTGTCTTAGGCTCTTCCATGTTCAATTTCTTTAACCAGTCGCCACGAACAAATGTTACTGTACGGTTTGTATTTGCTCTTTTTCCTTCGATTGCATAAATTGCACCTGTCTCAGGATCTTTATCCCAATACAAGTTGGTGTCACCTAAGAAGCCCCAAAGATTTGGAAGGATATCCTTGTATCCGTCAATATACGGAGCTAAATCATAAACAGCGTCCATACCTGCATATGTCTGGATAGATGCATAATCATATGTCAAGCAAACGTCAGGAGCAGTACCTGCTGCCAGAAGGTTGTTGATTTCCTCAACCTCAGTCCATCTGGGAACTGCTACAAATTCAACTTCTACATTGTATTTGTCAAGCATTCCAGCCTTGATATAATCTGTGTACATATTGTTGACAGGATCAGAACCACCATCATTTGCTCTGTCAAAAACTTCTACGGTGATTTTCTTTGTCTCTGGGAATTTACCATCCACAAGACCTGAATCAGCTGTTGCTGCTGCCTCGGTACCTGCTTCTGTTTCTGCTACCTCTGTAGCTCCCTCTGTCTCTTTTGCTTCTGTTGCTGCCGGTTCTGCCGACTGTGCTGCTTTGTTACCGCATCCTACAAGGGTAAGTACCATTGTGGTCGCGAGTAACATGGAAATAATTCTTCTTTTCATTTTGTCCTCCCTTTGAATAGTGTATAAGTTATTTTGATAAAACGAAAACTTTCGTTTTCGGTTACTCCTTAACTGCTCCAAGTGTTACACCATGGATGAAATAATTCTGCAAGAACGGGTAAATACACAGAATAGGTACGGTAGAAAACATGACAATTGCTGTTTTCAAGGAGTCCTGCAAACCAGGTGCAGAGAATCCTTCCTGTGTGGTTACCTCGACGTTATTCATATTACGCAACAAATTGTATAGCCATAACTGTAATGGGTAGAAATCCTTATTCTTAACATAATACAAAGCATCCGAATATCCATTCCAACGACCTACTGCATAGAACAGGGCAAGCGTCGCAAGTACCGGTTTTGACAATGGCAGATATATACTGACCAGAATACGGAAAAAGCTTGCTCCATCGATTTCAGCTGATTCACGGATACTCTCAGGTATTCCATAGAAGAAGCTTCTCATAATGATCATATTGTAAACATTCAATACTGCCGGAATGATAAGGGATGATGGGCGATCCAGCATTCCAAGGCTTCTAATCAGCAAATAGTTTGGAATCGTACCTGCGTTAAAAAACATGGTAATTGTAATGATAATATTGATTACTCCACGTCCCTTTAACTTGTTGAATATCAAAGGATACGCGCATAATGTTGTCATAACAAGTGATGCTATTGTACAAACAACCGTCAGTCCAGCGGTAAAGAAAAAGGACTTAATGTAGTTTATATTCTTAAAGATTGTTCCGTAAGCTTCCAGGCTAAATCCCTTAGGGATAAGATAAACTTCATGGCGAATCAAATAATCCGGTGAACTCAAGGACCTCGCAAGAAGGTTTAACATAGGAATCAAGCAAATCAAACTAATAATGATACATATAATCACAAATACCCAGTCGCCTAATTTGGCTTTTTTTGACTTAATCATTTTCCATTTCCTCCTTTTCTTCTACCAAATTCCTCGTTCGCCAAGCTTGCGAGACAGCCAGTTGGCAAAGAGCAGGAAGAATACACAAACAACGGACTGGAACAATCCTACAGCAGTCGTAAGTTCGAACTGCGAACCTCGAATACCGTTTTTATATACAAAAGTCGAAATTACATTTGCGGAACTCATAACGAGATTATTCTGTAAAGCAAATGGTCGATCGAAGTTACTTCCAATGATATTACCAAGCTGCATAATCAAAAGAACAACTATGGTTGGTTTCAAGCCCGGCAGGGTAATGTGCCACATTTTCTTGAACCTGCCTGCACCGTCTACCGATGCTGCTTCGTATAGCTCCGGACTGATTCCTGTCATGGCTGCAATATAGATGATGGAATTCCATCCAAAGCTCTGCCATGCACCAAGGAATATGTATGTAGCCACCCAGTGATTCGGGTCATCCAAAAATGGAACCTTATTCATTCCCATCGCACCCAAAACCAGGTTTACAAGTCCGTCTGTAGGGGCAAATAACTGTAATGCAAGACCATAAATAATAACCCATGATAAGAAGTGAGGCATATAAGCAATGGTCTGTACCGTCTTTTTGAATTTCTTTCCACGAAGCTCGTTGATAATCAAAGCAAAAATAATGGGAACCGGGAATCCAACTACTAAATCCAGTAAATTCAGCATCAAAGTATTCCTTAATGCATATAGGAAATCACGATTCTTGAATGCTTTGATAAAGTATTCCATACCGTAGTTTTTTGCCCAGGGCATTTCAACTACATCTTTTCCAATCTGGAATTTCTTAAAAGCAATTTGAACAAACCACATGGGTTCATATTTAAATACGAAAAAGTAGATCATTGGCAATAATAGCAATGCATACAACTGCCAATATCTCTTTATGTATGCGATTCTTTTCGATTTTTTTGAAGCAGAAATTTCTGCTGTCTTCTCAGCTTTTGAAGCTTTCATAGAATTACCTCCATAACACCGTAACATACCTCACAACTAGTATACAAGTATATTAGCACATTATATGTTGTTTGTCTAAACGTAAAAACGACCAAATTATTAAGAAATAATTTGGTCATTTTTCACATAAAAATAATGTTCTAACTTGATGATATTACTCAATTTTAAAGTACTCCGGATTTGACGCACGTATTTGAGCCTCATCAATCTGATAGCGGTTCAGATGCTTCTCCACTAACTGCTTCGCCAGTTCCTTGTCTTTTCCCTTAATTGCTTCCAACATCTGTCGATGGTCATTCACGATCT
>CAYZUC010000142.1:0-5681 GCA_964481705.1 uncultured Lachnospiraceae bacterium
GGGTACGAATTCACCGTATGAGATATACGAATACCAAGCATTTGATAATGAGGGTAATTATAATCAAGTAAAACAGTATGGTATTACCTTCAAGGATAAGAAGTTCCCGAAGAATGCTACAGCTAAGGACTTGAAGAATGTAAACGTAAAGATTACCTACGGCAACGGTATCAAGGATGACTACATATCAACAACCGTGAAGCTGAACGTAAATGTAGTAAAAGAAGGAGCAAAGAAAAAGTAAAGAAGAAATAAAGAGTGTTCATTTACCCCGGTGGAGAAATCTGCCGGGGTTTTCGATAACTTTTTGAATACTCGAGTATATATAATTTTATTTACGTGGTTAGGAAATAATGGTATAATATGGTGTGCGTAATTATAGTACTTTTGCACAGCAACTAGAAAACATTTATTTATGAGGAGATGTAAGAATGAGAAGATCAGAAAGATTTCTAGCATTTTTACTGACTGCAGCACTCACTGTTACCAGTGTTCAGATGCCCGTTATGGCGTCCACAGTAGCAGAAGTGACGGAAGTTACTGAAGTATCCGAGACGGCTGATGATGTCGTAGTCTCAGAAGAGGTAACAGAAGCAGCAGAAGTAACAGACGAAACAACAATTCAAGAAACAGACATGACAACAGAGGAATCGACAGAAGCAGACGTCGATGCAGACAGTACAGTGTATGTCTATTCTTCCAAAGAACTGGTATCTGCATTAAATGGTACCTTATGCAGAAACGATTTGGATAAAGCAAAATTTGCAAATAAAGACATTACAATCGAATTGAAGGATGCATTGAATGATGATTATGATGATGAGGATTCTGTAGATGCAATTGCAGACAGTATTCAAGTCGCTGAGAATAAGAATATTACATTGCGTTTAATGGATCATGACATTTCACTTAGTGAAAATGTAGCCGACACAGTCAGCAGTGAGAGCGCATATAAGTATATTAAAGTTCCTGCAACAACAAGCCTGACTATTCTGGATGAAGGAAGCAGTTCTTATGATGCTCTTCTTCCGTTTGGTATTGAGAATGCAGGTACTTTGACGCTTGGAAAGGGTGTTGGCATCTATTCCCAGTATGGATATGCATTAAAGAACACCGGTGATGCTACGATTGACGGAGCTCATCTGTATGCTTACAAAGATACCACAAGAAAGATTGAGTTACCGGCAGTATGGAATTCCGGAGAAAAAGCAGAATTGACGATTAATGCTAACTCAAATCTGGCAAACAGCAACACTCCACAGTGTGAGATTCTCAGAAATGAGGATGGTAAAGTAGTAATTAATGGCGGAAGTATTCAAAATGGTGGTGGTTCACAATCTGCCAATGCTATTGTAAATAAGGGAGCAAAGGCAGTTCTTACTCAGAAGTGTGGAACAATCGAATCAACGAATGCCTATGGTATTGTCAATGATGGTGCCAAAGTATATTTCCCAAATCACACGAATTCCTCTTCAACTGTGGAAGGTCGTTTTGCAGGAATCGCTACCTTTAATGGTGGAGAAACGGTAATTGAGAATGAATATATCATAATTAGTGGACAAAACAAGTATGGTATCATTATGACTCCTTATGCATTGGAGAAGTATTTAAATGCAACCTCAGAAGGAACGGTTCGTATGCTGAATGGAATCGTGGAAGGAAAAAAAGCGGGTATTGCTTATGGAACGAATCTTCCGGTTTTGGTTCTCGGTACTGTACAGGACTACAATTCTGTATCTCCGAATGCCGCTGTTTTAAAATTTGTTTCTGATAATCAGATTGAAAGAGATGTAACCAAGTATGCATTTACAAATTATGCAGGTAAGACCATTGGTGCTTATGAGTATAATGATATCTTAAAGACAAACGTAGCGTTGCATGTCATTGAAAATGGATTGGAAGACCATTATATTGACCCAAGGATTATTTCAGGAAATACAGTTTCTACGGACAAGGCACTACTGGAAGCAGTGAACCAAGGTGGCGTCATCATCATTGATCGTAGCCTCAGCCTCAGCCAGAATCTTGTCTTTACCAAGGATACGACACTTCAGATGAATCCGAACCGTACTATAGATCTCTATTTTAACGATGGAGCAAAGGTTGTGGTTAATTCTGGTGTGACAGTTAATATTTTGGGTAACGATTACAGTTCAAGTTCTTTTCGATTTAATTCATTATCCGGTAATAATGTAGGCGTTGAGAATAATGGCGTTTTGAATATGACAAACCTGGATTTGATCAATGCATATAGACAGGAATCATATGGAACTATCCTACAGAATAATGGGGAAGCAAATCTTTTCAGGTTAGATATTGATTCATATGAAGGCGGTGTATCCGATAATCAGATGTACTTGGTAAAAAATGCTGCCAATGCCAAGATGAAACTGGATGAAGAGTCCAATGTTTATGCTCGTAATGAGTACACAACCGGTATCATCAATCAGGGTGAATTAAGACTGCTTAACAGTGCTATTTACGCCCCAAGTAACAAAACCATTGGTCTGGTCACAGAAGGAAAGACCATTATGGATGATGCAGATGCATCCATAGAAGTAAATACATATTATATAGCAGAAGCCATTGCGGTTCTTCAAAAGGGTGGAACCTTCCTTTTAAATGACGGAACGATTACATGTAATTCTAATGTGGAGACTTCGAATGCATTTGTCTATACAGGAGATGCAGTACCTACCTTTGTGGGTGGTACAGTAATTGGTAACAACTATAATAGGAGTTCCAGTATCTCACAAGATAATCTGGTACTTGGAAGTGCAGTTATCAAGCAGGATGGAACAGCCTATAAGACAGGTTTCTATAAGAATTCTACAGCAGCAGATGCTCAGGCAATTGATAGTAAAAATGCATGGCGTATTGATCACGGTCAGGCAAGAAGAGATTCTGGTGTAAAAGGCGAGTATCCTTATATTCTTTTAGAAAAAGAGGAGAAGATAGAGGATTCCAAAATGCTGTTCACGGTTGGCGCTGCATGGACAGGTGAACAGAATCAATATACGATTTCCTCCAATAATAGTGGTGTGGTTCGTGTAGATTTGGTAAGCGGTAATTTTGCTTCAACTGCAGTAGAAGTAGGATGTGCGATTCTTACCTATACCAATCTTACCTCCGGAGTAAAGGATTATGTCCGTGTAGAAGTAGTAGAAAAGGGAATGAGAAAGAAACTGATTGGTGAGGATTATACCGGTAGCGTTTTGGATTCCAAGATTAATTACAACGCATATCAGACAAAAGAAACCATTCATATTGACTGGCATTTAAAATCCTCGGAAAAGACAGCTTCTTTACAGGATGATAGAGAGGTGTTGGGCAAGACATTTTCACCAACAGAGGTTGTTATTAATGACAAGACCTTTAATCGCTATTTCTCCTATAGTAATTATAAACAAGATGAATATGGTTCTGGCTATGGTTCGAAGCTTTATAGCTTTGATATTGTTGCAAAAAGAGCGGGTTACCATGATGAATACAATCTTCTTGTAACTGAGGATGTCAAGGAACTGAAGGATATTGAAGTATATCTGAAGCTGTATAACGAAGAATCCAAGAAAAACGAATTAATCAGTATCGGAACCTTCTCTATTAAAGTGGATCAGACAGTTCCCGGAAGCAAGAAAGCTGACAAGGTTGTACTGAACAGCTTTTATACTCAGAACGTTTCTTATGATACAGATCCGACAACGGGGGATAATTACTATTACCCGAATAAGCAATACATTACTTGCTCCGATAAAAAATATGTGATTAATGATTGGGAATTCTATGACGATGAATATACTGATTTCTATCGTGTGGAAAATAGAGTTTTCTATCGAGGTAACGCTAAGACGAAGAAAGCTACTTTGAATGCACAAGTAAACTATGAAGGATATAATGGAGACTTCATTATAAAAATTCCGGTTGAAGTCATTCATCAGAAGCCAAAGGCTAATGTGACAACACCTAAGGTAACGGTAACATCTCAGGTAACAGAAGGCGTTAAGATTCCTTTCGTTATTTCAGGAAAGAAGCCGGCAGATGTCAGTACCGTAATGGATGTTGAGGTTGTAGATAATAAGAATTTTACAGTAGTAGATAAGAGATTAAGAAGACAGAATAATTATATAAATATCATCAAGTCCGGTAAGATGTATGTCCATAATTCTACATCTTTCTATCTCCAGCAGAATAAAGACCTTACCAAGGCGGAAACGGTCACATTGAAAGTAACCTATGACAATGGTGATAAATTATTTAACGGAAAAGAATATTCGACCACAATGAAGATAAAGGTATCTCCTGCTAAGAAGCTGACTATAAAACAGCAGGGAAAAGCGGTCCTTTATAAGAATTCCTATTTGGGACAGGACGGATATCGTACCTACGATAGTGATTATGTAGCTTTAAAGATTACTCCTGAGAATTTTAAGAACGGATATATCAAAGTATCTGATTATGATGGTAAGCTTGCAATAGAAGAGCCTACACTGAATGGATTCCGTGTGGCGGCGACCAAGGATACAGAAGCGCTTTCTGCAAAGACAAAAGTAATTAAGCTTCCGGTAACGCTGTATGATATGAAAGGAGCTATTTTAGCAAAGACGGTTGTTAAGGTAAACCTGAGTAAAGACGCAACCCTTTCAGCTAATCGTACGGTTACTATGGATATCAACAAAGGACTCACCCTTAAGAAGAATCCTGGCAATGGACAGTTAAGTGATGTTACCCTTCAATCAATGGGAGCGAAACTTCCGGTGAAGTATTTGGGCTTTGACTGGGCGGTAAGTTCGTCAAGCGATAAGTTTTATATAAATGCCAATCTTGATAAGAAGAGTGTAACAATTTATCCGTATAGTAATGCATTACTTAGTGGCGCGATTCAACCGGGAAATACTTATCCGATGACAATTACTTTTACGAATAGCTTAGGAATGAAGTATGTTGAAAACATTGATGTTGTAATTAAGGACATTAAGAAAGCAAAGGCATATATCATGGAACGTAATGCTTCTGGAAAAGAAAATGCACTCACGCTTTATAAGAAGGCGCCTTATATGGCTGCTAATTTCCTGACTTATACCATTCAGCCGTATTATGGAATGACAGTGGATAAGGTAGAAATTGTAGGCAATACGAATTATGAAGTAAAGAGTATTTATAGCAAGGGAGCTTATACCAATGGTGAAGAAACTTGGGATGAAGCAAAATCTGCATATAATAATTATTATTCCTCCTACCAAGCTGCTAAAAATGGTGTTTGGGCAATTTGCTTTAAAGACAATAAGATGAACGCCAGTGCTAAGAGTGGAAAGATTACGTTGAAGTTTACTTATACAGATGGAACGACAGCAGATGTTCCGGTAAAAGTAACAGTAAAATAGGAAGTGTCTATCAACATTTAATAAGTAAACACGAAATATGTACAGGTGAGAGGTACAGGGAGTCGATGGTGAGATACTATCGACTCCTTTTACGTGGATATAACTTATCAAGAAAACAAATCCTAAGAAACAATAGAAAACATAGTTTGAGTGATTCATTCCGGCATCATAAATATAGTGGTTAAATTTATCTACGATACAAAATAATCCATTCATTATTTTATTTCAAAAATAATTGAAAAATATGTTGACATTAGTAATTCAGAATGATATTATATACAAGTCGCACGGGTGATGGAA
>CAYZUC010000143.1:0-5545 GCA_964481705.1 uncultured Lachnospiraceae bacterium
GCAATCTGTTCTCTGGTCACATAACGGAAATTGGTCTTCTCCATGCATACGACACGTTTATCCTGTCGTAGTGACCACGCAAGCTGACCATGACCGACATCAATGGCGTATACCTTGGCTGCTCCATTCTGCAGCATACAATCCGTAAAACCGCCTGTGGACGAACCAATATCCATGCAGATTCCATCCTTTAGAGATACTGGAAATTCCTGCATTGCCTTCTCCAGCTTCAACCCACCACGACTTACATAACGTAGTGTATTGCCACGCATCTCAATTACGACCGTCTCGTCAAAAGAAGCTCCGGGTTTATCTTCCCGTTGCCCCTTAATAAATACATTACCTGCCATAATCATGGTTTTTGCCTTTTCTCTTGATTCCGCCAGACCTTGTTTGACAAGAAGTACATCCAGTCGTTCTTTCATCACTGTCCCCTATCTATCGTTTGAAAAATTTCTTTTTCGTCTTTGTAGTATCTAATGACTCATATTCTGTCAGAATCTTCTTTACGATTGTATCCTTGTCGATTCCAACCTCTTTTTTTAGAATTCCGACATTTCCATGTTCTACATATTCATCCGGTAGTGCAATATTCAATACGCTAATCGAAATATTGTTTCGGTTTACATAATCTTGAACATGTTCACCATAACCACCACTTGCCACATTCTCTTCCATCGTTACCAATAGCTTATGGTTCGTAGCTGCCTCGTATACCGCCTCTTCGTCAATTGGCTTTACAAAACGCGCATTTACCAGACTACAGGGAAATCCATGTACTCGTAATTCTTCTCGTACCTCGACAGCGGTCTGTACCATAGTTCCGACTGCAAACAGAATGATACCGCTCTCTTCAAAAATCGTCTCACTCTTACCATACTCCATTTCCTGTCGAAATTCCTTCAAGCCGTCATAGGCTTCTCCACGGGGATAGCGTATGGCTATAGGCGCCTGAAATTCTACAGCAAATTTCATCATATCGGATAATTCCCATTTATTCTTGGGTGCCATAATATGCATGTTTGGTATTGAAGAGAGGAAGGAAAGATCAAAAATACCCTGATGTGTCTCTCCATCAGAACCTACCAAGCCGGCACGATCAATTGCAAAAATAACAGGAAGATTTTGAATACATACATCATGCAAAATCTGATCATACGCTCTCTGCAGAAAAGAAGAATAAATCGCCACTACAGGACGCAGACCACCTGCTGCAAGACCAGCTGCAAAGGTTACGGCATGCTCCTCAGCAATCCCTACATCAAAGAAGCGGTCGGGATACATATTTCGAAAGCGCTTCAATCCGGTTCCATCGGGCATGGCAGCTGTAATCGCTACCACCTTGTCATTTCGTGCCGCCAGCTTATTCATAACGGTAGCAAACACATCGGTATAGTTGGCCTTTACACGATTCTTCATAGGAAGTCCGGTCTCTAGGTCAAAGCATTCAGCCGAATGGAATCTTGCCGGATGACGTTCTGCCGGACCGAATCCTTTTCCTTTTTTCGTAATCACATGAATCAATACCGCATGGTCAATCTTCTTGGCCTCACGAATCATCTTGGACATTGCCTGTATATTATGACCATCTACCGGTCCTAAATACGTGATTCCCATATCTTCAAAAAACATACCCGGAATAACCAATTGCTTAAAGCTGCTCTTGTACTTCTTTAGGGTATCTACTACAGACTCGCCGTATTTCGGGAGTTTTAGAAGTGTTTTCTCAAGATTTACTTTAAATTCTCGATAGTTGTCAGCAGTCCGAATACTTTGGAGATATTTCGAAATACCTCCGACATTCTCCGATATCGACATATTATTGTCATTTAATATTATTATAAAATTCGTCTTAATACGGGATGCATTATTAAGCGCTTCATATGCCATACCACCTGTCAGTGCACCATCTCCAATAACAGATATTACTGTATGCTTTTCCTCTCTCAAGTCACGTGCTTTTGCCAATCCAAGTCCGGCAGATATAGAAGTCGAGCTATGACCGGTATCAAAGGCATCGCAGTTGCTCTCCTTGCGCTTAGGAAATCCGCTCATTCCACCGAATTTACGAAGACCGTCGAATCCCTCTCTGCGACCTGTCAGCAGCTTATGGACATAAGACTGGTGTCCAACATCCCATACAATCTTATCCTCTGGAAAATTCAAAGATAAATGCATTGCCATGGTAAGCTCAACAACACCAAGGTTAGAACCCAAATGACCACCATTCTCACTAATCTTCTCTATCAAAAAGGTACGTATCTCTTGTGCCAGAGCTTCGTACTCCTCGGGTCGAACCTTTTTTATGTCATTTGCCTGGTTAATTTTATCTAGTATCATTGTGACAACCTCTATTTCTCGCGATTAATCAGCGAATTTACAAGTTCTATAAGAAATGGATTCTGTTCCGAAAGCCTCTTAATAATCTTCATCGCGTCTTCTGAAACCTTCTTTACATCCTCTTTCGACTTCTGAATACCTTTTATGGATACATATGTAATCTTCTCATTCTTCAGATCAGAGCCAATTGGTTTTCCAAGAACCTCTTCGTCTCCCTCTACATCCAAAATATCATCCTGTATCTGGAATGCTACTCCAATGTAAAGAGCTGCCATGGCGATTTTCTCGACCTCTTCTTTATTTGCACCAGCCAATACTGCACCAATCATCATAGCACTCTGAATCAAAGCACCTGTTTTTAACTCATGTATCCTCATGATTCCATCTAATTCCAGGCGGCGATTCCACTTTTCTGCTTCTACATCTATGACCTGACCTCCAAGCATACCATAAATACCTGCTTTTCCTGCAAGTATCTTGAGTGCCTCCGGAATACCGGGATTATTCGGTTCGATATCAAATGCCTTCAGTGCTGTCTCAAATGCATAATTTAAAAGAGCATCTCCTGCGAGAATCCCCATTGCTTCTCCATAGATAACATGTGTTGTTTTACGTCCTCTGCGCAGCTCGTCATTATCCATAGCTGGCAAATCATCATGTATCAAGGAATACGTATGAATCATCTCAATGGCCGCCATAAATGGTTCCACGACAGTTCCCTTTCCTCCAAATGTACGATAGGTCTCATACATAAAAATAGGGCGAAGCCTTTTTCCACCGGAAAGAATGCTGTAGTTCATCGCCTCCATAACGGTCTTCTGCTCGCCTTCTTCTTTTGGAAGATATTTATCAATAATCTGCTCTGTTTCTACCAGTCGTTGTTCAAATTCATCCTTAAAATTCATCCAAATCCCCTTTTCCGTTGATAATCATTACCTGCTTTTCAACTTGATCAATTTGTTCATTACAGGACTTCAGGAGTTTCATTCCTTCCTGATATACCTGAAAGGATTCCTCTAAAGAGATATTCTCATTCTCAAGCTTCGATATGGATTCGTCAATCTGATCAAATGCTTCTTCAATTGATAATCCCTTGGATAGTTCTTTCTTTGACGCCATTACCGCTCCACTCCCTTCGTCTCCAATACCTGTGCCAAAATCTCTCCATTTTGCACGTGAATCCGGATTTTGTCGGACTTACTTACCTGTCTGATATCGGTTACCGTTCTACCATCCGGTCCTTCCACCATAGAAAAGCCTTGATTCAGCTTTTGCAACGGAGACAAACCGTTCATTTTCTCAATATAGAGCGCCAGTCTATGGCGTTTCTGAGTTATCTTATCTGTCATTGCCTGATTCATATGATGATCAAGCTCCATGAGCTGCTGCCTGCGTTCACGAATCTGATTTCGTGGGCTTAGGTGCTCCAATCTCATGCTCTGTTTTTCTATAATCTCACGATAAAGCAGGATTTCCTGCTGCATCCTATAATTCAAATGATTTCGATATTCCAATAGCTTCTGACTGAAATCCCCGTACGAAAAAGCTGCCAGCTCAGCTGCCGCTGATGGAGTCGGTGCACGTAAATCTGCTACCCAGTCTGCAATTGTCGTATCCGTTTCATGCCCAACTGCAGAAATAATTGGAGTCCTGCAATCAAAAATAGCTCTGGCAACTGTCTCTTCATTAAACGACCACAAATCCTCGATAGAGCCTCCGCCTCGTCCAACAATTATCACATCCACTCCACGCTCGTCCAATGCACGAATACCATTTACAATGCTTTCCTGAGAACCCTCTCCCTGTACGAGAGCCGGATATAAAATAATCTGAATATATGGATTACGACGCTTCGCAATATTGATAATATCCTGAACCGCGGCTCCAGTCGGAGCAGTAACAACTCCTAACGTCTGAACGTACCTCGGAATTGGCTGTTTATAGCTTTCATCAAACATTCCCATCTCAGATAGTTCTAAACGAAGCTTCTCGTAGCGCTCATATAGCTGTCCAACACCTTCCAGAACAATGTCAGTTGCATAAATTTGATATTTTCCATCGCGTTCATACACATTGACGGAACCACCAACAACAACCTGCTGCCCTTCCTGCATACGAAAGGTAAGTCCACTCCGATTACCGGCAAACATGACTCCTGCCATAGAACCCCGCTTGTCCTTCAAAGTAAAATAAATATGTCCGGAAGAATGGTACTTTACGTTAGAGAGCTCTCCCTTGATATGAATCGCCCGTAAAGATACGTCCTGTTCCAGCAGTCCCCGGATATATGAATTTACCTGTCCTACACTATAAACCGTCATACTAGTCATCCATCCCGAAGCGTTTCTTTATGAAAAACTAAACAAGCTTCGCCAATACTCCGTTTACAAAGGCACCGGATTCATCCTGTCCATACTTCTTAGCTAATGTAACAGCCTCATTAATTGCTACTCCGGTCGGAATATCATCATCAAACTTCATCTCGAATACAGCCAGTCGAATCAATGCCAATTCGACCTTTCCCATACGTTCCGTATTCCAACCTTCTGATTTCTCGTTAATCATCTCGTCGATCTCCGGTATTTTGTCCAATACCTTACGAAATTTTCCGGTAATCATCTCTTCGTCTTTTTCCTCAGTCGGTTGTTCCATATCCTGAAAATACAACTGAATCTGCTCCGGCATTTCCTCTATTGAATTAAACTCAATCCGAAAAGTCAGAATAAAAATGTGTTCTCTCAACTTACTGCGATTCATCACTCGCTCCTATTCCTATTATCTCAATGTTTTTCCATATCTACTCCGGCAATTCTGATATTAACATCAGATACTTCCAGACCTGTCATATTTTCAATGGAGGCTTTCACTTTATCCTGAACCTTCTGACTAACCGTAGGAATGCTATAGCCATATGCCACCATGATTGCAAGATCTACACGTACAATGCCTTCCTCGACCATAACCTTAACGCCCTTGCTCAAATTCTTCACGCCAACCTTGCTCATAAGTTCATTTGTAATATTACCTGCCATCGCAGATACACCTTCTACCTCAGTCGCTGCATATCCGGCAATAATCGCTACCACCTCATCTGCTATTTTTACCTCGCCCATGCTGTCTGCTCCCAATACATAGGTGTTTCTATCTGTTTCCTTTGTCATATTGATCTCCAATCTTGCCTATCGTCTGTAAGCTTTTGACTTCA
>CAYZUC010000144.1:0-5500 GCA_964481705.1 uncultured Lachnospiraceae bacterium
AAGCTGGAGGAGCTCTCGAACAATCATCAGGTTATATGTATTACACATTTACCACAAATCGCAGCACAGGCAGATCATCATTTTCTGATTTGCAAATCTACAGCAGGTGGTAAGACAAAAACTGCTGTGAGTGAGCTTGAGCCGGAGGAGATGATTGACGAGCTATCAAGGATTCTTGGTGGTGCTGAGATTACAGATACGGTAAGGGAAAATGCGCGTGAAATGAAAGAATTGGCAAAGAGAAATCGGGTTTAGAAATTGAGAAATGCCACATACTATGAAAAAGGATGTGGTAAAATGAATCGAAGAATAAAGATATATCGAAACATCTTAATTGGGTGTACAGGCATGTTCCTGTGCATCCTTTTCTTGTTTATTTATTACGATGCAAGCGAAAGAGTACCGGAACGATTGAATCTGATCAGTGGTAAAGAACAAAAATTAAATCTTGCTGTTCCGGTTACAGGGGAGATTGGAGATACCAGGATACCAAAGGAAAAGATTCACATGAACTTTGGAAGAGTAACAACTGTAAATTCTGGCGAGGAAAATCATTATCAGATGAAATGTCGTTTGTTTGGGATGATTCCCTTGAAAACCGTCGAAGTAGCTGTTATTAAGGGAGAAAAGCTTCAACCAGCGGGGATTCCAGTCGGAATCTATATGAATACAAATGGTGTCCTGGTGGTAGGAACAGGTGAGGTAACAGGAATCGATGGAATGACGAGTGAGCCTGCAAAATATCTTCTCCAGTCCGGAGATTATATTACAGCAGTAAATGACATGGAGATTCGAGATAAAGAAGAATTGATGGAAAGGTTAAATGAAATCGGTGAACGAAGCATTACTTTTACCATCCGAAGAAATCAGGAAATGATTCGTGTGAGAATGCATACAGTAGAGACAGCGGCAGGGGAGTATAAGCTTGGAATATGGGTGCGCGATAACACACAGGGAATCGGAACCCTCACTTTCCTGAGGGATAATGGTGAATTTGGGGCACTTGGTCATGGGGTAAATGATGTAGACACCTCAAATATCATGGAAGTATACAATGGAACCCTGTATGATACAAAAATTCTGTCTATTACGAAAGGCGAAAAAGGAGATCCTGGAGAACTGACAGGAGTAATTGATTACAAGGAAGACAATATTTTGGGAAAAATTGATATTAACTCCCAAGGTGGAATTTTTGGCGTTGGGAATGAGAAGCTAAGTAATAAAGTATTTTACCGAAAGCTGCCAATTGGACTCAAGCAAGATATGAAAAGAGGAGATGCATCCATTCTTTGTTCTGTGGATGGAGAGACAAAAGAATACAAAATATGGATTGAACAGGTCGATTACACGCCACAGAGTATCAACAAGGGAATTATTTTTTATGTAACAGATCCGGATTTGCTGGCGAAAACAGGAGGAATTGTACAAGGATTGAGTGGCAGTCCGATTCTTCAAAATGGCAAAATAATAGGTGCGGTTACGCATGTCTTTATACAGGATCCTACAAAGGGTTTCGGAATTTTTATCGAAAGCATGTTGGAACAGTCGGAATAGCGCGATAAGTTACTCTTGCAATTTTCGGAGAAGGATAATAAATTATTAAGGTAGCCTTTAGGGAAATAATGGAAATTGTGAGGAGAAAAGAATGGAAAAAATGAATGTAGCGGTTTTTGATGACAACAAAAGAATGCTGGAGGTAATTAACGACATTGTGAAGTCGGATGAACGAATGGAAATGTATTTTATGATTCGACCGTTTGATCCAGAGGGATTACGTCAGAAAATGAAAAATCTGTCAACAATCGAAGAGTGTCCCATGAATATTGATACACGAGAAGTACATTCCATGCAATTGCCGGAGAGAAATCTGGAAAGTGATGTTACAGATATCATACATGAAATCGGAGTACCAGCGCACATAAAAGGTTACCAATATCTTCGTGATGCAATTATGATGTCTGTGGAGGATATGGAAATGCTAAATTCCATAACCAAGATTCTGTATCCCACGATAGCAAAGAAATATCAGACGACTCCAAGTCGTGTGGAACGTGCTATCCGCCATGCCATAGAGGTTGCATGGAGTCGCGGAAAAATGGACACTATTGATGCTTTATTTGGATATACCATCAACATGGGAAAAGGAAAACCGACCAATTCTGAGTTTATTGCATTGATTGCGGATAAGATACGAATCGAATACAAACTGAGAAGATAATCCTTTTCATAAAAGTCGCGATGATGTATAATTAGAGGTAAGAAAACGTTACCGAAATTAATCTAGCGGAGGTATTTTATGAAGAAAATCCTGTTTGCCGCATCTGAAGGGGTACCCTTTATTAAAACAGGTGGATTAGCAGATGTGGTGGGTTCACTTCCGAAGTGCTTTGACAAGAAATACTTTGATGTACGTGTCATCATGCCTAAGTATATGTGTATGGGACAGGAACACAAGGATCTCATGAAATATGTAACCCATTTTTATATGGATTTCAATTTTAAAAGTCAGTACGTAGGTATCTTAAGTACAGAATATCAAGGAGTTACCTTTTACTTTATCGACAATGAATTTTACTTTGGTGGGTCAAAGCCCTACGGAAATATTCGTGAAGATATTGAAAAATTTATCTTTTTTGATAAAGCAGCATTATCAGCACTGCCATTGATTGGTTTTCAGCCGGACATTATTCATTGCCATGATTGGCAGACCGGTTTGATTCCTGTCTACCTGAAGGATAGCTTTCGTGAAGGCGATTTCTTTCACAACATCAAATCAATTATGACGATTCATAATCTAAAGTTTCAAGGTACTTGGGATGTAGACACGATTCATCATATATCCGGATTACCGAAATACTTTTTTACGTCAGATAAGCTGGAGGCATATAAAGACGCCAACATGCTAAAAGGGGGACTGGTATTTGCGGATGCCATAACTACAGTTAGCAAGACGTATGCAGAAGAGATTAAGATGCCATTCTACGGAGAACGGTTAGATGGTTTATTAAATGCCAGAACCAATGATTTACGTGGAATTGTGAATGGAATTGATTATGAGGAATACAATCCCCAGACAGACCCATATCTGGAATTTCATTATAATGCCAAAAACTTTCGTAAAGAGAAAATCAAGAATAAGCGCCTGATGCAGGAAGAGATGAATCTGACTCGTGACGATCATAAGTTTATGATCGGTATCGTTTCTCGCCTGACAGACCAGAAAGGTCTGGATTTAATTGCTTATGTAATGGATGAATTGTGTCAGGAGGATGTTCAGATTGTTGTACTTGGCACAGGAGAAGAAAAATATGAGAATATGTTCCGTCATTTTGACTGGAAATACAATGATAAAGTAGCAGCGAATATCTTTTATTCAGAAGCGCTTTCCCACAAGATTTATGGCGCCTGTGATGCGTTTTTGATGCCGTCGCTGTTCGAGCCTTGTGGATTGAGTCAGTTGATGAGTCTACGCTATGGCACGGTTCCTATTGTTCGCGAGACCGGTGGTTTGAAGGACACGGTTGAGCCTTACAATGAGTACGAGAGTACCGGAACCGGTTTCAGCTTTGTAAATTATAATGCGCATGAGATGCTTGCTACGATTCGTTACGCGAAAAGGATTTACCAGGATCGGAAGCGGGAATGGAATAAAATCATTGATCGTGGAATGGCAAGTGATTACTCATGGCAGGCTTCGGCTAATAAATATACGGAGATGTATGACTGGATGTTACCATAACAATGCAGAAGGGGTGCGTAGGAAAGATAAATCTTTCAGACGCAAGAATGGAGGGTATTATGCAGGAAGTAAAGAAAATCGTTTCAAAAGACTATCCCGAGATTATTTTAAGGGCGATACCGGGACATTTTGTAACACCAAGTTCTCATGTCAATTATTATATTGATATGACAATGCTGAAATCCAGAAGAAGCGAAGCAACCGCAGTGGGTGTTGCGATTGGCGATATGTATTCGTCCAACACAATTGTGGATACGATTGTCTGTATGGAGCATTGCGAAGTGGTTGGAGCATATCTGGCGCAGGAACTTGCGAAGGTTGGAGTACTTTCCATGAATGCACATAAGACGATTTACATCGTTTCACCGGAATTTGACATGACAGGACAGATTATCTTCCGTGAGAATATTGTCCCAATGATTAAAGAAAAGAATGTTCTGATTTTATCAGCAACAGCAACGACTGGTAAGACAGTTGGTCGTGCTTACGAAGCAATACAGTATTACGGAGGTAAGATTTCTGGAGTCAGTGCTATTTTTTCAGCAGCTAATAAAATTGGAGATATTCCAATCAAGGCACTTTTCTCTACTGCAGATATACCGGATTATAAGACATATTCGCCATCACAGTGTGCTCTTTGTAAAGAAGGAGTCCCGATCGATGCAATGGCGAATGGTTATGGCTATTCCAGAATTTAACGATCTGGTGCAAGACGGATTCCAGAGATATCAGAATCAATCGTCATAGAGTAATTGGTGTAGTATACGACAAAGCCCGGTTTTCCACCACCGGGCTTTTTAACGTTCTTTTTCTCGGTGTAATCAATTTCGATTTTATCTGTACCGCATCCTTTTGAATAATGAGCGGCAAGTCTGGCGGCCTCTTCGAAGGTGGTGTTTGGAAGTTCTTTTCCGCCGGATTTAACGATGACGTGGGAACCAGGCATCTTTTTTGCATGGAACCACCAATCATTCCCTACTGCAAACTTAAAGGTAAGTTCATCGTTTTGGAAGTTGTTTTTCCCTACATAGATGTCAAAACCATCGGAAGAGATATAGTGAAAAGGCCTACTGGTAATGCGTAGCCTTTTGGTGCCGCTTTTCCTACGTATATATCCACTCTCAACAAGCTCTTCCTTGATTTGAACCAAATCCTCTTCGAGAAGTGCTATATCCAGTGCTGTACTGATAGATTCCAGATGGTCAATCTCTTCACGAGTTTGGGTAACCAGTGTACGTACTGCTTCCTCTGTCCTTTTTAATTTCTGATACTTTTCAAAATACTTCTTTGCATTATCGGCTGGTGTCATAAGAGGATCCAATGGGATTGTGATAGTTTCACCCGAGTAGTAATTGAGGGCCTCAAAGGACTTGGATCCCTCCTCGACATGATAACCGTAGGTATTAATCAACTCACCGTAAACTCTGAATTTATCCTTTTTTTCCGTATCCTTCAATTGTTTTACCTGTAAATCATATTTCTTTGTGTTGCGTTCCAAGGCAGTTGTAACGATTTTACGCAAATCGACAGAACGCTGACGGATTCTTGTGACCTCGTTCTTCTTTGCATAGTATTGCTCCAATAACTCGGAAAGAGTATCGTACTTAACCGATTCCAGGTCATTATATTGCGAGAGTGGGAGAGCAGAAAATTCTACAGGAGTGCCATGGTCAAAGATAATCTCTGGTTCAAAATGACGCTCACGAATGTCTGTTATCAGCCAATCAAAATTATTATATAAATGCAGAAATTCTTCTTCAC
>CAYZUC010000145.1:0-5465 GCA_964481705.1 uncultured Lachnospiraceae bacterium
GTGATATGTTGTTTTACCCTCAAGGCTATACAAAACCAACTCGTATCCAGGGAGCATTCATTTCTGATAACGAGGTTCAAAATGTCGTTGATTTCCTTACACATCAGACAGATGGACCAAGCTACGATTCTCAGGTAGAAGAGAAGATTTCAAACACGCAGATTGGTACTTCCTCCGGAAGTGGTGATAGTCAGGATTCCTTGAATGAACGGGATCAATACTTCGTAGATGCCGCCAAGTTTATCATAGAAAAAGATAAAGCATCCATAGGAATGCTTCAAAGAGTCTTTAAGATTGGATTTAATCGTGCCGCCAGAATTATGGATCAGCTTGCGGATGCCGGAGTAGTTGGCGAAGAAGAGGGTACAAAACCAAGAAAAGTTTTGATGAGTGAAGAACAATTTGAACAATACATAGAAGAGTACTTATAGAGGAGATTATTTATGAATTCAGACATTACAATAGCACAGAATGCTACGTTACTTCCCATAAAAGAGATTGCCGCCAAGCTCGGGATAAATGAAGATGATTTGGAGTTTTACGGCAAATACAAAGCAAAGATATCGGATGAATATCGTAAGAGTATTCAGTCGAATCCTGATGGAAAGCTGATTTTAATGACAGCTATCAATCCGACACCTGCCGGAGAGGGTAAAACAACAGTTACTGTAGGTCTTGGTCAGGCTTTTGGGAAATTGAATAAGCGTGCTATTATCGCACTTCGTGAACCATCTCTTGGTCCTTGCTTTGGAATCAAAGGCGGTGCTGCAGGTGGCGGTTATTCACAGGTGGTTCCGATGGAGGATCTTAATCTTCATTTTACAGGTGATTTTCATGCAATTACATCCGCGAACAACCTATGCGCAGCACTGCTGGATAATCACATTCAACAAGGGAACACATGTCGTATTGATACCAGACAAATCGTCTTTAAGAGATGCCTTGATATTAATGATCGTGTGTTACGTAACATTGTAGTTGGTATGGGAAAGAAAACAGACGGATTCGTACGTGAGGATCATTTTGTCATTACAGTAGCCTCCGAAATAATGGCAATTTTATGTCTTTCAAATGATATTTCTGATTTAAAAGAACGTCTTTCAAAAATGGTGGTAGCCTATAATCTGGATGGAGAACCGGTAACAGCCAAGGATATCAAAGCAGTCGGTGCTATGACGGCACTCCTGAAAGATGCCATGAAGCCAAATCTGATTCAAACGTTGGAGCATACTCCGGCTTTGGTACACGGAGGACCTTTTGCTAATATTGCACATGGTTGCAACTCTGTAATTGCCACAAAAACAGCTCTTAAAATGGCTGATTATGTTGTTACAGAGGCAGGATTTGGTGCTGATTTGGGAGCAGAGAAATTTTTCGATATCAAGTGTCGTACTTCAGGACTTAAGCCGGATGCAGTTGTACTTGTTGCAACCATACGAGCGCTCAAATATAATGGTGGGATTTCAAAAGACCAGCTTTCCAAAGAAGATTTAGATGCTCTAAAGCGTGGAATTGTTAATTTGGAAAAGCATATTGAGAATTTACAGAAATATGATGTCCCTGTTATCGTTACACTCAATGCATTTGTATCTGATACGGACGCAGAAACGGAATATGTAAGAGATTTCTGCCAAAAGCGTGGATGTGAATTCGCACTTTCTGAAGTTTGGGAAAAGGGTGGCGAAGGTGGAATTGCATTAGCAAAAACAGTTATGAATACGTTAGAAACAAAAGAGAGTCATTTTCATGTACTATATAAAGACGATATTTCTCTAGAAGAAAAAATAAATATTGTCGCAAAAGAGATCTATGGAGCCGCTGTAGTATCCATATCATCTGAAGCACGGAAGTCACTTGCAAAAATCACGGATTATGGATTTGGTAATCTTCCTGTTTGTATGGCTAAGACACAATATTCCTTATCTGATGATCCTTCCCTTCTTGGAAGGCCGGAGGGTTATACGCTTCAGGTAAGAGATGCCTATGTAAGTGCAGGCGCTGGATTTGTAGTAGTACTTACCGGTGATATTATGACTATGCCTGGACTTTCAAAAGAGCCTGCAGCTTATGGAATTGATGTTGACGACAACGGAAGGATAACTGGTTTATTCTAACAGTTCGAGGAAAAAAAATGGTTTGTCCAAAGTGTGGAGCAGAAATCAAAGAGGGATGTGTATATTGCGAAAAATGTGGTGGTTCCATACAATTTGTTCCGAATTTCGAGCCTGAAATAGAAGAGCGAATTGATGAAACCCTATCTGCATTGGTAGAGGATGTCCTGACACCGGAAGAAGACACTCTGGAAATGGTCTCTGAAAACGTGGCTGACAGCAAAGAAAGCAAAAAGAAATTGGCAAAGATTATAATTACTTCTATTATAACAATTGCATTTTTAATATCCGTTATTGTAATCTACCAAAGCACAAAGTATTCTACCTATTTCAATCGTGGGGTAACCTACGCAAAGGAAGGTAAATTCGAAAAAGCAATTGCAGAATTTGAGAAGGCTATCAAAAGAGACCCTGATAAAAAAGAAGCTCGAATGGAAGAGGCAAATGCCTATCGTATGTTGGGTAACAACGATGCCGCACTTCGTAGACTATATGAAGTAATTGATATGGACGAATCTGATACGGATGCCTATAACAGCATTATTTCTATTTATGAAGAGAAAGGTGATTATACCAATATTAACAAGCTTCTGGTGAATTGCAAAAATACGGCTATTTACGAATCGCATAAGGGTTTCATAGCATTACCGCCAAAATTCAGTGAAGAAGAGGGAACCTATCAACATACAATTGACCTGAAACTAATGACAGATAACGAGGGAACAATATTTTACACATTAGATGGAAGTGAACCGACCAAGGATAGTATTCCCTACACGGAACCGATCGAACTTGGAAAGGGTAAAAATATCGTTCGTGCGATTTTTGTGAATGAAAAGGGAATTATCAGTGATTCCATATCGAAAATTTTTGAAATTGATGTTTTAAAACCAGACGCGCCAATCATTACACCGAGCAGCGGTGGTTTTATTTCACCAGAAGACATTATCATCACCGCACCTGAGGATTGTGAAGTCTTTTATACCACAGATGGAACTACACCAACAGAGAATTCAAAGAAATATACCGGAAGAATTCCAATGCCGATTGGTGACAGTCATTTTAAGTTCATAGCCAGATCCAATGACGGCTTAATGAGTGATGTGATTAATGCTGATTATGTACTTACTTTTATAGGACAATGTACAAATGAAGAGGCAGCAAATTTTGTAATTGCTTCCCTTACGGCTACCGGGAAACTTTTATCTGTGGATGGTTCCCTTCCTGAAAAAGAAGGAAAAAATACTTATCTATGTAATTCAGCATCCGATATGCATGGACGTATCTGTTACATGATTCAGGAATTTTATGATGATGGTAAAGGGAACAAGACAGAAACCGGTAATTACTATGCCGTTGATGCGTATAATTGTAATCTATATCGAGTTGTTCGGGATTCTGAAGACAATTTTCTGTTTGAAAATTTTTAAATAGTGTTTACAATTTTTTGTTTTATTGTTATAATTACGTTGATTCGCTCTGTAACTATTAATGAGAGAAAATTTACAAGTGCATAATAAGGGTGCACAGATGGGAGAAAAAATGAAAAAAACATTTATCAAAAAACTTACAGGAGTTGTTCTTTGCGCAGCAATGGTTTGTGGCGTATTTGGTGTCCAGAGTGTTAGTGCTCAGACAAGAGAAGAGGTTTTAGCTCAGGCAGCTGCAGAACAGGCAGCTAGAGAAGCTGTTGTAAAGGCAGCTAAAGACGCAGCAGCTCAGAGAGAAGAAGCAATCAAAGCACAGGCAGCGGCAGAACAGGCAGCTAGACTTGCTAATGTACAGGCTGGTCAGACAGCTTTATCAGCAGCTCAGGAAGCAAATAAAACTTTAGCAGCTTCATTGGAAGCATCCAGAATCGCTAATGTATCAAATGCACAGGCAGCTTTACAGGCAACACAGGCAGCAAATGCAGCTTTGGCAGTAGAACTTCAGGCAGGAAGAGCAGCAAATGTTGCAACTCTTCAGGCAGCTTTGAAATCCGTACAGGAAGCAAACGCAGCTTTGGCGGCTGAGCTTCAGGCTGGCAGAGTAGCTAATGTAGCAACTGCACAGGCAGCTTTACAGGCAGCTCAGGCAGCAAACGCAGCTTTAGCAGCAGAGCTTCAGGCTGGTAGAGTAGCTAATGTGGCAAATGCACAGGCAGCTTTCAAAGCAGCTCAGGATGCAAATGCAGCTTTAGCAGTTCAGCTTCAGCAGGCAAGACTTGGCAATGTTTCTATTGGTCAGTCCGCAGAAGCTAGCAGAATCGCAGCTATCAAAGCAGAAGAAGCAGCTAGATGGGCAGCAAGATATGCAGCATTAAAAGACGGTAAAGCAATCAACGTTGATTAATTCCAATACATAAAGAAAGCAGGTGCGATGCACCTGCTTTTTCTATTATTATATACGTTTCATTACATGATGGCTACTCTTCAATAAAAGAGATAAAGTCAGTTCCCAATTTTTTAATGCGTGCCAAAGAATATACATCAATTCCATTTTCTATCAGCTTTTCTCGTCCCGGCTGGAAGGATTTCTCAATCATTACTCCAACACCTGCGATTGTAGCATGTGCCATTCTTAGCAATCGAATAGCGCCTGTTGCAGCTTCCCCATTTGCAAGAAAGTCATCAATAATCAATACATGGTCGTTATCGTGAATGAACTTTTTAGAAAGTGTCAATTCATAGGAGGTTCCCTTCGTAAATGATGTAACTATAGTCTGGTAAAGATCATCATTTAATACCTTAGATGGCTGTTTTTTGAATATTACCATAGGTACTCCTAACTCCTTAGCTGTAAATAAAGCTGGTGCGATACCGGAACTCTCAATGGTAACTACCTTTGTAATCCCTCTGCCTTCAAAATATCTTGCGAATTCCTTTCCGATTTCTTCCATTAAGCTTGGATCAACCTGATGATTTACAAAACTGTCAACCTTTAAAATATCTTCGTTAACAGCACTACCTTCTGACAAAATCTTATCTTTTAATAATTGCACTTTCGTCACTCCAATCGAGTTTATTTTGATACCTAATTATAACTTATCAATCATGTATTTACAATAACTCTTGCCTTTTTTCTACAATTGAATTATTATAATACTATTGTGTATTTACATCAAATAAGCCCCTTGGGGTGTAGTAAGGAGATCAGTATGTATAAAATTATCAAAGATAAAAAAATGTCGGATAATGTCTATCTGATGGAAGTAGAAGCTCCGAGAGTTGCCAGTCATTGTCAGCCCGGACAATTTGTGATTGTTAAGATGGATGATAAGGGAGAGAGAATTCCTCTTACCATTTGCGATTATGATAAAGAAAAGGGAACAATAACAATTGTTTTTCAGATAATTGGTGCTTCAACAGAAAA
>CAYZUC010000146.1:0-5400 GCA_964481705.1 uncultured Lachnospiraceae bacterium
ATTCGCCTGAAGCAGGAATTGAATCCTGTCATAGATTAAAATAGGAATCGGAAAGTCTGTTTGCTTTTCCGATATCAATTGTATAATATGAATTTTCATTTGTAAATACATAAGCATAATATTGATTGCGATTAGTTCAGATTCAATTTCTTGAAGCCACATACAGAATTCTTTACACGCTCTTTCCTACTTCTGAACCAACATTCCTCTACTTTACTAAAATCCATATTTTCGTCTTATCCCCATTGGAGTGTTGTCTGTTTTTTTCTCAATGTATTTCTATATTCATATTAAAACATTACAAATTTTTATATGGAATTACAAATAAATCTATAAAAAATTGTAGACGGCAGAACGTATGTTTGGTATAATAGCTAAAAATATAGGAGGTACGAATGATGAGTACAAAATTTGATACATACTGTGGCTTATCTTGCGAAAGCTGTGAGTACAGAGAGAAAATGAATTGTGGAGGATGCATCGCAACAGAAGGAAAGCCATTTCACGGAAAATGTGATGTCGCAGAATGTGCGAAGTCCAAGAACAGGCGTTTCTGTGGAGAATGTGCTGATTTTCCTTGTGATCTTTTGAAAAAGTATTCGTATGACGCTGAACAGGGAGACAATGGTGCACGTATTGAGAATTGTAAGAGAATTAAGACAGAACTGGTTGCACAGGCTCGTAAAGGGCTGAATCCATTAGCCGTTTGCGGATTTAGTTGTAATCACTGCTCTTTTGGAGAATGGTGCGGAGGATGCCGCAGTAATTATAACTGCTGTTCCTATGGTACGCTTTTTGAAAACGACGTGTGTCCTAACGTCTCCTGTGCAGCAGAGCGTGGTCTGGAAGGCTGTTATCAATGTGATGACTTGGATCAATGTAACAAGGGCTATTACAGCGTTGAGAATGAGTATTCTGCAAAGGCTGCGGCTCTATTTATTCGCGAATATGGTTCTGAGCGTTCCGGACAGGCATTGACTAAGTTAATGGCTGCCGAAAAAGAAACTGGTGAGTCTACAGAAAAGGCCAAGAGTGTAGAGGAAGCTTTTGCGTTACTTAAGAAGTATCTGTAAGTATACCTATTTGTCACTCTCTTTTTCTTCTTCCAAAGTACATTCCGGTCTCATCCATATACTGCTTATACGCATTTCCATAGCGTTCCAAGCAGAACTTTTCCTGAGCACGAAAAGTTGGATATGCCAAAAGCAGTTGTAAAATACACAAAGCAATCATTACACAGGAGGTGGTGGCTACTCCTACTCCAATCCACATGGTAGCTGCAAAGATTTGTTGTGGATTCCTTGTGTATCGGTAGACTCCTGTTGTGACCGGAAACTCTGGATTTGTATGCGCATAATGGAACAATGCATCGATAAATAAAGCTGCTGACAATACAAAAATCGTCACACCAATGAGAAACCACACCGTGTTCCATTTTATCTGAACAAATATTGATAGAATCAATGTTCCGTTCAGACAGATTGCATAAGCTAATCCCAATAGTTTCCCTTTTGAAAAGTCCGGAAGCTGCAGGATTCGCATCCTATAGTGTTTCGGAAAACACTTCATTAGGATTAGATTGAAAAAAATAAAGAGAAAAAGAAACCACCATCCACTCGTAAGACCAAATTCAAAATTGAAATTCCACATAGATTTCTACCTCGCTTTCTTTTGTAAGCGTAACAGAAATCATGTGGAATTACTTTTAAAAATCAGCTATTTACTTTAAAACCATGCTCATTGAGATTCCGGTTAGCTTTTTACAAGCAGCAGCCAAATGGGCTGAGTCTGAGAAACCATTTTTAATCGCAGCATCTGTAATACTGTCTCCCCTTATTACACATGCATAAGCCGCCTTTAGTTTTGATAGGAGCAGATAATTCTTCAGGCTTACTCCCGTCTGCTCTCGAAATAAGTGTGTCAGACGACTTGTCGAAAGAGAAACCAGTTTTGCTAATTCCGGTACTACAGTTTCAGATATATCATGTACTTTGATATAATCAATCAGTTCTACTATTCTCTCATCCATCTCGAAAGGAGCATCCTTTCGGAGTCCTAAGTCGATCAGTTGTTGTTCTATTAGAGAAATGATCTCATCATCCTTCCTATTCATCAAATACTGAGGCATTACAGGTTTCCTACTTATAGTGGCAAAATTCTTCTTTAGCAAATATTTTTTTCGAATTTCTTTTGCAAGCTCACTTGTAGTATCAATCAGCAGAAACAGATTGTTCTCGTTGTTCTTTATACGCGCATGTTTTATCCCTGATTCCAGAAAAACATAATTGCCACAAATACAATTATTCTCCAATTCCAACTCACATACATCAGAATTAATAAATAGATGTAACATCATATGTCTATGCATTTTAACATCCAGATACGACGGTATCACCACTATATAATCTTTTTCAAATAGTATTCTACTCATAGCTTACTATCAACTTACTTCCCATGGATTCTCTGTGTTATCTGCAAAGCATCTACAACTACGAAGTGAATTTTCGACCATGGATGCAATCGCATTATCTGTGTAAAATGCCATATGTGGTGTCACAATTACATTGGGATAACTGCGAAGCACTGCCAGTTCACGATTCGAAAGTACTTCTGATTTCAAATCATAATAATACATACCAAATTCGTTTTCTACTACATCTAATCCTACAGCACCAATCTTTCCGCTCTCTATTCCATCCATTAGGGCTTCTGAGTCAATTAGTGGACCTCTTGCTGTGTTTATCAAGATTACGTGATCCCTCATCTGTGAAATGCTTTCTTTATTAATCACGTGATAATTATCATCCGTAAGAGGCGTGTGCAATGTAATGATGTCACTGGTCGCCAATAATGCATTAAGACTCACATAATCCGCATACTGCTTTACTTCTTCACTTTCATAAAGATCGTATGCTTGTACCTTACAGCCAAATCCTGATAAATGTTTTATTACAGTTCTTCCGATTCGACCGGTACCTATAACTCCCACCGTACAATCCGGGAGTTCACGACCTTGAATACCGCACAAGGAATAGTCCTGTATCTCTGCACGTTGCATAATCCTCTTCATTTTTCTGAGACACATCAGCATCAGCATGATTGCATAATCGGCTACTCCATTCGGGCCATAAACGGCATTGCCTACCTTTACTCCAAGAGATCTTGCTTTGTGTAAATCAATATGATCATATCCGATTGTCCTTGTTGAGATATAACGTATTCCCAGGTCATAGAATCTCTCAACTAGTTCTGCAGGTATCTTTGATGTAATAATACTTAAAGCCTCACACCCCTTGGCAAGCGCTGCATTCTCCATTGTAGGTGCGTCATGACAAATGCGTAATTCCAATCCAAGTTCCTCTCCATATTTTGTGAACCATTCAGCCTCGTCAAATTCCCGATAGCTATATACCATTACCTTCATTATTACAGCCTTCTTTCCTATCAAAATCTTATCCAAATCATTTTTACCATTCGATAGCACTTAACGAAATTATATCATAACTCAATTATTTGTGAAATAGAGCAAGACTATGTAAGATAATTCTTGTCCATTTAATAGAAAGAAAGCTATAATGAAAGCAGTAACATAATACTAAAAAGAGCGAGTACGCTTTAGAATGGGGGATTCTATGAATTGGGAACCATGGACCGGATGCTATCCCAAGAGTGAGGGATGTGCAAATTGTTATTTCTATGGACCATATGCAAAACGTTATGGTCAAAATACAATTGTTAAGACAGATAAGTTTGACTGGCCTATTCGCCGAAATAAAAAGGGCGAATATAACATTAAGGGGAATAAGATTTTGGCAACATGCTTTGCCACTGATTTCTTTCTCCCGGAGGCAGATGAATGGCGCAAGGATGTATGGGCTATGATTAAAGAAAGAAGCGACATTGATTTCTTGATTTTAACCAAGAGAATCGACCGCTTTCTGGTATCTCTCCCAGACGACTGGGGTGATGGTTATGATAATATCAATATTGGTTGTACCGTGGAAACGCAGGCACTTGCAGATTATCGTCTTCCGCTCTTTTTATCTTATCCAATCAAGCGACGCTTCGTTGCCTGTGGACCAATTTTGGAAGCCATTGACCTAACTCCTTATCTTCATGGGATTGACCACGTTACCGTAGGTGGTGAATCAGGTCGAGCCGCCAGAACCTGTGATTACGAATGGGTATTACGTCTCCGAGAGCAATGCGAAAAGGCGGGAAAGACCTTCTGGTTTAAAAACTCTGGTTCTTTCTTCAAATACGATGGTGTTGTCGAAAAAATCAATCCCTATCAACAGGGAAATCGTGCCAAGGGATTAGGGATTGACATCTCTGATGGAAAACAACTATTTTAACACCACTCGAATGAAATGCTGGTTGTTCGAAGTATAAATGACTTATGCTGTGACATCACGAGCATTCTCGTATGCCTCTTTCGTCTTATCATCAAATGCGACAATTATAATTACCAAATCATAATCTGAATTCCTATTAATGAATTCCTTTACTGCACTCATTGCAATGGTTGCTGCTTCCGCAAGTGGATAACCATATACTCCAGTCGAGATGGACGGAAAAGCAATTGAGTGCATTTCTTGTTCTCTCGCAAGATTTAATGCATTTGTCCAGCAAGCTTTCAGCTGGTCTGCTTCTCCGAAGCAGCCACCTCTCCAAATAGGTCCCGGTGTGTGATAAATCCTCTTTACCGGCAGTCTATACCCCTTCGTTGATTTTACTTCTCCTGTTTTGGCACCATGCAGCGTCCGACACTCTGCAAGTAAATCAGGACCAGCCGCTCGATGAATGGCTCCGTCCACTCCTCCGCCTCCAAGAAGTGATGTATTTGCTGCATTCACAATTACATCAACTGTTAACGTCGTAATATCTGCCTTCATTATGGTTATTCTTTTATTATCCTGATTCATTTTTACTTCTCTCCTTATAAATTCATAAAAAAGAGCCCCGGCTAAACCGGAGCTCCCTCATTTATATTATAATTCGTCTTTTACTTTCTTAACCACAAACAAGCTGATTAGCAAAGCAACTATGTAAAGTATAGCAGTTACAATCAAAACATTGGTAAACTCACCTGTTTTTCTTACGATATATGCGCTCAACTGATTACCAGAAAGACCTGCCATAGCCCAAGCAGACAATGCCAATCCATGAATCTGGCTAACATGCTTCATACCATAGCGATCAGACAACAGAGTAGGAAGATTACTAAATCCTCCGCCGTAGCCTGCATTAACAACACATAACAGAATCAATACCAAAGGAATGATGGGTCTTGTGATACCCTGTGTCACAAATACACCTAATGTAAATAACGTTGATAACGCAAAGATTAACTTATAAATCGTATTACGATCCTTTAACTTATCAGCCGCTGCTGAATAG
>CAYZUC010000147.1:0-5206 GCA_964481705.1 uncultured Lachnospiraceae bacterium
TTCCTTAGAGACGCCTATTGGTGAAGAGGAAGATTCCCACTTGGGTGATTTTATTCAGGACGATAATGTACCGGTACCCGCGGATGCAGCTGCATTTACTCTGCTAAAGGAACAGCTGGTAGAAGTTTTGAGCACGTTAACTGATCGTGAACAAAAGGTTCTACGCCTTCGCTTTGGTCTGGACGATGGAAGGGCAAGGACTCTCGAAGAGGTAGGAAAAGAGTTTAATGTTACTCGTGAACGTATCAGACAGATAGAAGCTAAAGCACTCAGAAAGCTTCGTCACCCCAGCAGAAGCCGTAAATTAAAGGATTATTTGGATTAGAGGATTCTATGGAATTATCAAAGAGACTTTATCATGTTGCAGGAATGGTATCAAAAGGGAATCGAGTTGCGGATATTGGAACAGATCATGCATATGTTCCCATCTGGCTGCTACAGGAGGGCATTATCCCTCATGCAATAGCGATGGATGTTAAGAAAGGACCTTTGGATCGTGCCCTCCAGCATATTCATGAATACCATATGGATTCTTACATAGAGACTCGATTATCAGATGGATTGCAAGGACTGAGAGAGAATGAGGCAGATACGGTCGTCATTGCGGGAATGGGAGGTCCTTTGATGCTTCGTATTATGGAAGAGGGCCATGAAATACTGACGACCATGAAGGAAATCATCTTACAACCCCAATCTGAGCTTGCATTGTTTCGAAGAAGCATCTGGAACAATGGCTACTCTATTTTATGCGAGGATATGGTTTTGGAGGATGAGAAATTCTATCCTATGATGAAGGTGAGATGGAGTCCGGAAAATATCGGGAATAAAGAGTCCATGAGAGAAATAGATTATCAGTATGGAAAATACCTGTTACGTGACAAGCATCCTGTGCTACTGCAATTTTTAACTAAGGAACAAGAAACAAACAATTCTATTTTACAACAGCTACAGCAATGTACAGGTTTATCTGAAAAAAGGAAGCTTAGGGAAGAAGAAATTCTTAAAAAGAACCAGTTGATCACGGAGGCGCTGTATGAGATGTCTTGAGGTTATGGAGAAGCTTGAAGAACTGTCACCATCCATGTATGCAGAAAAGTGGGATAATGTAGGATTATTAGTTGGCCGAAAGGAAAAGGAAGTCAGGAGAATCTATGTTGTGTTAGATGCTAAGACATCTGTCATTGAAAAAGCAATTGCATGGAAGGCTGATTTGATTCTGACACATCACCCTATGATTTTTTCGCCGCTTAAGAGTATTACCGCCGATCATTTTATTGGGAGAAGGGTATTAAAGTTGATTCAGGAGGATATTTGTCTGTATTCTATGCATACGAATTTTGATGTTATGGGAATGGCAGATGCAGCTGCAGATGAGATTGGATTGAAAAAGCGCAAAGTACTTGACATTACATATGAGGATGAAATCGCAAAAGAAGGCTTCGGTCGTGTGGGGATGCTTCCCCAGATTATGACACTGTCGGAATGTGCTACCTTTATCAAAGACAAGTTTCATATTCCAAGTGTGCGGGTGTTTGGTCCGCTTGATGCAGAGCTGGAGTATGCTGCAATTTCGCCAGGCTCCGGAAAGAGTGAGATAGAACCTGCAATTCGTGCGGGAGCAGATGTTTTGATTACCGGTGATATAGATCATCACGATGGACTGGATGCCGTTGAACGTGGTTTATATGTAATAGATGCCGGACATTTCGGATTGGAACAGATTTTTATGCCCTATATCAGGGATTATATTCATCGGGAAATGAGTGATATGGAAATAATGATTGATGATTCAGAGGCACCTTTTGTAACTGTATAAATATTGCGCAGAAATGGAGAATAAAATGACACCAACATTACATTTGGTAGTAGATGGAAAAGAATGTGAATATCCGGTAGGTACTACCTATCTTGATATTGCCAGAGAGTTTCAAAAGAATTATGATACAACAATTGTGCTTGCGAAGTCTGATTACAAGCTTCAGGAGTTGTCCAAAATTGTAAAGAAGGATTGTAAGATTACCTTTGAGACATTAAAGGATACGTCAGGACATAAGGCATATAAGAGAAGCGCATGTCTTTTAATGATCAAATCTCTCTACGATATTGTGGGCAGAGAGCATTTGGAACGGGTAAAGGTGGAATTTTCAATTGGTAAAGGTTATTATTGTTCTTATCGTGGAGATTTCAAGCTCAATCAGGACACTCTGGATCAGGTAAAGGACAGAATGCAGGAAATCGTAGATTCCGACCTTCCTATTGCTAAGAGGTCCTATGATTTGGATGATGCCATTAAGAAGTTTTCTGAGCATGGAATGGTAGACAAAGAGCGCTTGTTCCGTTATCGTAGAGGTTCGAAGGTTAATATCTATAGCTTATCAGGATTTGAAGATTACTATTATGGCTATATGGTTCCCAGTGCAGGCTATATTAAGTATTTCAATCTGTATTTGTATGATGAGGGATTTATTCTTCAGCTCCCTGACCGAAAGCATCCGGATACGGTAACTCCTTTTGTTGATATGCCAAAGCTGTTTCATACTATGAAGGATGCAACTACCTGGTGTGAGTGTGCCGGCATTGATACGGTAGGTGACTTAAATGATACGATTTGTCGTGGCGATTTTGAGCAGACAGTTCTGATTCAGGAAGCACTTCAGGAGGGAAGACTCTCTGAGATTGCCAATGATATCGTTACCCGTGGTGGTAAGAAGTTTGTTATGATTGCAGGCCCGTCTTCATCCGGTAAAACGACATTTTCACACAGATTATCGATTCAGTTGGCAGCACATGGTATGAAACCGCATCCAATCGGAGTTGATGATTATTTTGTCAATCGTGAGGACACCCCTCTGGATGAGAATGGAGAATTGAACTTTGAGTGTCTGGGTGCCATTGATGTCGAGAAGTTTAATCAGGATATGACCGATCTGTTAAATGGTAAAAGGGTAGAGCTTCCTTCCTTTAACTTTAAGACAGGAAAAAGAGAATATAAGGGTAATTTCAAGCAGCTTGGTCCGGATGATATCTTAGTAATTGAGGGAATTCATGGGTTAAATGACAAGCTATCTTATTCTCTTCCAAAAGAAAGTAAATATAAAATCTACATAAGTGCCTTGACAACATTGAATGTGGATGAGCATAATAGAATTCCAACAACAGATGGCAGACTGATTCGACGTATGGTTAGAGATTTCCGTACACGAGGAGCTTCGGCACAGAGAACACTTTCTATGTGGGGTTCTGTTCGAAGAGGGGAAGAAGAAAATATTTTTCCTTATCAGGAGAGTGCTGATGCAATGTTCAATTCTGCACTTGTTTATGAGCTTGCGGTATTAAAGCAATTCGCAGAACCGCTCTTATTCAGTATTAGGGAAGATGAACCGGAATATGAGGAAGCAAAGAGATTGCTCAAATTCCTGGAGTATTTCCTTGGTGTGACAACGGAAAAGCTTCCTGTAAATTCGATTGTTCGCGAGTTTGTCGGAGGCAGTTGTTTTAACGTGTAAAGATAAGACATGATTCGATTCAAATATTTAGTATTAAGTGGGACAAATGATGGCGTGGCTTTGCCACGAGGAAAGTCCGGGCTTCACAGGGCAGGATGCCGGATAACGTCCGGTGGAGGCGACTCCAAGGATAGTGCAACAGAAATATACCGCCATCCGCATAGCTTGCTATGCGAGGTAAGGGTGGAAGGGCAGTGTAAGAGACTACCGTCTGTGCGGTAACGTACAGGGCATATGTAAACCCCATTCGAAGCAAGACCGAATAGAAAGCGATACGGCGGCCCGTCGTGCTTTCAGGTGGGTCGCTTGAGACTGCTGGCAACAGCAGTACGAGATAGATGATCATCACCGGCTGTCCTTGTGACAGCGGCACATAACCCGGCTTACAGACTTGCTTATAATTCCATTTAGGAGTGAAAGCATGCAAGCATACAAACATTTTATGACGATTACGAAGCACCGGCATCTGGTCAGAAAAGGATGCTTTCAGGTCGGTCTGTACTGGCGGGGCCTGGTACATGATCTGAGTAAATATTCACCGGCAGAGTTCTGGACAGGAGCCAGGTATTATCAGGGCTATCGTTCACCCAATAATGCAGAGAGAGAAGAACTGGGCTATTCAGGAGCCTGGCTGCATCATAAAGGGCGCAATAAACATCACTTTGAGTATTGGATGGACTACAGCGCAACAGAATTAAAAGGTTTTGTACCTGCTAAGATGCCGACGAAATACATCATAGAGATGTTCATGGACAGAGTGGCGGCATGTAAGAATTATAATGGCGAACAGTATACAGATGCGGATCCACTTAATTACTACATGAAGGGGAAAGAGCATATCATTATGGAAAAGGAGTCCAAGGCATTGCTTGAAACACTCCTGACGATGCTGAGAGACAAGGGCGAAAAGGAAACATACCGCTATATCAGAGTCAAGATACTGGGAAAGAAAAGATAAACAAATGATATTATGGAAAGATTCAGATGACCGTGTGGTTCAGTAGCTCCACACGGTCATCATAATTCCATCAGCGATTGCCATAGCTGTTTCCTGAAAGTTGGAGTCTAACAGCCAGTTATCATTTGCAGTATTGATGAATCCGACTTCAACAAGAACGGCCGGCATATCCGTGTCGCGCAGTACGACAAGATTGGGACGTTCATTGACACCGAGATTCTGAAAGCCGACACGTTCGAGCTGTTCATTGATATTGACTGCCAGCTCGTAGGCAACGCCGTATGCTGAGTACAGCAGTGTTTCCACACCGGAGTAGGTATTGGGATAGGGCGATGAATTCCTGTGAATGGATACAAAATAGTCTCCACCGGACGCATTGGCCTCTGCGGCCTTTTCATATGGATTTTCATATTTATCTACCGTTCGTGTATAGAAGACTTCAAGCCCGTTTTCAGCCAGTATTTCGCCGATGGCCAGAACCAGTGCAAGAGTATCATCTTTTTCCTGCCTTCCGTCATAGACAGCACCGGGATCAGAACCGCCATGACCGGCATCAAGGATTATTTTAGCCATAATGAATTACCTGATTAGGGTTTGATTCAGTATATGCCGGCAAAAGAACAGGGGTTACAATTTGCTATATGGACAATCCTTCCTATGGATATTATAATAGATATAGTTTGTCTGTAAATGATTGTAGTTGAAATGGGAGATTAATATGAGAAAAGTCAGGTTACTGCTG
>CAYZUC010000148.1:0-5203 GCA_964481705.1 uncultured Lachnospiraceae bacterium
TTCTCCAGGGATGAATATATGTATATCTTCAATTAATAAATACATTTGGAAAAATAAAACCACTTATTATCACATAAGTGGTTTTACATAAGCGGAGAGGATGGGATTCGAACCCATGCGCCCGTGAAGACAAACGGTTTTCAAGACCGCCTCGTTATGACCACTTCGATACCTCTCCAATAGTCGAATCTCATTACAAGAATCGAACGCCCTATCAGTCGGCGCAAAATTCATTCTAGCAAAATAAAATATTGCTGTCAATATATTTTTTTACATTTTAGAGCAAAAAATCTCTGCTATTTCCAAATCCTCAGGTGTGGTAATCTTGATATTCGTGTACGCTGCTTCTACAAGTCGAATCGGACATGTCGAAAAGAGTTCCAGTACCATTGTATCATCTGTAACTGCCACTCCATCTGCAAGAAGCTGCTCTTCCTTTTCCAGTAGTTTTTCATAAGCATCCCGTATCAGTCCATACTCAAAAACCTGTGGTGTCTGAACCTGCCAAACACAATTACGATTAGGGGTAGACGATACCATGCCATTACCATCTTCTATCTTAATGGTATCTTTGGAGCGAACTCCTGCCACGCAGGCACGATATTTGCAAACAGCATCGTAGCAGCGTTCAATAATGTCTCCTGTCACAAAAGGCCGTGCTCCATCGTGAATAAAGATATAATCCGTATTGCTCACTTCACTCAAACCATTCGCAACAGAATGATACCTCTCTTTTCCGCCTGCAACTACTTTTGTCACCTTTCGAAATTGATACTTCTCTAGTATTTCCTTTTTGCAGTATTCCTCCTCCCCACCTCCTGTAACCAAGACAACCTGCTGTATCAATGGGCTGTCTTCAAAGGCTTTTAATGAGTAATACAATACCGGCTTTCCTTTGATATCGATATACTGCTTATGAACATTGGAATTCATCCTTTTACCGGCTCCTGCTGCCAGTATAATCGCTGTACAATTTGCCATTATCGCTCTCCCAATTTGAGATTTGGAACGGCGTTCAAATCCAATCCAGATCTTGTTCCTGCCAGATACTCATAATAAGCAGCTGCACCAATCATTGCCGCATTATCGGTGCACAGGATCGGTGATGGATGGTAAAATGCAACGCCTTCCTTTTTACAAGCTTCCTCCATCGCAGCGCGAAGACTGGAATTCGAGGCTACACCACCGGCTATCGCAAATTTATCCGTGCCGAATTCTCGTACAGCTTCCATAGCATGTCCCACTAAGACATCTGTAACTGCCTTCTGAAAAGAAGCTGCAACATCCGCACGGTTGATTTCAATTCCCTTCATCTCACAGGAATTTAGATAATTCAGCACTGCTGATTTCAAACCGCTAAAGCTAAAATCATATTTTCCCGCTTCTACTTTAGCTCTTGGAAAATGAATCGCTTCACAATTTCCCTCTTTCGAGATTTTATCAATTTTGGGACCACCTGGATAACCAAGTCCTATCGCACGTGCAACCTTATCGAACGCCTCACCTGCTGCATCGTCTCTTGTCCTGCCAAGAATCTCATATTCTCCATAGTCTTTTACCCGTACCAAATGGGTATGTCCTCCGGAAACCACGAGACACAAAAACGGAGGTTCCAAATCCTTGTTCTCAATATAATTTGCTGATATATGTCCCTCAATATGGTGAACTCCAATGAGTGGAAGGCCTGCACCATAGCTGATTGCCTTTGCCGCAGAAACGCCAATTAAAAGCGCGCCCACCAATCCCGGCCCATAGGTTACTCCTACCGCTGTCATATCTGTCAGCTGCATTTGTGCTTCCTTGAGAGCCTCTTCTACTACATAATTTACTTTCTCAATATGCTTGCGGGAGGCAATCTCCGGAACTACGCCTCCATACAATTTATGTATTTCAATCTGAGACGAAATAATATTAGAGAGCACCTCGCGACCATTTTTCACTACAGATGCCGCTGTCTCATCACACGAGCTCTCAATTGCCAATATGTAAACGTCTTTATTCTGCTGATTCATTCTGATTACCCTCTACTGCCGTCCATCCTAATATTTTCCAATGACCATCCTGATCCTTGCGAAGCAGAAATTTTTGATTTGCTATATCCATCTCAGATCCCTTGCGTACCGTAAAGATACAATAAAGAGAGGCCATCTCGCCCTGTTTCGTTGTACTATATTCTACATCTGTACTGGCAGAAGTAGAATAGCTGGAAATCTTCATATCCTTTGATTTGTAATCGTCAATATCATACTTCAAATCGGAAAGATAGTCCTCCTCAGTCTGAGATGCTTTCAACTCATCATCGTATAGTTCACGTGCCCGTAGTCCAAGCTGTTTCATTTCATCATCAGAATGCTCTACTTCATAAAAGCACTTCGTGAGCTCTGCATAATACTTTACTACCTCTTTCGGAGATGGGGGATAATCAGTCTCAATATCTCTTAAAAGTGCATCCTGCACCTCAGAGATCTTTTTCTCCTCTGTCTGTTTGTTGGTTCGATTATTCAAATAGTAAAAGTATCCCACAATCAGAAGTCCCATCATAAGAAAAGCGATTAGTCCTCGAATTCCGTTTGCTTTTTTCACTCGGATATCCTCCCTTCCCTGAAAATCCTCACTTCATCACCTTTAATCCTCTTCAAAATCCAACTCAACCGACTTCCCGTCCTTTCCGGGGTAGGAAGCAGGGAAAATATCTTTTACCTTTGGCATAAACTCTTCTGGTCGTACCAGTGACGGCGAATAATGTGTCAACCACAGTTCGCGTACATTAGCCTTCTTTGCCATCCTGGCTGCCTCATAAAATGTCATATGCTTATATTCACGCGCCTTTACCTCTTTCTCCGGCTCGCCATACATACCTTCACAAATGAACAGATCCGCATCTGTTGCGTTCTTAATAATATCATCCGTTGGTCTGGAATCGGTACAGTAGGTTAACTTGATTCCCTTTCTGGGAGGACCAAGAACCATATCGGGTGTATAAACCTGTCCATCCTCTTCCAGCGTTTCACCCTTTTGCAGTCGATTCCACATCTTTTGCGGTATTCCAAGCGTCTTTGCCTTCTCGACCTGAAATCTTCCGATACGGTCAATCTCGATTGTATAGCCATAACATATTATGTTGTGATTAACTCGAAATGCATGAATTCGGTATCCATTGATTATGATTTCTTCCTCCGGTCCACTAAGCTCGTGAAACTGCAGTTCAAAAGGCAACTCGGGAGCAATCATTCGCAGTGCACTCACGACACGTTCCAATCCTTTGGGACCTATAATATAGAGAGGCTCCGTCCTTTCTGCATTACCCATAGTTAAAAGTAAACCCGGAAGTCCTGAAATATGATCCGCATGATAGTGCGTAAAACATAGCACATCAATCGGTTTGGGACTCCAGCCCTTTTCTTTCATGGCAATCTGTGTGCCTTCACCACAATCAATCAATAGACTGCTTCCGTTATATCTTGTCATCAGTGAAGTAAGCCACCGATATGGCAGAGGCATCATTCCGCCGGACCCTAATAAACATACATCTAACATTCGTTAACTCCTGTTCTATAACAGTTCCTTGTTCTCCTCAACCGTGCACGGAAGCTGAAAGGTCCCCGTCACGTAATCGTAGCATTCTTCGCACAAATCAAAAGAGTGAATCTGACCATCCTTGTTTGAAAAATATCCAAAAGGATAACGGACAGAAAAAATACCTTCCTTCACAATGTCATTCTCTACACGCACTTCTTTTCCACATCGATTACAGAAAATTTTATCCTCTTTTTTCATATATTTCTCCTTTATGTCAACCTACTTTAACAGTACGATTATACATAATGTGACTATGAAATCCTAGTGGTAACATCCTCCACAGCTGTCTGTCTCTTCCACATAATCAGAGCATCTTCTTTTGGATGGTCATAGAAGTCCGGACGAATCCCCTCTGCCACAAATCCCAGCTTTGTATACAGACAAATGGCAGCCTGATTGCTCTCTCTGACCTCCAGAGTATAGGAGTGCACTCCGATTCTTTTGCTCTCTTCCATACAGGTACGGACAAGAAGTTCACCAACTCCTCTTCCACGATCACTCTTTCGAACGGCTACATTGGTAATCTCACCGTCTCCGCACATATTACGTATCCCACACGTTCCCAAAATCCTTCCATTCTCTTTTGCTACCATATAAAAAGCGTATTCGCACGTAATCATTTCAAGAAACGCATCTCTGGACCAGGGCATGGAAAAAGTCTCTTCTTCAATCCGGCTTACTTCCTCGACATCCTCTTCTGTCATCTCGACAATTGCAATCATTTTTCTTTACTCGCTTCCTGTTCCAGTCGTTCCCTCTCTGCTTGTGATAAGCGAAGATAATCTGGCACATGATCACCGGCAGAAGTATACTTTCCATCCAGATATAGCTGCAACCCTAACGTCCCGATTGCAGATGCACGCTGCTTATTAAGATGTGCAGGTGCGTATTGTACCGGAACGGTACTGTTCCGATCAATTATCTCACGAAAAACCGGTACTCCATCTCCCAGATAAGTAACAATCTCTCCTAACGCATTTACCCGTTCGACAATCTCATCAATGGAAACTGCACACTGTGGCTTAATCACCTGCATTTTTCCATTTTCAAATCGATAAATTCCCGTATAAACTTGATTCCTTCTAGCATCCATAATAGGACAAATCAAACCCTTTGTTCCAAACAGATTAAAAGCAAGACCATCCACAGTTGGTACACTCACAATCGATTTACATAACGCAAGTCCCAGTCCCTTTACGGTAGCAGATCCAATTCGTAATCCCGTGAAAGAGCCCGGTCCACCTGCAACCGCAATGGCATCAATCGTCTTCAAATCAAGCTCCAGCATCCGAACTACTTCATCTAACATGGGCATCAATGTCTGTGAATGAGTCTTCTTATAATTTATCGTATATTCTGCAAGTAAATTGTCATCTTCCACCACTGCTACCGACGCAACCAAGCCGGAACTGTCTATCGCCAATATCTTCATTTCAGTGTAATCCTCCGGTAATCAAAACCTTTATCCAAATCCTTCTCAATCTCAATTCTATGACTTTCTTCCGGAATAATCTCCGAAACCAAATCTGCCCATTCAATCATGCAGACACCGTCTCCAAAGAAACAGTCCTCGTAACCAATCTCGTCCATTTCCTCGACATCACCAATGCGGTATACATCAAAA
>CAYZUC010000149.1:0-860 GCA_964481705.1 uncultured Lachnospiraceae bacterium
TTGATATTACGAAGCTTCGTTATGACAAAATAATTATTATGGCAGATGCTGATGTTGACGGGGCTCATATCAGTACTCTTTTGATGACGTTGTTCTATCGTTTTATGCCGGAATTAATTTTTGAGGGACATGTTTATCTGGCGATGCCTCCTTTATATAAGGCGATTCCAAGTCGTGGAGAAGAGGAGTACCTCTATGATGATAAGGCACTGGAGCAATATAGAAAAAGACACAAAACTCCTTTTACATTACAGAGATACAAAGGTTTAGGTGAGATGGATGCCCAGCAGCTTTGGGAGACTACATTGGATCCGGCTACCAGAATCTTGAAAAGAGTAGAGATTGAAGACGCCAGAATGGCTTCTGCTACGACCGAGATGCTGATGGGCAATGAAGTACCGCCCAGAAAAGCTTTTATTTATGAACATGCGAATGATGCAGAACTTGATGTATAAAAAAGATATCGTTTTGGAGGAATTATGAGCAAGAAAGTAGAAATTGAGGAGCAGATTATCAGAACCGAGTACTCCGATGTTATGCAGAAATCTTATATTGATTATGCAATGAGCGTTATTATAGCGAGAGCACTTCCTGACGTAAGGGACGGTTTGAAGCCGGTTCAGAGAAGAACCTTGTATGATATGCATGAGCTTGGAATAAAATTTGACAAGCCATATCGCAAATGTGCCCGTATTGTTGGAGATACCATGGGTAAATATCATCCGCATGGAGACAGCTCGATCTATGATTCTCTTGTGGTGATGTCTCAAGATTTTAAAAAGGGAATGCCGCTGGTAGATGGACACGGTAACTTTGGCTCCATTGAGGGGGATGGAGCAGCTGCCATGCGTTATACGGAG
>CAYZUC010000149.1:870-5202 GCA_964481705.1 uncultured Lachnospiraceae bacterium
CCTTAAAGGAAACAGATGACCGTATTTCTCTTCAAGAATGTGGTCGATTTTATTCCGAATTTTGACGAGACGGAGAAAGAGCCATCGGTACTACCGGTTCGAATCCCCAATCTGTTGGTAAATGGAGCAGAGGGTATTGCGGTAGGTATGGCGACCAGCATTCCGCCTCATAATCTGGCAGAAGTAGTAGAAGCTGAAAAAGCTTACATGAAGAATAATGATATTACCACTAAGGAACTGATGAAATATCTGAAGGGTCCTGATTTCCCAACTGGTGGAATTGTTACCAATGAAGATGAACTTATGGAGATTTATGAGACCGGCGTTGGTAAGATTAAGGTACGTGGTAAGGTTGAGGAAGAAAAGGGCAAGAATGGCAAGAATCGTATCGTTATTACAGAGATTCCGTATACCATGATTGGAGCCAATATTGCGAAGTTTTTAAATGATGTAGTTGGCTTGATTGATGCTAAGCTTACCAATGATATCGTTGATATTTCGAATCAGTCCTCCAAAGAAGGAATTCGTATTGTCATTGAGCTTCGAAAGGATGCGGATTCCGAGAACTTCAAGAATCTGCTTTATAAGAAAACACGTCTTGAGGATACTTTTGGTGTCAATATGCTTGCCGTAGCAAATGGCAGACCAGAGACTATGGGGCTGAGAGATATCCTGGAGTATCACGTGGACTTTCTGTTTGATGTAACAACAAGAAAGTATACTACGTTATTACAGAAGGAGAAGGATCGTCAGGAGATTCAAGAGGGCTTGATCAAGGCATGTGACTGTATTGATTTGATTATTGAGATTTTACGTGGCTCCAAGGATTTGAAGGAAGCTAAGGAATGCCTGATCAATGGTAATACAGGAAAGATCAAGTTTAAATCTGCGTCGTCGAAAAAGGATGCTGCGTTGCTGCATTTTACCGAAAGACAAGCGACAGCTATTCTGGAAATGCGTTTATACAAGCTGATCGGATTGGAAATAGATGCCCTTCGAAAAGAACACGACACAACGTTGAAGAATATTGCATTATACAACGATATCCTCAATAATTATGACTCGATGGCGTCCGTGATTATGAAGGAGCTTGATGAGTATAAGAAGGAGTATGGACGTCCAAGAAGAACGCAGATAGAGAATGCGGAGGAAGTGGTTCTGAAGGAAAAGGAGATTGAGGAGATCGACGTTTATTTCTTAATGGATCGCTTTGGATATGCAAAAGCGATTGATGAGGCTACTTATGAACGAAATAAGGATGCGGCTGATGCAGAGAATCGTTATATAATCAAATGCAAGAATTTGGGAAGAGTCTGTATCTTTACGGATAAGGGCTCGGTTCACAATATCAAGGTGATGGATCTTCCGTTTGGCCGGTTCCGCGACAAAGGAATACCGATTGATAATATCAGTAACTATGACAGTACAAAGGAAAATATCGTATTTGTTGAAGATATGGCGAGAGTTGCACGTTCCAAGCTGATGTTTACAACGAAACAGGCAATGATGAAACAGGTCTACGGAACGGAATTTGATGTGGCAAAGCGTACCGTAGCTGCTACAAAGCTGCAGGAGGATGATGAAGTCCTCCACATTGAGAATATTATTGATCAGAGAAATGTTGTCCTGAAGACAAAAGACGGTTTCTTCCTCAGGTTTAATGTAGAAGAGGTACCGGAAAAGAAGAAAAGTGCAGTTGGAGTACGTGGTATGAAGTTGACCAAAAATGACAGTGTTGAAGAAGTGTTTTTTACTAGGAATGGTGATGAGCAATCCTTTGAATATAAAGGAAAGAATATCGAATTAAACAAGATTAAACTTATGAAACGAGACAGCAAGGGTGTTAAGGTACGAGTATAAATCAGTTGACGTAAGTGGAAAGCTATTTTATAATAATTTGCATGAAGTTCATTAAGGGAGAACAAAATGCGAGTAATAGCTGGAACGGCGAGAAGCCTCAGATTATGCACCATAGATGGCCTTGATACAAGACCTACGACTGACAGGATTAAAGAGACCTTATTCAACATGATTCAAAATGATGTTCCAGGTAGTTCATTTCTGGATTTATTTGCAGGAAGTGGTGGTATTGGCATTGAGGCCTTGAGTCGCGGTGCAAAGGAAGCTGTCTTTGTGGACCATAATCGGGCGTGTCTTCAGTGCATCGAACAAAACCTGAATCACACCCATTTTACGGAACAGAGCAGAGTGATAGCCGGTGATGCGCTGCTTGCTTTGCGAAAGTTGGAAGGTAATACGGAGTTCTCCGTCATTTTTATGGATCCGCCTTATCAGAAGGAATTAGAGAAGGATGTTTTGGATTATTTGACTACCTCGTCTCTTTTAGACGAAGATACCTTGATTATCGTGGAGGCATCCATTGATACCGATTTTAATTATGTTGATGATCTGGGTTACACGATACGCAAAGAAAAATTATACAAGACGAATAAGCATGTTTTTTTAAGCAGAAAGGCGTAATCATGTCATCAGCAATTTATCCCGGAAGTTTTGACCCGGTCACCTTTGGTCATATTGATATTATCATTAGAGCAGCGAAAGTGTTTGATCATCTTACCGTAAGTGTACTGAATAATAATGTGAAAACTCCGTTGTTTTCTGTAGATGAACGTGTTAAGATGTTAGAGGAAGTTTGTAAAGATATACCAAATGTCAGAATTGATTCTTTCTCTGGTCTGCTGGCGGATTATGCGCGTGAGAATAATACCGATGTTATTATTCGTGGACTTCGAGCAATTACCGATTTTGAATATGAATTGCAGATGGCACAGACCAATCGCAAACTGGTACCTCATGTAGATACTGCATTTCTAACGACAAGTTTGGAGTATGCATATCTGAGTTCTACAACGGTGAAAGAAGTTGCTGCATTTGGGGGAGATATCAGCCAGTTCGTACCGAAATGTGTAGCTGACAAAATTTTTACAAAATTAAGGAGTAAAAATCTATGAGTAGCAGAATCGAACAAATCATCGAGGAAATTGAGGAATACATCAACAGTTGTAAGTATCAACATTTTTCTAATACCATGATTGTTGTAGATAAAGAAGAAATTGACGAGCTATTACGTGAGCTTCGGATGAAGACGCCGGATGAGATTAAGCGTTATCAGAAGATTATCAGTAATAAAGAAGCAATTTTGGATGATGCAAAGCAGAGAGCGGAGGCTTTGATTAACGAAGCCCAGATTCATACGAATAATCTGATTAATGAACACGAGATTATGCAACAGGCATATGCGCAGGCCAATGAAGTAGTCCAACAGGCGACCGCTCAGGCACAGGGAATCCTTGACAAGGCTACTCAGGATGCGAATGATATCCGAATGGGAGCTATGCAGTATACCGACGACAGTTTGGCAAATTTACAGTCGATTCTTGGACATGCAATGGAATCATCGCAATCTCGTTATGAGAATCTGCTGGCGTCGTTGGAAGGATGTATGCAAATTGTCAATGCCAATCGGGCAGAGCTTCATCCAGAGGAAGAGCTGGAGAATGATGTAGCAATTGCAGAAAAAGCGGAGGCAGCCAGACATCAGGAAGGTTTTGATGAAATCAACCTGGATATGTTAAATGGTTAATAAATATGTGAAAAGAGCCGTCATACAGGATATGATGGCTTTTGTTATGATATAGGGTAGTATTTGAAGACCACTTTTTTGAATCATTGACTTTGTCTGGAGCAGAAATGATAGACCGCCAAACTGCACGGCAGGGATAAGAAGACGTGCTAAAGTCTCCTTTTGAGGTATTTGTTCCATAAGGAGTTGGGAGCCGGTTGTGATTTCGAAAAGAACGGACAGGATGGCGGCGGCACCTTGACCTATGAAGGATGATGATTTCATGGCTTCCGAAAGTATTGAGAACAGTATGATATATCCTCCAAGCTTAGTAAGTACTTCAAAACCGTTCATTATAGATTCATCCAATAAGGAGAGCGAGAATGATTTTCCGGGTGTGGTCTTTTCTTCCTGAGTAACATGAGGAAAGGCACCATAGTAAGGACGTGTCAAGACAGCAGTAATTACGACAGGCAGATAGATGACACCAATCCATAGGTACAATTCTTCTGTAATATGCATCGTTTTATATAGTATGTACGTTATGATAAAGGATGGACTAGCCAGATTACAAAGAGGAAGCAGGTATTGTGCCTCCTTTTTGGTGAGCTTTTCCGAACAAGCTGCTTCCGAGCATAGCTTGGCACCAAGTGGAAAGCCACAAAGAATACCACTCATCATAACAAAAATCCGGATAAAGTGATGATTGCGAGGCAGTATTTCATTGACTATGGAAGTCAAAATTAAAA
>CAYZUC010000150.1:0-5169 GCA_964481705.1 uncultured Lachnospiraceae bacterium
ATGGACGAACTAAAAGCAGTTAATTTTCAGAAAATCAAAAATATCAACAACATCCCATCATTGCATCTCTGTGGCGACTATTTATTCGAGACTAATTTTTTCCCAAATCAATTTGTTAAATGCGAAATATATGAGGACAAGATTGTCATTACTCCTGCACTGGAAGAGGACAGTCATTTGTTTTTCGTAAATCAGTAGAAAGGCAGTGAAACCACTCACACATTTATATAGGAAGCAACTAGTTCAAATTCGTGTCATATTTCGTGTCATACTTTATTATTTTATTATGTTATTAGTACCATTTATGTGATATAATTAACCGAAATAAACACGGTACAAGCATGATATTTACTGGCTTTTCTCAATGATGGTTGAATTTACGCTTTTTGTCACATATGCGCTTAATTAGGTTCAAGTCCTGTTATCCGCATTAAAATGAGAGAAAGTCTGGATACAGGACTTGAACCTTTTCAAGCTCCTTCAAGCTCCTGTTATCCGCATGAAAACAAGGTACCGATTCTTCGGTACTTTTTTCGTAGAAAGGAGCATCTTTATGGAGACATGGTATTATGAAGTGGTTTCGATCGATGGTGATTATGCAAATCTTCGAAGAATCGATACGGAATCGGAGGACTTAAAGCTGGTGGCACGTGCTTTGCTTCCGTCAGAGATACGAGAGGGAAGTCAACTGAAGTATGAAATGATGCAATATGTTCTGCAGTAACTAGTGTCACCTCTTTTTGTTAAAATATGTTATTTAATGTAAAAAAATGGGTTGTATATTGTCGAATTATCTATTATAATAATATCGTTTGTAAGGAAGCAGGCAACTGCTTCTTTTTCTTTGATGAGTAATAGCAATGAGTATGGATGGGAGATAAGGATAGTAATGGAAGAACAAGAATTACAACAACAGATTGTGGAGCAAAATGAGGAATATGGAGTTTATATTTGCCAGAGATGCCATGTGAAGACAATTGATCGAAGTGAGAATCTGCATTCCGTTCTTTGTCGTGACTGCAGGGAGGAATTGATTCATTACCCGATTCCAAAGTGGATTTATGTAACGATGTCGATTGTTTTAGTGGCAGTCATCATTTCCCTTTTTTATGCGCCAAGTAACATCAAGGACTTTCGGGTATTAAGACAATCAAGGGAGCTGGTGGAAAATGGTTATGTTAATACGGGTCTTAATCAGGAGTTTGAACTGGCCAAAAAGAAGCAATTACGGGATGATGATGCTGTACAATTTGTAAACGATTCTATGGATTATGGTTATTATGATTATGCCGGTTATACAATTGATAATATCTTATATGGAAAGAAGCTTTCATCAGATACTGTTTCTGATATGAACAAACATATTGAGCGTTTGGCTGCATTACAGGAAACAGCGGAGAGAATTGCTAAAGAAACAGAGGAATTGACAGCATCAAGCAGTGAAGAGGATGTCAATATAGTACGAGAAAGGATCAAGTCGCTGGTATCGAGTAATTACTATGATAATGCGTTACTGTACTTTTGTCTTGGAAACAATTCTACGGATCCGAAGGAAAGGCTGAGGTATTATAAGAAGTGCTACGTGAGAGATCCTCGAATTTCGTATTACTCCGTTGCGCTGGCAAATCAGACTCGTAGACTGGGAGATTTAAGGGAGTCCAGGTCTATACTGGAGGAAGCATATAATTTCAATAAAGAGGATGCTACGATAATCCGAAGTATTGCAGTGCTGGATATGCTGGAAGGAAATACAAAGGAAGCATTATCTAAGGCCGAAAAAGCTTATGAAATGAGCCCTGATGGAGAGTTTGTAATGGATACCTATATTGTTGCTACAGCTGAAAATGGGGACGTAAATAAGGCAAAGAAAATGAAAGAGGATTCTATTAAATCAGGAAAAACTTATGATAGGGAAATCGATGAGTATTTGAATGGATCATGCTCGTTGGAGGCTTATTATATGGATATTGAGGAGGAAGAAAAATGATTATACCAGGTATCTTAATTTCAATCCTGACATTTCCGGGAGTGATTATACATGAATTAGCACATCAGCTATTTTGCAGATGGTGCAGAGTACCGGTTTATGAGGTTAAGTATTTTCAGCTTAGTAATCCCTGTGGATATGTGATTCACGAGACCATAGCGGATCCCAAGAAGAATTTTTTAACGGCTATTGGTCCTTTCATTCTTAATACGATTTTGGGAATAGTTATTGTATTGCCAGTTTCCGCGAGCGTCTTGTATCTTCAATCGTTTCATATAATTCAGATCATTCTTTTCTGGCTTGGTATTTCTATTCTGATGCATGCCTTTCCGAGTACGGGAGATGCAAAGTCTCTTGTAGTAACGGTTCTACAGAACAAAAAAGTTTCCATTTGGACAAAGATCTTGGTAGCTCCTGCTGTTGGTTTGATTTACATAGGAGCCTTTGGCTCTATGTTCTGGCTGGATTTGGGCTACGCTTTGGCAATTGCATATTTGCTGCCTCATGCGTTTATATAGGTATGATATCTTGAGAGGGTGTAAGTCCTATTTCATATAGACCTCCCACGAATTTTATTGTATCATGGAAGTAATCAATACAAAGGATGCAAAGAGATTTGGGGTGATACTTGTGCAGATTCAAATGTCTAAGAAAAAGATTATCGTAGCTGTTGTTCTTGTAATTCTGATACTTTCTTTTTCTTTACTTGGGATTCAATCATTGAACAATCGCAATGCATATAAGGATGCATATCGTCTGCGTGACGGGTGGAGCTTATCTATTAATGCGGATATCAGAGAGGGTGTGAATCTGGAGAAGGAAATCTTTGAGCCGATTGATAAAGGTGATGTACTCGTTCTGGAGAGAACGATTCCGGAGTGCAGATTTCAGGAGCCCATGCTTCGTATTTGGATGTGCCACTGTGCCTTTCGTGTTCTTGTGAATCAAGAGGAGGTATATTCCTTCGGGTTTGCAGAATTAGAGAATAATCGTCTGATTGGAACAGGATATCATTGGGTTAAGCTACCATCTGATTGCGGTAAAAAGGGACTTAGGATTGAGGTGTATCCAGGCGAGAATGATGCATTGACGAATATCGATACTATAGTTATGAGTGATGCATCGGATGCGTACCCGGATTTTATTTCCGGAGTGATTTCCAGCGTTTGCGTTGGTATATTCCTGGTTATTTTTGGCGTCTGTCTGATATTAGTAACCATCTGCTTAAAGTGCTTTTCAAAGGGCTTTAATCAGCTCATATATTCTGGAATTTTCTCCTGTTTGATTGGGATATGGACACTATGCAACAAGGGTGTTGTATCATTGATATCGAGCGACCGTGTTATGAATCAGTTAGTAGAGCATAGCTGTGTTGACATTGGAATGATCCCGATTCTTTTATTTATCTGCAGTACAAGATCCAAGGAACCGGATGGTAATCGAAAATCAAAGCTACTATTCTGGATGCCAAGATTTCTTGCTGCAATGAATGTCATTGCCTATTTCGTCCTGATCATTCTTCAGGCACTTAATATATTCCATTTACCTATGGCAATTTCCTTCTTTCATGTTTATATGGTTTTGGCGGCGTGCTATGTCATTTATTCCTGCATTGAAGAGAGCCGAAAGGGAAATATTCACGAAGCAATCTTGTTGATCGGTATGTTGATTTTGGGAATTTGTTTCTTGATTGATATTATCATTTTTGCTATTGCAAAGTATTATAATGGGACACTGAGCAAATACATGGGACTTTCTGCTTGGGGATGTATTGCATTTGTATTGTGCATGCTGGCTAGCTATGGTTTCTATGTATACAAAGGAATTATCAGCAAGCTGGAGAAGGAAACATTACTCAAAATGGCTTATGTCGATCATTTAACAAAACTTGCAAACTCCGCAAAATTTAAGGAGACAATGCAAGAGTATAATAAGCATAATATCAGATATACGTTGATTAATTTTGATGTGAATGGCCTAAAACAGGTAAATGATCGCTATGGACACGAGGAAGGAAATGTGCTGCTTACCGATTTTTCTGCTATTCTTAAGAGCGTCTTTAATAAAGATGGATTGGTTGCAAGAGTGGGTGGAGATGAATTCTATGTCTTGCTCCCTTGGGAGAATGAGGAACAAATAGCGGAGAATATGTCTAAGTTTGAAAGAGAGATGAAAAAAGCAAACTTAGGGGATAGAAGATATCCAATGGAGGCTGCATGGGGGATAGCAAAAAGCTCGGAATGTGTGATTGAAAAAAGCTCCTTATCGGGTGAGAATCATTCGGATCCTGAGAAGGTTGTGAAACTCGCAGATTCTCGTATGTATAATCGAAAGAAGAAAATGAAAGAGGAAATGAAAGAGGAAATGAAATCATGAAAAAGGTATCGTTGGTTATCTTTATGATACTGATGAATATATTAGTAATACAGGGATGCGGAAATGAAAATGAAAAGGGCATTTTACAGGAAAAGGATGAGGAGTCGGTTATTATTGTAGGTGGAACAGAATCGTTGACAGAAGAGGAATCCGAACAGGTGGAGCCCATTACAGATGATTCAAAGGAAAGCGCAAAGGAGAGTGCAAACGAGATAGAAGCGCTACCGGCAGACGATAGGAATACGCAAGCAACGCAACAAGACGAGAGCGTGAAGAAGACGGATGTCAGTGAGGACAAACTTGATCCTAAGAAAGCAGAGAATGAGGTCTGTGCGTCAAAAGAGCAAAATCCTACACAGGATGTAGAAATGGATTGGGTTACAGAGCTGAAAATTGCTGCTGCAACGAGTCAGATTGTTACAGTTGAGACAAAAGGAAGTCAAGCGGTTGTGACGCTGCATGAAAAGGATACGAATGGAGTGTGGTCACAGGTACACTCTGCAAATGGTCAGATTGGAAAAAATGGAATCGGTAAGACAAAGGAAGGCGATGGAAAGACACCGAAGGGAGTGTATGGATTTTCGTTTGCCTTTGGAAGTAAGGAAAATCCAGGAAGTACGCTGCCTTATACACAAGTAGATAACAGTTACTACTGGGTAGATGATTCACAATCTTCCTATTATAATAAGTTTGTGACGACAAGTACGACGGTTCCGGATTGGAAATCAGCGGAGAATATCTTAAGTGGTGGAGCGTCCTATCGATACGTTCTGGCAACGGATTATAATGCGACCTGTACTCCCGGA
>CAYZUC010000151.1:0-5156 GCA_964481705.1 uncultured Lachnospiraceae bacterium
CGCACACTGCCCCATAAGTAGGGCGACGAAGCAGTTCATTCATGTGTGAGATAGGTGCACGCCGTTGTCTTGTCTGTCGAACCTGCTACGGACATAAATCATCGAGCGAGCAAAGCGGACAGTCATAAAACTTGCGATTCCAGTTCCTTCACGAAAAGAGACGGTCAGGCGGTTGGCGCGCGGGGAGCTGAGGGTGCGGGTCGCTGAGCATGGAGAGGTGGGCGAGTGGAGAGGTGGGCGAGTGGAGAGGTGGGCGAGGAGAGATGGACAAGGGGGGGGAGGTGGGCGAGTAGAGAGATGGGCGTGGAAAGCTGAGGGCGTGGGTGCTTGGGAAGGCTGGGGCGTGTAGGAAAGGGTAATGTGAGAGGAAAATGGACGGATATGGAAAAATGGGTGTGGAAATAAAGAGCGGAATGGATTACAATAGTAAATGTGTTAGCGAAAGGTATTAGAAGTTTTGGTATTGGATAGAAAAGGAGAGTCAAATTGATAGCAAATCAGGTTATTCAGACAAGCATTGATGAATTAGGTTCCATTACGAAGGTAGATTTATGTGTTATGGATCTTGATGGTACAACGATAGCAACGACCAACCCCACATCGGATCTTAAGCCGCTCAGTGTACGATCGTTTATAGATTCGGCAGCAGATTCCCAGGTTATTTCGGAGTATCATTTGTTTAAAGTTATGGATGATGGAGTGACGACATTTGTTGTTGGAGCAAGAGGTCTGGGAGAAAATTCCTACACCATTGGACGAGTTGCCGTGTCACAGATTCAGAATCTAATAATAGCCTATAAAGAGAGATTTGATAAGAATAACTTTTTTCAAAATTTGATTCTTGATAATCTGCTGCTGGTTGATATTTATAATCGCGCGAAGAAGCTTCGTATCCCGGTTGACAGCAGAAGAGTAGTCTTTTTAGTGGAGACGCGAAATGAGAAAGAGTCTTATGCGACAGAGACATTGAAGAATATGTTCTCTCCTCACAATGGTGACTACGTAACAGCAGTAGATGAGAAGAACATGATCTTGATCAAAAATGTTGGAGCAAACGAAGGATATGAGCAGATGCAGAGCATTGCCAAGATGCTGGTAGACATGATGAATACAGAGGCAATGGTTCGAGTACGCGTTTCCTATGGAACGATTGTAAATGATATTAAGGAAGTGTCCAAATCCTATAAAGAAGCAAAAATGGCCATGGATGTGGGCAGCATATTCTATGAAGAAAAGGACATCGTGGCATACAATACTCTTGGAATTGGCCGCTTGATCTATCAGCTTCCGGTGAATCTGTGTCAGATATTCATGCATGAGATTTTTGGAGATGATATTCCGGATGATATGGATGATGAGACGATTACCACGGTAAATAAGTTCTTTGAGAATAATCTGAATGTCTCAGAGACCGCAAGACAGCTCTATGTACACAGAAATACACTGGTATATCGAATTGAGCGACTTGAGAAATCAACAGGTTTGGATATTCGTAGATTTGACGATGCCTTGACACTTAAGATTGCGATGATGGTTGTAAATTACATGAAATATATTGAATCCATCGACTATTAGGCCGATGGACTCATAAGTTGAATTATTTTGATTGAATTACTGCAGTAACGACAGGACTCCTTCCGTACTCCGATTCATCTGGGTCAGCATGGAGATACCGGCTTGCTGCAGTATTTGATTTTTCGAATACTCTACCATTTCATCTGCCATATCCACATCACGGATTCTGGATTCTGCGGCTGATGTATTTTCGGATGTCTGGTCCAGATTTAATATGGTATGTTCCAGACGATTTTGTACTGCTCCAAGCTTGGAGCGTTCGCTGGAGACATATTCTAAACCTTCTTCAATCCTCTTAATCGATTTCTTTGCACTATCCTGTGTCGATGCATCAACACCCTCAGAACCAAAGATTGCGGAACTGTTCATTGCACCAATGCCAAACTCAATGGTCTGATCTGCAGATGGTCCACACTGGATTATCATAGCATGATTCGCTCCGGTGTCCGGCCAGTTAAAAGTAATATTTACTCCATTAATCGTAACAGTCTCCGTAGGGGATGAGATGGCTTGTTCCGATCCGCTGTTTGGTACAGCTCCGGAAGCGTCTGTATGACTTCCATCCAGAGAATCTGCAAAAGCGTCGCCGATTGTAAAACCACATTTATCCGTAAAAAACGTCTTAAGATCCGATAAATTTGTGGGGTCATTATTATATGCTGTTTGTGCCTGACTCTTAATGGAACTTAAAATACCAGACATGGTATTGGGAGTAGCTCCGGAGTAGGCCTCGTCAACCAGCTGGGAAAAGGATTTACCATTATTAGCAGGGTCATTTAACTTTGTAATTAAGCTGCTCCAGGATGAGGCGTCTAATTTTTCCATATAACCTACTGCCAGCATTCCGACGGAGTAACAATCAATTTCTGGAGAAGAATGGTTGAAGTCAAAAGCCATAAGGTCATTATATGCGCTCTGAACACTGGAGTTCCCATTTGTTCCAAAGCGATAATCATCGTCACCATGGACAGCTTCTGCGACACCCTCAGTGAACCATAAGGGAATCGGAGCCTCGGAGTTGTCATTGTGGTACATTAAGGCATGTGTCATTTCATGAGTCATAATACGGTCAAATAAGGAACCACCGGAAACCGGTCCATCATGATCAAAGCTGGTACCTCCGGTCAACATATCACGATTAATGCTTAGAATGAAATTGGATCCTCCCATCGTGCTGGCCATGGATGCCATAGTACTATTGCCCATGGATTTTAATTGGACATCAATATTGACGGAACCGCTTAAGCTCCAGCCTGTTGCAGAGCGGATCTTATCGAGACCGTCCTTGATCCAACTACCCTTGACCCATCCTAAGAGTTTGTCTTCCGCTTCCGGATTCGCATTTTTCGAAATCGAACCATCTAATAATTTCATGGTGTTGAATTCCGTGCTTTCAGAGATACGATTTAATTCCTCTGTTAACTGAGATACTTCCTTCTGAATGGCGCTTCGATCTTCTTCTGTATTTGTGCCGTTTGCTGATTTGATTACCAGCTCTGTCATACGATGCAGGATATCAGTAGTCTCGCCCATGGCACCTTCTGCTATCTGTACCAGACTGACACCATCCTGACAATTGGCACTAGCCTGATCGAGTCCTCTTACCTGAGAACGCATCTTTTCTGATATGGTTAAACCGGCAGCATCATCTGCAGCACGATTGATTTTATATCCACTGCCAAGCTTTTCTGCTGATTTTGCTTTCTTATTTGTAACGATTCCTAATTGACGTCCGCCATTCATGGCCGCTAAATTATGAGCAACTATCATTCCATATCCCTCCTTAATCCCAGTGACCGCTGGTCCTTACTTCCAGCGCACTCTTACATTTTGGACAAATGAGATTTTCGAGTTTTCTCTGCTTGTACTTACCGCCACAGATTGTGCAATCTGTTTGATAGGAGATGGTAGTCTGGTCGCTTCCGATAATGGTAAGCTTTGTGTAACTGTCTTCCGCGCCGCACGTATCACATACTCCATATTCGCAGCTGGATATGCTCTTTTGGCAACCATGTTCTGCAATCCATTGCTGTATTCTTTGTTGTTCCTGTGGTGGAAAAATGCGGATGGAATGCTCGGTATCCTTTCCGAGAAATCCCGAACCTAAGTATAATTCTTTTTGGTAGTTACATTTTCCACAGAGTAGTTGTTTTACTTCACCCATAGTGCTCCCCGTTTTTTCTTATTTATACCTATATTTCGACACAACGGGAAAAAAAAATAACCATTAGGTAAGAAATTGGAGCGAAAAAGAGAAGAATGGATGTGGAAAGTGTGAGATTAGACAGGATTGGAGGATGGACTAGTCGACTCCACGAAGCTCAACGTGCTTACAATAAGACAGAAGAATAGAACGATAGTGTAGCAATTTCTCCTTGTCAGGTCCATGAAGACCGGCTGTCAGTACGGTATCGGAATCACGGAAGCACTGAAGATAATAGGCATCGCAGCCTTTGATCCAGCTGCCGATTTCGTGAATAGAGGAGTCTGTAAAAAACTCGTCTACAACGGTTGTACGGAATTCATAAGGAATACCACAGGACATAAGATAGCTCACAGATTCTTTGATGGGTTCGAGGCTGATATCCGTCACTCCGGTAATAGACGCGTAGTCGCTTGGCGCAGATTTAATGTCCATAGCTACCATGTCAATCAAATGGGACTCAAATAGTGAACGAATGACATCCGGTCTGGAACCATTGGTATCTAGCTTTACCAATAAGTCATACGATTTTATTTTCTCGATAAAAGGGATTAAATCAGCAGCTAGTGTTGGCTCTCCTCCGGTGATACACACGCCCTGCAGGATTCCCTTTCTCTTTGTAAGAAAAGAAAAAATCTCTTCCTCGGGTATGACAGGCTGTGAAGCAGGGTCACATACCAGGCTCTTATTCTGACAAAAGACGCATCGAAAATTACACCCTCCGGTAAAGAGGGTAGCGGCCAAATGTCCGGGATAATCCAGTAAGGTTGTTTTGTTTAAGCCATGAATCGTCATAATAATTCCTTTACTCTGCACATTATTGGCAGGTCATTTTCGTGTGAAGGACTTCTCCTTATGCTGTTATACTTTCGACGAGAAGTCGGATAAATCTTGCTACTCATGCAAAAGTAACATATAATTAGTATAGTTTGAGATATGTGAAATTACAAGTTTGTATCGTTATCTTTTGGAATTGAACTATAGTATATGGAAAGAAGAACAGTATGGATGTTGATGTAAAATATATGAAAGCCGCTCTTCGTGAAGCAAGGAAGGCTGATGCACTGGGTGAGGTACCAATTGGCTGCGTGATTGTCTATGAGGATCGTATCATCGGAAGAGGCTATAATCGTAGGAATACAGACAAGAGTACGCTTGCACATGCAGAGATTACAGCAATTCGAAAGGCAAGTAAAAAAATAGGAGACTGGCGTCTGGAGGAGTGTACCTTATATGTGACGCTGGAACCATGTCAGATGTGCGCAGGTGCCATTGTGCAGGCGAGGATACCACGAGTTGTCATGGGCTGTATGAATGAAAAAGCAGGTTGTGCCGGTTCGGTCTATAACATTCTGCAAGAGCCGAGGTTCAATCATCA
>CAYZUC010000152.1:0-5146 GCA_964481705.1 uncultured Lachnospiraceae bacterium
TCGATACATTTAACATCCTTTCCAATCTTCTCATAGTGCTGATTATCGGAAGGATCTTTGAAAATGATAGAGATTGCCTCTTCTTTTATCTTTTTTTCTTTCATTAGCTGTTCTTTTTCTGCCTTAATTCTTTCTAATAGAACAGAAGCTGGTTCATCATTAGGATCTTGGGGAACAAGCTTTCCCTGAACAGCACGCATCAGTATAGCATTCTTTAGTTCTTGTGCTGTCATGATTATTCCTCCAACATCTTTATGATTTCAGCTAATACAGAATCAATTTTTGCATTTAATTCAGCTCTCTTTGTCTGGTAATTGCTTATTAGCTCCAGTGGCTCTAATATTTCTTCTTCCTCATGAGGAAATCCGCATAAGTCAAGATTGTATCCATTATTTACAATTTCCTCCGCAGCATACCTCTTTGCTTTTGGGAATCCATCTACTTCTATTTCTTCTCTGTTATTCCACCACTCAACCACAGACTCAAAATGTTCCAATTTCATTGGTTTTGTCTTCGAGAAGTTCTTATAACCTTCTGGCATATCCAGTCGATAGATCCATATTTCCTTTGTAGGTTCAGTATTATCGAAGAAAAGAATATTTGTAGTGATTGATGTATAAGGTGCAAATACACTGTGAGGTAATCGAATAATTGTATGCAGATTGAACTCTTCCATTAGCTTTTTCTTAATATTCACCTTTGCATTATCTGCTCCAAACAAGAATCCATCTGGGATAATAACCGCTGCTCTTCCGTTCTTCTTTAAACGATACATGATAACCGACATAAATAAATCCGCTGTTTCAGATGTTCTAAGTTCCATAGGGAAATTATTCTTGATAATATCCTGCTCAGACCCGCCGTACGGTGGATTCATAAGAATTATTTCAAACTTATCATTTTCTTTGTAGTCACGAACATTCTTTTCCAGAGAATTTCCATGAATAATCTGTGGATTATCAATGTCGTGAATCAGCATATTAGTAACACACAACATATGCGGTAATGCTTTCTTCTCAATACCATACACGGAATTATTGTAGATTTCTTTATTCTGCACAGATGTTCCCACTTGCTTATCTAACTCTTTTAATGTAGAGGTGAGAAAACCGCCTGTTCCACAGGCAAAATCCGCTACACGTTCTCCAAGTTGCGGGTTAATTACCTTTACCATAAAATCGGTAACTGCTCGTGGCGTATAGAATTCACCCGAATTTCCTGCACTTTGCAGGCTCTTTAATATTGTCTCGTAGATTTCTCCAAATGCATGCCGCTCATCATACTCTGTAAAATCTATTTCATCAATAACATTGATTACCTGACGAAGTAATACGCCGTCCTTTTGATAATTGTATGCATCTTCAAATGCATATTTCACAATTACCTGGCTCATAGGAGTTGTCTCATCTATTTCCACTTTTTTTAGTGTTGGGAATAAATGATTATCCACGAAATCAAGTAGCTTATTACCGGTTAGAGCTTCACCATCCTTTGAATCAACCGCCCAGTTTCTCCACTTATATTCATCTGGGATGATAGACTGGTAGTTATCATCTCTAAATTCCCATATTTCCTCTTTTGCATCATAGACCTTCAAAAACAGTATCCATGTCATCTGTTCAATTCTCTGTGCGTCACCATTTACGCCTTTATCCATTCTCATGATGTCCTGGATTCTTTTCACTATATTGCCAATACTCATCGTAATGTACTCCTATTCTTATGCGCTGTATATTTCATCTTCCAATTCTTTTACAGCTTTCTCGTATCCTGCTTTACCACCAAACAACTTGGCAATTTTCATCGGACTACCAAACTTGGCAAATTCACCAAATTCTAATAATTTAGTATCTGCTAAATCACGAACTCCGTCATTCTTATATTTATCCAACAATGCCTGAATTACTTCCTGTGCAACTCCGGAATATTTATACAAATATCCACGTTTCTGCACATTATTCGCTCGTTCTGCCTTTGTCAATGGCTTCTTATCATAAGCAATATGACAGATTAAATCGAAATCATCCAAATCCTTATCTGCCTCATTTCTTAATGCCTCAAGAAGAACTCCTCTTTCTTTCAGTTCTTCCACAATTACTTCTTTTCTTTGAAGTTCATTCCATCTGCGTAAGAAATCATCAAGTCTTGCGTATTCACGCAAGATATTACGTTTTGAATACTCTATCAGACTTTCCGTTATCAGTTTACCATCTTTGTCATAATACTGAACTCTTTCAGAAATAACGGTTACTTCTACATCATTTATATAGAATTTACTCGGTTCATCGACTGGCGGATCAACAACCATCGGTGGTATATCTCCGCTACCTGGCTGACCACTTTCTCTTCCTTCTGGATCATCTCCTGGTTCTGGTGGTACAGGTGGGTCAATTGGAGGATCATCTGGTCCCAAATCGATAATTACTGGAGGTAATCCATCAAATCCTTCATCAGCAAATAATCTGCTGGCATTTCTGAAATCCATCAATGTAAAATATAATTTCCCATCATCAGGGCGTAGTCTCGTTCCTCGACCAATAATCTGCTTAAACTCTGTCATACTTCCAACATTATTGTCTAATACAATCAGCTTACACATTTTTGCATCTACACCAGTTGTCATCAACTTGCTTGTTACAGCTATTACTGGATATTGGCTATCAACATCCATGAAATTATCTAACTGCGCTTTACCCTCTGCATTATCTCCAGTAATACGCATTATGTATTTGCTGTTCTCTTTATACAAATCTTTATTCTCATTAATCAGTGCTTGTCTCATTCTTTCTGCATGCTCTATATCAATGCAAAATACGATAGTCTTACTGAAGCGATCTGTTTTTTTCAAAAACTCCGTTATTTTCTTTGCAACTGCAATCGTTCGAGGTTCAAGAACCAGTTTTCTATCATAATCTTTGATATTATATTCGCGGTCTGGTATCTCATAACCATTCTTATCTTTCTTACCTTTTTCTGGTCTGTAACCAACCAAATCTTTATCTAACCCAATTCTGATAACTTTGTAAGGTGCAAGAAATCCATCTTCTATTCCCTGTTTTAAAGAATATTCATAGATTGGTTTTCCAAAATATGTCTGTGAACTAGCTTCTTTCGTTTCAGTTGGAGTTGCTGTCATACCAATATGTGTAGCCTGTCCAAAATAATCAAGAATTCGTCTCCACGCACTTTCTTCCTTTGCACTTCCTCTATGGCACTCATCGATCAAAATCAAATCAAAAAAGCTTGGCTGAAACTGTTTGAATACTTCCATATCTGTATCACCACTTAACTGTTGGTAAAGTGCCAGATAAATTTCATAGGAACTATCCAATTTTCTATTTTCAACCTTGCACATTTTATTTCCAAATGGTTTGAAATCTCCCATAATTGTCTGATCAATCAAAACATTTCTATCTGCAAGATAAAGAATCTTTTTCTTTGTTCCTGATTTCCACAATCTCCAAATGAACTGAAATGAAGTAAATGTCTTACCAGTTCCAGTTGCCATGACAAGTAAAATTCTATTTTGCCCTGCTGCCACCGCATCTACAACTCGGTTAATTGCAACTCTCTGATAATATCGTGGTTGGTTATATCCCGGCTCATAATAGTATGGCTCTAATAAAATATTTTCTTCTTGAGAAGATATATTCTTCTCTCTCTTCAATCTAGTCCAAAGTTCTTCTGGTGATGGAAACTCTTCTAAAGTGAGATTTGTACAAGTTCCTGTGAGTAGATTCTGCTCAACAAAACCGTCACCATTTGATGCATAGACATATGGAATATCTAAAATTTCTGCATACTCTATCGCCTGTTGAAGACCTGCTCCAACAGAATGTTTATTGTCCTTTGCCTCTACGATAGCCATTGGCAGATTATTCTTATAAGACAAAAGGTAATCTGCTTTTTTTCTTATTCCTCTGGCTGTGACATTTCCTCGTAAAATAACACGACCATCTGTAAATGGATATTCCATTCGCATCTGTTTCTTATCCCAGCCAGCTTTTTCAATAGCAGGAGTGATATATCTATTCTTAATATCCTCTTCAGATAAATCCTTCTTTGTCATCTCTGCTCCTTTCTAACTTCCAATAACTTTTTATTATCGGAAGTCTCTATGCAAAAAAATGCAAGGTATAAACAACCTTATTTTACAAATTGAATAATATCTTCTACGTTGCAATTGAGCTTATCACAAATAGTTTCAAGAACAGTCAATGATACTTTTTCTTGATTCGTCATTTTTGCAATCGTGCTTGAACTTAATCCTGTTGCCTCACGTAAATCGCCCTTATTCATATTTCTGTCTATCAATAATTTCTATAATCGGTTATAGCTGACCATACCTTGTCTCCCACACCATAATCCTATATAATTCAAGTAAATTAATTATACTACCACCTGCAGTAAACTCCAAACCAAATATTCGAGTTTGCGAATATTGAATTGTGCTCTATTTTGTAATGTGAATCGTTAAATTTTACAATCTAAAAGCCATTATGTAACCGTTTGACATTATCAACCAACCTATCATAAGAAACGATATGTAGACCTGGTGATTCATATTCGCTTTGTCTTCGCATTTGATTTGCATTACGATCCATTCTATCTCTCCGTCCCACAACCAAACAATAATGAATCCCCCAAGACGGAACATTGGCACTAATATCTTCCATCCCACAACTTTTAAAGAAATATTCTTTATTTCTATCTATCCATCTTTTCCAGTCCCTGATCTGTCCTAATCCTTTTCTTACCGATTCTGATTCTATATTTGCTGATTGAATTTTATAATCCACATTAACATCTTCAAATTCTACAAGAACAATGTTATATCCAATTGAATTTTTCCCTAATAACATATAGTCAACTCGATATTCAGCCCCAAGTCCTTGCTCTGGTACGATATACGCTTCATGGTGTCCAAAATCGTAATCCTCAAACAATGACGCTGGAATAAACCACTTTTTGTTTTCCTTAATATATTTCTGAATATCATTTTCCTTTCCAGCATCATCCAATGACTCTAATAAGGAAGAGGCTTCCAAATCAAAGTCTACTCCACGATACCATCCCAATTGAAATTCTATAAATTTGTCTGGAGTATTAAAATCCATTTTTATTATCCTTCTTTCGCATACATTTA
>CAYZUC010000153.1:0-4964 GCA_964481705.1 uncultured Lachnospiraceae bacterium
TCGAGACTACCTATATGGGGAACACAAATACTGGATTCACGAAATACTTTGTGTCCAACAAACGATTTGAAGAATTATACCGACAAACGTCAGCCGGCAAGTTCGTATCCATCAAGTTAAAGGAAGGTCAGAATTCCATTGACGATAGTGATGCATTTAAAGCTGATTTTCTGGATGCAACCAATTTCTTTGTAGAATGTGGTAACTCCGCACTTGTCTCTACCACCTGTCAGTCTGCAAAGGATATGAAGTATTCCATACAGTCCCTCATGAGCTTTCCTTCTGTCATCCTGATAGCCATTGCGATTATCATCTGTATCTGTGTCACCATTATTGTAAGTAATAAAGTTATCGATGAAATCAATGAGAAAATGCCCAGTATCGGTAATCTTCAAGCAATGGGCTACACAACCCGACAGATCCGTACCTTTTTAACGGAGGAATTCCTACTCACCGGGCTTGCAGGAACCCTTGCTGGAACCATTGTAACATATGTGACTCTTCGCTTTCCTATGCAGTCCAGCGGAGAGATTGGCGGTCTCATATTGAAGCCCGAATGGTACCCTTCCACAGACCTCATAAGTGCTGTTATTATCCTCATCATTATTTGGCTAAGTGCCTTCTACGGGACCAGAACGCTCAAAAGTCTTCAACCCGTTGTTGCGTTGAGAAAAGGAACAGAAAATCATTCGTTTCGGAAAAATTATTTTGCATTGGCAAAAGGACATACCGGAGTCATTACCAGACTTGCTCTAAAAAATGTAACCGCCGATTATCGTTCTGGAATTGCAACTGCAATTGTAATCGCGATGTGTATCTTCCTTGTCAATGTTACTGTGATTATCTACTATAATTTTTCTGTGGATCATTCCGTAGTCGTAGGGATGACCGGAATGGAGGTCGCTGATGTACAAATAAAGACTATGCCACACAGTGATATCGAGGGCTTCCAAAAGGAGCTGAATGCGATGGATGGTGTCCGAAAAACAAATCTTGAAGAAACCACCATTGTAAGAGTTGAAGGAATGGATACCCAGCTTGTTGTTAGTGATCATCTCGAAAACTTTGAAGTTCTCCGTCCCACCAAAGGCGACCTGCCAAAATACGAGAATGAAATTGTTCTCAGTGGAACGCTCTTAAAACAGCTTCACAAGGAAATCGGTGATGAAGTGTCCATTTACGCATCAGGAAGAAAAGAAAACTATATAGTCAGTGGAAGCTCTATGACCACAAATATGGAAGGCCGAATGGGTATCATCAGCATAGACGGACTCCGCCGCATCGATCCAAGCCATGAAATTTCACAGGTTGATATTTACCTCAACGAAGGTATCTCCAGCGAAAAGTTCATTGATGAAGTATATCAGAAATTCGCAGTCGCTTCCGCAGATGACATTTCTCCTGATGAATACATCACGGATTCCAATCAGAAATATGAAAAGGCTGTGAAAAAGGCAAATGCCTTAATAGTAAAAATGCTTGAAAACTATGGTGTTACAAAAGTGGATTATGCTGTGATGCTGGACGGACAACTAATTATGAAAGGAGACTCCTCTGCTTATAAAATCAAGAAAATTACAGATATGAAGGCTTATCTGGATGGACAGCTTGGTTCCTTTGCAGGCATGATGAATGGAGTGATTACCGGTATCTTCCTTGTAACCATCCTCGTTGTTGGAGCATTTATCAGTATTACCATCAAGAGCTTAATTCGCAAAAAACATCAGGAATTTGGTATCTATAAAGCTATCGGTTATACCACAAAAGACATCGTCAGTATCATTTCGATTATGTTGACAGTAACCGCCCTTTTAGGAGTAACTGTGGGCTATATTGTAAGTGCTCTGACTGCCGGTAATCTGATTATGCTCTTCTTTGACAACATCGGTCTCAACATTGAAAAATTCAAAGTAAATCCACTCCTGCTTTGCGGAGTTAGCCTGATATACGTAGTGTTTGTCTGGGGATTATCGATTTTCATGGCATATCGGGTAAAGAAAATCAATGCTTATGAACTACTAACAGAGTAAGAATCACGAATCTTAAATCATTGAAATGAATGATTTGATATGCACAGAGAAAAGTGCGGAAATGAGGATATATGAAAAAGAGAAGATTACGAACCAGAAAACAAATACCTTTCCTTACAAGCATCCTGGCAATCCTTTTCACTATGGGAATTCTTTTTCCACAAAGCCTGTATGCAGAGGAATCCATTTATGGTGTTGGATCGGTTAGCAAAATGTACGGAACCGCAGCAATTATGCGTCTTTCTGAACAGGGAAGGGTCGATTTGGATGCACCGGTCACTACCTATCTGCCGGAATTTCGTATGGCCGATGAACGCTATAAAACAATCACAGTACGAATGCTGTTAAATCACTCTTCCGGATTGATTGGCACTACCTATCATGATTGTTTTCTCATGGGTGATCAGGATTCCGATTACCATGACACTTTTTTAATGGAACTGCAGTCTCAGACCTTAAAAGCAGACCCAGGTGAATACAGCATTTACTGTAATGACGGCTTTACATTAGTCGAACTGATTGTGGAACGTGTCAGTGGCATGAGCTTTGAGTCTTACATAAATCAGGAGTTTCTCAATCCGATGGGGATCACAAATACCTTTATCCATCCTAACGAAGAACAGAGAAAAAGCATTGTGGAAACATATTTTGATGGCAGAAAATTACCACGTGAGAATATACAGAGTCGCGCTTCCGGAGGTCTCTTCAGCACTCCAGAGGATGTATGCCGATTTTCTCAGATTTTTATTCCCGGAACTAACCACGCACTTACAAAAGCCTCGCTTGATGCAATGAACGAACGTGAGTACCTAAAAGCAAAGATTTGTAACCAGGACGGCTATTGCCTGTTTGGTTATGGACTTGGGTGGGACAATGTCAATAACACACCTACTGCTGTAGAAGAAACACCAATGCTGCAAAAAGGGGGAGATTCCGGCGGATATCATACCGGTCTTACTGTTCTGCCGGAACAGAGACTCACTGTCTGTGTCGCAGCAACCGGAGGGAATTGCTCCAGTTACCACTGTCAGATGATGGCTACAGAAATCGTAAATGAGGTCCTTCGCGAAGAAGGTCTGCTGGATGAAAATCATACCGAAACCTATGCAGAACTCGAAGCAAAGGCAATGCTTGCAAAAGAAAATCCCATAAAGATTCCAGAGGAGCTGAAACAATACAATGGTTTCTATCAGGGGAATTCCATCTGGAAAATAGAAATGCAGGAAAATGAATTAACTCTCACTTCCCAAGAAAAAGAAGACGACATCCAACAGACTTATCTCTATCTTGGCAATGGTAAATTTCTCTCTACGGACGGTTCCTTTATTTCTCATGATGGCACTCCTTCCACTACTTCCGCAGGAGTCTCGGGTGCAACCGAATTTTACTTCAGCAAAGAATCCAATGGGAAAACTTATATGATGGGAACTGTTGCAGAAAAAGATGCCGGTGTGGGTGAAGTTGCAAGTGTGATGACTATGGCTGAAAAAATAGAGTCAAAGAAGCTTAATGATGATATTAAAAATGCATGGAGAAAACGTGACGAATCAAAATATTATCTCATAAGGGAAACCTATAACTCAAGATACTACCTTGAGGCACCTTATACAAAGGTTGATTTGCTTCCCAAGGTAGAAGGATATATTGCCGCAACCGAACGCTATAAAAATTGCCAGATTATTGATGAAAATAAAGCTGTCTGTGAGCTTGATCTTCCCATCATGCTGGGCAGAGATTTACCGGAATATCAATTTTATCAGGATAATAATACAGAATACCTGCATCTTGGATCCATGACCTATATCGCAGAAAATGCAATTGCTCCTTTTGAAGAATGCAAAAATCGTCTGGTGCTAAAAGAAAACGGACAGTGGTATCAATTGAGTGAAAAAGACAGTGCTGTCAAAATAAAGATTACCTGCCCTGAAAATGGTGCTTATTACGTATATGATAAGAATGATACCTGTATCTCAAGCTCCATGTTTGAAGATGACACCATAGAAATCACAATGCCGGAGGAGGGTAAGATACTATTTACCGGTAGCGTTGGAAGTGAATTTCAGATTAGTCCGTAAGCTTTATAAGTACGATAACACAAAATCCATCTCTTTCACATCTGCAATAGATATCACCCTGCATCTGTTCCATCAATCTCTTGCAGATGTATAAACCAAGACCGCTGCCACTCTCTGTGGCGGCGTTTTTTCCGCGATAAAACTTATTAAAGAGAAGTGGAATTTCCTCCTCTGCTACTCCAGGTCCATAATCCCGGAAACAGATACTAAGATGCGTGTCTGTAAGATCGCAATCCACCTTAATCTCCGTATTTGCATACTTATAGGAATTAACAATGATATTTGAAATAACTTGGGACAAACGCAGCTTATCAAAAGACAAAAGACAAATTGGAATCTCGGAAATCGTTGTCTTATCATAGTAGTCCGCCTCACGAATCATCAAGCCCAAATCACTACTGTAAGAAGAGGCAGGCGTAACCGAAAGTTGATTTAGATCACGTAACGTGGTCTGAAACAGATTCGTAATCAGCTCATCAATCCGCTCGGATTTTTGTGAAATAACCTGTAGCTTTTCAGATAGAACCGGATCGTCAGTCAGTTCCATCAATAGTTCACTCGTTAGTCGTATACTTGTAATTGGAGTTTTGATATCATGACTAAGCTCTGCCACTAATTCATTCTTCTGTTCTGCAGCGAGCTTCTCCTTTTGGTGTGTTATTCGTAATTGCTCACGCATCAAATCAAAGCTTTCCGTAAAAGCTCCAAAGATATTATCCTTTTCTATTAATAATGGAAAATCCAGGTTTCCGTGGGATATTTCCGTTGCGAACTGTTCCAGCTTATGAAAGGGTCGGATGATATGCCGATGCAGATAATGATAGGTAAAGCATAGAAATACTGTCAACAGTACAAAAAA
>CAYZUC010000154.1:0-3265 GCA_964481705.1 uncultured Lachnospiraceae bacterium
ACTTCAGGAGCGTATCACATCTACAAAAGATGGTTCCATTACATCTGTTCAGGCAGTATATGTTCCGGCCGATGATCTTACCGATCCGGCTCCGGCAACAACATTTGCCCATCTGGATGCTACTACCGTTTTGTCCCGTTCGATTGTAGAGCTTGGTATTTACCCGGCGGTAGATCCTTTGGATTCGACATCCAGAATTTTGGATCCTCGTATTGTTGGTGAAGACCATTATAAGGTAGCCCGCGGTGTACAGGAGATTCTTCAGAGATATAAAGAGCTTCAGGATATCATTGCCATTCTTGGTATGGATGAGCTTTCTGAGGAAGACAGACTGGTCGTATCCCGTGCAAGAAAGGTTCAGAGATTCTTGTCTCAGCCATTCTTTGTTGCAGGACAGTTTACCGGACTGGAAGGACGTTATGTACCAATCACAGAGACCATTCAGGGCTTCAAGGAAATTATTGAAGGAAAGCATGACGATATTCCGGAAAGCTATTTCCTGAATGCAGGAAATATTGATGATGTTCTTGCACGTGTGAAATAGTTGAAGTGGAGGAAATAGAGCATGGCAGATGAAAGCAATTTATTCGAGCTTCAAATCATATGTCCGGATCGTGTCTTCTACGAAGGAAAAGCGTCTATGGTGGAGCTGAACACGACTGAGGGTGAGGTTGGTATTTACCGCAATCATATCCCGATGACAATGATTGTAGCACCTGGTAGTGTCATGATTACCGAGTCAGATGATAAGAAAATGGCAGCTCTTCATGCCGGATTCATTGAGGTACTTCCAGACAAGATTACAATCTTGGCAGAGGTAGCGGAATGGCCGGAAGAAATTGATGTAAAGAGAGCAGAGGAAGCAAGGGAACGTGCAGAACAACGTCTGCAGGAGAAGAATCCGGATACGGATCTCGCCAGAGCGGAAACTGCTTTGAAGAGAGCGATTGCTCGTATTTATGTAGCAAAATAGTTACAAACAGCCGAAGCGCTTTGATGCACTTCGGCTGTTTTTTTGCATATGATAAGGTAAAAGATGCGTAAGATGGGGAATTATTATGGATTATCGAAGCTATATTTTTGAAAATATGAAGAATTCACGTGAGAAAGAGTATCTCATGTCTATGTATCCGACAGAAGCAAGAAAAATGCAACGTGCGGTAGAGGATGCTGTCGGAATTCTTGATTATGAGGGAAGTATGATTTATGATGATTATCCGGATAAGAGAATGCTCCGGAAACTAATGCAGTCCATATACCGACAGCTATTTGAAGTAGAGGGTATTGAGGAGGAAAAAGGGAAGCGGGATTTAATTGATATTCTGGTTATTCAGGATATTATGAAAAGACGTGAAAGTCCACGCAAAAAAAAGTACATTTTTTAGTTGTGGTTTTTTCCCAAACGAATTAAAATAGGAATAGCGAGTGCGGGGCAATAACCCCGCATAAATCTTCCTATTCGGAAAAGAATAGTTATTGAGGATACCCTTCATGAGAAAAGTCATTATTCGGGCGGCAGGATTTTTATTTGTTCTGCTAATTGCCCTTAATATTATCAGCCAGATTATGAATAAAGGAAACACGGACCTTACCGTTGAGATGAGTAAGGCTACTTTTCCTGTTGTCTCAACGATCGTGGAAGGACGTGTTACTAATCATATGCACGGCTACCGAAAAGAGATGGAAGCGAATTATCTTCGTGACTCTCTGACTCCACTACCGGAGAATCGTTGCCTCGCCGTAGATATTAATACCTATGGCACTAAAGTATCATCAGTGAAGTATGAGGTACGCTCTCTTGATATGCAGAGACTGGTAGAAAATACATCTGTTTATGATTATTTGGAAAACGATGGACATATTCGGGCGGAGTTTAATATCAAGGATTTGATTGATGATAATACAGAGTATATTCTGGTCACCATTCTTGGATTGGACAATGGAAAGTCTGTTCGTTATTATACAAGAATTATTCACAAATCCGATATGCATACAGATGAGCAGCTTGATTTTGTTACAGATTTCCATGATAAAACCTTTGATAAATCCGAAAGCAAGAGTCTTGTTACGTATCTGGAGAGTAATGAAGATGGTGACAACTCAAACTTCCATAAGGTAAACATTCATTCCAGTCTAAACCAAATTACTTGGGGAGACCTGGAAGAGGTTACGGCAGAAGAGCCGCAGATTAAGATTTTGGAAATGGACAGGACGACAGCATCTATTCTTTTGAATTATATGGTGACGACCGGCAGGGGCAGAAACAAACAGAAGTATCTTACAAAGGAGTATTTCCGCATACGCTATACGGAAGAGAGAATCTATCTGCTCGATTATGAGAGGACTATGGACCAGATTTTTGATTATAAGGAAGATGTTTTTATCAATGATAAAGTATTGATGGGTATTACAGATAAAAGTTTGAATTACTGTGAGAACTCAGAAGGTACTACGGTTGTGTTTAATCAACAGAATTCTCTCTACTCTTTTAAGAATAGTGAGAGCAGGCTGGCTCGGTTGTTTAGTTTCTATGATGAATCACAGATGGATGAGAGAACACTATATGCGGAACATGATATCAAGATTCTATCAGTAGACGAAGCCGGTAATGTGCGGTTTATGGTCTATGGTTATATGAATCGTGGCAGACACGAAGGTGATGTCGGTGTGTCGGTATACTACTATGATAACAGTATGAATACTATAGAAGAAGAGACCTATATTCCGTATACCAAGTCTTACGAGCTTTTGAATCAGAATCTTCGAACGCTTTCCTACATCAACAGTAGAAATAATCTATATCTTTATTTTGATAATACGATTTTTAACATTCATTTAGATGATAAGAGCTACAGTGTAGTAGCATCTGACCTTACGGAAGACAAAATTGTTGTTTCTAAGAGTAATCAGATGATTGCATGGCAGGATGCAAGTAACAATCAATGTATTCGTTTGATCGATTTGAGTGCAGGAAGAGAAAAGCAGATCGAGGTGGAGGGAAATGACCGTAATATGCCACTGGGGTTTGTGGATGATGACTTTATTTATGGAGTTGCAAACAAGAGCGATATTGTCAGGGATATTTCGGGATTGATTACCGTTCCCATGCATACGATTTATATACAGAATAAGCAGGGTGATTTACTAAAGACGTATAATTATAAAGATATCTATGTTACCTCAGTGCGCATTGAGGATAACGTAATTCATTTGAATCGTATCCAGAAGCAGGCGGAGGATGGCTATGTTCAGATGTCTTCCGATC
>CAYZUC010000154.1:3275-4893 GCA_964481705.1 uncultured Lachnospiraceae bacterium
GACCGTTTAGGCGGTCGGATATCGTTCGTCATGCTTTATTCAGCCGACCGTCTAAGAACCTATCCGAAAACCGTTAGCCCCGTCGCCTGCGACGGGTTTTTCCCGGGAATTCCGGCCGCAGGCGGCCGGGCTAACAAGGTTTTCGGATAGGCACTTAGTCCGGGAGAGAAGCAGGCGGAGGATGGCTATGTTCAGATGTCTTCCGATCAGATTATGAATAACAAGACAGAAGACAGCTCTAAGAATAAAGTTCTGAGTGCAGTTACGGAAGATAGAGAGTCCATTGTTGAGCTACAGCTCCTTTCGAATACATCACCAAAATCTATTAAGCTTCTAACTCCACAGGAGGTACTATTTGAGGGAGGAAGAAATCTCGATTTGAAAAAGAAGAAATCGGAGACGCTTCCGCAATACTATGTATATTCCTGTGGTGACATCAACGGTATCTATGAGAAACCAAATGAAGCAGTTAATAAGGCGGCAGAGGTATCCGGTGTTGTAGTAAATGATGGACAGGAGTATATCTGGGAAAAGGGAAACCGGTTTACCAGGACACAGATTAAGGAGATTCAGGGTACGCAGGTATCAGAAGAAAAGAGTTCGTTAGCTACCTGTATTGACGAGATTTTGGTGTATGAGAATACTCCTCGTAATTCGCAGTATTTACTGGATCAGGGACAGACAGCAATATCGATTTTGGAAACGAATCTGACTGCTTATGTATTGGAGCTTTCTGGCTGTAATTTGTCGGATGTTCTCTACTATGTAAGTCAAGGAACTCCGGTTCTTGCTACATTGAGTAAGAATGAGAGTGTATTGATTGTTGGCTATGATGAGAAGAATATCCTCATTATGGATACAGAAACAGGGTCTGTCACGAAAAAGGGAATGAATGATTCTACGGAGTGGTTTAAGTCCCATGGCAACGAATTTGTTGCTTATGTAAGAAAGAAGTAATAGAAACACGTGTGTTCGAGACCTTCCACACGTAAAACAAAACTAAAGGAGAATTAAATTATGAAAGAAAAAACACGCTTTATCACAGAGGCGGCTATGATTGCGGCCATCTATGTCGTTCTGACATTTGCAGCAAATGCTTTCGGTCTGGCGAACTTTGCCATTCAGGTAAGATTTTCGGAGGCGCTTACCATTTTACCATACTTTACTCCGGCGGCTATTCCTGGATTGTTCGTTGGATGCTTGATTAGTAATACTTTGACGGGCTGCACGTTACTGGATATTATCTTTGGCAGCTTGGCGACTTTGTTGGGGGCAATAGGAAGCTATCTTTTGCGAAGATGGAAATGGACGGTTCCAATCCCACCTATCGTATCTAATATAATCATAGTACCATACATACTTGCGTACGTTTACCATTTTGAGGGATCGATACCCTATTTCATGATAACCGTCGGAATCGGGGAAGTAATCTCCTGTGGATTACTTGGTATGATACTACTCGCACTACTTCAAAAATACAGACATGTGATATTCCGAAAGTGAAACATAGGGGACGGGGCTTTGTGTTTCATTTTTCTGAAACATGGGGGACGGGGCTTTGTGTTTCATTTTTCGAACCAATCCAGGGACGGACTGAAGTTTTATCTGGGACGGAGCT
>CAYZUC010000155.1:0-4852 GCA_964481705.1 uncultured Lachnospiraceae bacterium
TCTTCAAGTCTTTTTGAAAACTTTAATATCAATCTACTTCTTCTGAACATCTGGTCGCAATAAAATCCCTAATTCAAAAAGCTATTTTTTGTCTTAGGAGAAGCATGGTAAAAATTTTGCCATGCTTCTTTTTTTCTACAAATTATGAGGAGAGGTTGTGTTAAAATTCGGACACAGGACACTTTGGAAAGAAAATGGATTCTGTACAAAGCTGGTTCGAAATAATACACGGAGTAGTAATTACATACAAGGAGGCACGTGAAATGGAATTACCAAAAAATATACGACAGATTGCACTTCCCGATGAGAAGAACAGAATATACATAGAAGACTACGTATCTACCTATTTACACCGACTGGAAAAAACCGATACTTCACCACAAAAGGTATGTGCGCTGCTGGGAAAAAAAGAAGAGGAAGAAGGAAGGACCTACTATTTTCTGAGTGGATGTGTGTTGGTCGAGGAGGAATGGCTCGACTTGCAGAAGGATCAATTTGACGACAACACCTGGAGTCATATTTATCAGCTTGTGCAGAGTGCCTTTCCAACGCTGTCCATACTGGGTTGGGCAGTGATTCGCAGTGAATTTGCCATGAAAAGCATTGCACTTCCGGAGGAGCAGCCATTAGTACTGATGATGGACAAGAGCATGGAAAATGAGGAGCAGATAACACTGCGTCATGGGAAAAAGAAACATACCATTGGAGGATATTTTATTTATTATGAGCGTAATGAAGCGATGCAGAACTATATGCAGGGAGCAGGGACAACCTCTCTCGTGTCAGAGCCGGAAGAGGTGGAGATAGAGTCTGTGAAACAGGATGCCGCCATTCATTTTCGGACACTGCTTAATAACCGAAAGGAAGAAGCAAGCCAGAAAAAGGTCATGACTTACCTATATCTGACCAGTTCATTTCTTGTCATGATTATCTTTGTAATAGGAGTGACAATGATTAATAACTATGATCGAATGAATAGCATGGAAAAATCGCTGACACATATCAGTGCTTCACTAAGTGAGGAGATAAGTGAGGGTGATAAAACGGATGTAGCAGAACGGATGGATGCAGATGATCAAACAAACGATGACGAACAGGCAAGTACCGACGAACAAACAGATGAAGATGGACAAGCAGACCCAGCCCTCACTTCTGCTGCAACAGAGATGTCTCCAGCCATCTCACAAGAATTGACGATATCAGAGACAGGAGAGACAGCGTCCGACGACACGACATCGGTCCCTTCTACACAGTGCGAATACATTGTATCAGAGGGCGATACCCTCGCTTCCATTTGCCGCAAACACTACGGAGGTTATGAGATGATGGATACGGTATGTGAGGTGAATGGTATTACAGACCGCAATCAGATTCTTTATGGCCAAAAGATTTTACTACCATAAGAATATATGGTATAATCGCGATTACGAGGGATAATCATGAATGGTAAAGCACTGTTTCAAAAAAAAGAAAAAGACGAATTCCATACCAAGGTTGTACAGCACAGACTGGTTATTTTTTATCGCATCAGTCTCGCAATCATTACCTTGGTGGTTTTGTGTCTTGTAATCTATATGAATTATGAGAGCATGGTCTACACCGGCTATGATGTTGTGACAGAATCGGAACGCTCCGATGCGGACAACGCTACCTATCGAATGGTCGATGGTAAAGTACTAAAGTATTCGCAGGATGGAGCCGAAGCCTTTGATGGAGAGAATCAAGGCCTGTGGAATGTGACCTATGAAATGCAGAATCCGAATGTTGCAATCTGCAAAGATTATGTCGCAATTGGTGATTATAAAGGAAACCGTATCTATGTCATGAATGCCGAAGGAGAAAAGGGCGAAATTGAGACGAAGCTTCCAATTACCAACTTTTGCATTTCGGCGCAGGGAATAGTTGCCGCGGTTCTTGATGATGGAGATAATAGTAAGATTTGTGTTTACTCAAAAGAAGGCGAAGAGCTGCTGCTGATTAAGTGCACCATGAATCAGAGCGGTTACCCGATTGACCTTAGTCTGTCTGATGATGGGATTAAGCTCATCGTTTCCTATATGAGAATAGAAAACGGTAATCTGATTTCATCCGTAGCATTCTACAATTTCGGTGAGGTTGGACAAAATGAAACAGACCGATTTACTGGTGGATATGATTATGTAGATGCAATTGTACCCAAGGTAAAATTCATCAACAACTCCACCGCATTTGCATTGAGCGATGGACGTCTTGTACTGTACAAGGGCAACCAGAAGCCCGTCAGCGTCTTTGAAGGCTTGCTGAGCGAAGAGGTACAAAGTGTCTTCTATGGACAGCATTCCGTAGGACTTGTTTTTCGCACCGGAAAAAGTGATAACAAATATCGAATTGATGTTTATGACGAAGACGGAAATATCAGCCTTTCCAAAGAATTCAACCTAGAGTATACGGATATCATCCTTGGTAAGGATTCTATTATCATCTATGATGATTCCGAATGCAAAATTTATGACCTGAAGGGCACCTGCAAATATGAAGGAATCTTTGATAAGCCGGCACTTCTTCTTGTACCTACGGAGAGCAGGACAAAATATGTCCTGGTAAATCGCGAGACGATACAAACGATAAAGCTGAAATAATGGAGGCGGGAATGAACCCATTACTGATTGGTGTACTAATAGTACTGTTGGTATCTGTATTTCATGGCTACCAAAAGGGATTTATTAAAATACTGGTCTCTTTGATTTCTTTTGTTCTTACCATCTGGCTGGTCATGGTCGTGACACCCTACATCAGTACCTACCTTGTAGAACAGACCGGACTTTACAACGTGGTCAAGGATCGTGTGACGGAGTCCTTTGCGGAAGACAACTCTCGTTATGACAATACGATTTCAGAGAATCAGACCAGAACCATTAATTCCTATGAAGTCCCCTCGGCTATGAAAACGACACTGATTACCCACAATACACAGCCAACATACACAAAACTGGCAGTATCCGCCTTTGAGGATTATATCAGTTCCTATCTGGCGAGACTGATCATCAATGTAGCAGCCTTTGTGTGTACCTTTGTGATGATTACGATATTCCTGCGGATGACGTTCTTCTCTCTGGAATTGATAGCAAGGATACCGATTATCAAAGGGTTTAATAAGTTTTTGGGGTTGTTTGCAGGACTCATGGAAGGGATTTTGGCGATTTGGATTTTCTTTTTGCTGATTACCATGTTCTCCGGAAGCTCATGGGGACGGCAGGTTTATCCTCTTATCGAAGAAAGCTACCTGCTAAGCTCGTTATATAATAATAATATCCTATTAATCTTGATATCCACCCTACTATAAAAGTTTTATTCTGGCAACAGAGTAAAACTTTTTTTAATATGATAAAATAAGGGCAAATTGTCGCATTATTTCTTGTGCAATAGGCAAATTATGTATATAATTATGAGTATCAGTGAAAGTATCTTCTATCACAGAAGATAGTTCAGTTGGAAGATAAGGAGAGAGGTTATATGAAAAGAATGCAAAGATGGGCAGCTCTGGTGCTGACAGCAGCCATGGTCGTGACCGGGATTCAGACACCCGTGTGGGCAGCGACCGATGAGGGAGCCGTAATCGCAGAGGTTGCAGAAGAGGGAGTAGGAACAGAGACGGTGGTTGAACCGGAGGCCCCCGTGGGCAAAGATGAGTACGATGCTCATGTCTATTCCGAGGACGATTTTGTAACAGCCTTAAATGGAAAAGCAAAGAGCATTATGATTGAAGAAGACTTTGACCTTACAAAATCTTATACCATCGCAGAAAATACAGATATTCAGATGGCAGGGCATGTCATTGGTGCAGATTATGAGGGAAAGAATCCCACCAAAGCATCTGAGTCTATCAGTCTGACGATTGCCGCTGATAAGACAGTTAATATCTCATGCGACGAAGACAGATATGAATGTAATAGAGGCGGCATAGTATCCTTAATTAATAATGGTACTTTAACAATTGAGGATACGGACATTACAAATAACTATGGTCCTGCAATTATCAATAATGGCACACTTACTACGGAATATACTGAGATTTATGGAAATTGTGTAGCAAGTGGAGATATTGATATCGATGCGGCAGTAGTAAATAATAAAAGTTATCTCATGTCAAAAGGTACCTATGTGGAAGAAGGAAATCTTTCCGGCATTAAGAATAATAGCGGTGCCAGTCTTGTGATGGAAGCGGGAGAAGTTGAAGTTACAGACAATAATGCTTCCTCCGGCGTATCCAATAATGGTGTATTTGTCCAACGTGGTGGTTATATAAAACAGAATTATGGGGGCTATGGTATGGGCGTTGTCAATACCGGAACCTTTACCATGCAGGATGGATTTATTTGGAATACCTATGTCGGAGTTGTGACCTACGATGGCGGTCAATTTGAAATGACAGGTTCCGGTGCACAGGTTCTGCCGTATGAGATAGGTGTAGCTACCAATGCACAGGTTGATACAACGATCAGCGAAAATCTGAATAATAGTAAATCGGGAAGCTTTTGTATGATGGGAGGCTATTTTGGTTTTCTGAATTCCAGTAAAACTACGAGATATGCGGTAGCATATACAGACAGCAGTCCCAAGCTGCTTGGGGGAAAGGTTTTCGCCGATAAGGCTTCCGTTGCCAAATTTGAGAATGGAGTATTTCAGACGCTTGAGGGAATTTATGAGAATAATGATGATAAAGCGGTATCGGCAACTTATGTGAAGGATGGCAGAAGATACGACTCGGTAGGTATTGTAGGTGGTCTTGTTGTGGATATGTCATATATCAAATATGAACCAGAGTATGCATCCGGAAATAAGGTTACGAGTTTTACACAGCTTAAGGAAGCAG
>CAYZUC010000156.1:0-4823 GCA_964481705.1 uncultured Lachnospiraceae bacterium
TCATAATTCACCTTCAGATTTAACTCATTAAAGGTTTCAACAAAAATATTTGTACAGATGCATCTATTGTTGGTGATTTAAAAGAAGTTCTTCAGATTCTAAATCAAAAAATGGAACCGAAAAACAATCAGGAGTGGACGGCTCACATAAAGGACTTGAAGAATGAATATCCATTGAAATATGATCATTCACAATTAAGCTGTCCTTATGTAATCGAACAGATTGATGAGATTACAAAAGGAGATGCAATCATTACAACCGATGTTGGCCAGCATCACGCGCGGTTTCTTCGGGTTTTTCGCTTTCCGGGTTGCGAGCACAGTATTATCATTATACAAAACCAAGAACATTTTTGAGCTCCGGTGGACTCGGTACGATGGGTTATGGTTTGGGAGCATGTATTGGGGCACAGGTTGGAATGCCTGATAAGATTTGTATTAATATTGCAGGGGATGGATGCTTCCGTATGAATATGAATGAATTAGCTACGGCAAGCAGATACAACATTCCAATTATACAGGTAGTCATCAACAATCATGTGTTGGGAATGGTTCGTCAGTGGCAGACACTATTCTATGGTAAGAGATATTCTCAGACAATTCTGCAGGACAAAGTGGATTTTTGTAAGGTCGCAGAAGGACTTGGATGTACGGCCATTCGTGTCACGAAGATGGAAGAAGTGAAACCTGCATTAGAGAAAGCTATTTCATTAAAGAGTCCTGTTTTGATTGAGTGTATGATACCAGAGGATGATAAGGTATTTCCAATGGTGTCACCGGGAGGCGCTATAGCAGAAGCCTTTGATGCTGAGGATTTGGAAAAAAGGGAATAGATATTAAGGAAAAAGTATGAAAAACCGTGCAGAAAAAACAGTAGCTGCAATGATTGTAATCCCTCTCGTTCTGATAATAGCTGTATACGTATTCTTCGCATTCTTTTATAAAAATACTTTTTGCGTAGGTACATGGATTAATGGCAATTATCTGACGGGAATGACAATAAGGGAATCTGAGAAGAGTTTAGGACTGTCAAACGAAGAAAGCAATTTTACGATAATTGACCGTGATGGAGAGAAGTATTGTATTCCATGGAATACGGTGGATTATAAAAGGGATTACAGTACACAGCTTGAGCAAATCATGAAATCTCAGAATAAACTGTTATGGGGTTATTATTTTGTACGTCCTGATATTTATACGATATATCCCACAATCACCATGGATAAGAAGAAATCCATTGAGGAGATTAAAAAACTTCCGGTCTACAAAGAAAGTAAACATTTGGATAGCCCAGATATTGAGATTGTTCAGGGAGCTGATGGTTATGAACTTGTTGATGATACGGTTGGAGCTGTTGATCCGGAAAAACTGGTAAATGCTATTTTGCAGTCTATGGAAAATGGCGAGAATCAGATTGACCTTAGAAAAGTAGAATGCGATAAAAAATACATCCTAAGTGAAAAGATGAAGGAAACAAAGAATTTGTTCCAAAAGATAGAAGCAATTCAATCAACAAAGATTATTTATCGCATGAATGACAGCAAATTGGAGCTGACGAGGAAGGAAATCGCGGATTGGCTTGTCGTGGACGAAAACGGTGAATTTGTTTTGGATGAAATGGGAGATTTGACAATCAGTGAGAACAAGGTGGAAGATTTCACCTTAAAGCTTACAGAAGTCTTTGATTCTATTGGAAAACCCCGTGATTGGAAAGCGGAAAGTGGAAGAAAAGTATCTGTTGATAATGCAACCTACGGTTTTAAGGTGGATATTGAGGCAGAAAAGGAACAATTAATAGCTTCTGTTTTAAATGGAATTGATCAGGAAAGAGAACCCTTTTCAAGAGCCATCAACGTCGATATTGGTACCGGTGAAATCGGCGATACATATATAGAGGTTGATATGTCAGCCCAAATGCTATATTATTATGTGGATGGAGTATTGACTGTAAAGACTCCGGTTGTTACAGGCAATACATCAAGAGGACGTGGCACTCCGGAAAAAATTTGTTATGTTTATATGAAACAAAAAAACCGAACTCTCAAAGGAGCCAACTATTCAGCATTTGTGAACTATTGGATGCCGGTGCTTGGCAACATAGGTCTGCATGATGCAGGCTGGCGGAAAGAATTTGGCGGAAAAATCTATGAGACGAATGGATCCCATGGATGTATTAATCTTCCGAAGGAAGCAGCGGCAAAAATATACGACATGGTCGAAGTAGGTACTCCAGTCGTTATGTATTATTAATTTTATGAGGGATATTCCCGAATATTATCTTTTAAGAAGAAGAGGAGAAAAAGGATGAACAGAGTGTATAATTTTTCAGCAGGTCCCGCAGTTTTACCTGAAGAAGTATTAAAAGAAGCTGCAGATGAGATGTTTGATTATGATGGAAGTGGAATGTCAGTTATGGAGATGAGTCATCGTTCCAAAACATATGATAACATTATCAAGACTGCTGAGCAGGACTTAAGAGATATCATGAATATCCCGGATAATTATAAAGTTCTCTTTCTGCAGGGTGGAGCAAGTCAGCAATTTGCCATGATTCCAATGAATCTAATGAAAAATGGTGTTGCGGATTATATTGTTACTGGCCAGTGGGCAAAGAAAGCATGGAAAGAAGCCAGCATGTATGGAAAGGCAAATGCGATTGCAAGCAGCGAAGATAAGACATTTTCTTATATTCCGGATTGCTCGGATCTTCCGATTGATGACGATGCAGATTATGTTTATATTTGTGAGAATAATACAATTTATGGAACAAAATATAAAAAGCTTCCGAATACAAAGGGTAAGACACTGGTAGCAGATGTTTCTTCCTGCTTCTTATCAGAACCCGTTGATGTAACAAAGTATGGTGTTATTTATGGTGGAGTTCAAAAGAATATTGGACCAGCAGGTGTTGTCATTGTTATTATTCGTGAAGATTTGATTACAGAGGATACATTACCTGGTACACCGACCATGTTAAAATACAAGACACATTCGGATGCGGATTCTTTATATAATACCCCACCGGCTTATGGAATATACATTTGTGGTAAGGTATTCAAATGGATTAAGAAACAGGGTGGTCTGGAAGAAATCAAGAAAAACAATGAGAAGAAAGCAAAGATTCTTTATGATTTCCTTGACCAGAGCAAGCTATTTAAGGGAACCGTAGTAAAAGAAGATCGTTCCTTAATGAATGTTCCTTTTGTAACCGGAGACGCTGATATGGATGCAAAGTTCGTAAAAGAAGCTACTGCAGAAGGACTTGTAAGTCTGAAAGGACACAGATCAGTTGGCGGTATGAGAGCAAGTATCTACAATGCAATGCCAATTGCAGGCGTTCAGAAGTTAGTTGATTTTATGACAAAATTTGAGAAGGAGAATTCATAATGTTTAAATATAATTGCCTGAATCCGATTGCTCAGGTTGGTCTGGACGGATTTGATAAGAACTATGTAAAATGTGATGATTTAAAAGATGCTGATGGAGTATTGGTTCGTAGCGCGAATATGCATGAGATGGAGCTTCCAGAATCTCTTCTTGCAATTGCAAGAGCGGGAGCAGGCGTTAATAATATTCCTCTTGATGAATGCGCTAAAAAAGGTATTGTTGTTTTCAATACACCCGGTGCAAATGCAAACGGTGTAAAGGAGCTTGTTATCGCAGGTATGCTTTTGGCAAGTCGTGGTATTGTGCCAGGTATTGATTGGGTTGCAGAGCAGAATGAAGAAGAAAATGTAGCAAAGCTTGCTGAAAAGCAGAAAAAGCAGTATGCCGGTACAGAAATCAGCGGCAAGAAACTTGGTATTATCGGTCTTGGTGCCATTGGTGTTAAGGTTGCTAATGCAGCGAAACATCTTGGAATGGAAGTGTACGGATACGATCCTTATATTTCTGTTGAGGCTGCTTGGAGTCTGTCACGTGATATTCATCACGTATATGATGTAAATGAGATTTATGCAAATTGCGATTACATAACAATCCATGTACCGCTTATGGATGCCACCAAGAAAATGATCAATGCAGATGCAATTAAGCTGATGAAGAATACAGCGGTTGTACTGAATTTTGCCCGTGACCTTCTGGTGGATGAAGAAGCTATGGTTTCGGCCCTTAAGGTTGGAAAGATCAAACGATATGTTTCTGATTTCCCGAATCCAACTACAGTTGGAGCGGAGGGATGTATTGTCATTCCACATCTTGGAGCATCTACTGAGGAGTCAGAGGATAATTGTGCAGTAATGGCAGTAAAAGAATTACGCGATTATCTGGAGAATGGTAATGTTAAGAATTCTGTTAATTTCCCTTCCTGTGATATGGGAATCTGTGAGAAGGAAGGACGTATTGTAGTATTCCATAAGAATATCGCCAATATGATCACAAAGTTCACAGCAGCTTTTGGTGATTTGGGTATTAACATTTCAGAGTTAAATAACAAATCGAAGGGTGAACATGCATATACTATGTTTGATGTTGATTCCAAGGTTACGGATGAAATCGTCAAGAAATTAGAAGCAATTGAAGATGTTTACCGCGTACGTGTTATCAAATAGTCATGAGAATCTGACGGAGCAGAGTAATCTGCTCCGTTTTTGTTTATAAATTATTTATAGTAATATCATGGAATAACGATTGCATTATTTATACAATTGGTTTATTCTATCAAAATAGTGTTCATTTTTCATAGATGTATTGAAAGAGGGTAGAAATTATGCTTAAAACGTTGATGGCTCAGATAAAGGAATATAAGATAACATCTATTCTGGCTCCAATATTTATTTCCGGTGAAGTAGCAATGGAAGTCGTAATTCCATTACTTATGGCCTC
>CAYZUC010000157.1:0-4716 GCA_964481705.1 uncultured Lachnospiraceae bacterium
ACCAAGAGGTGTTGCAGGTGGATATACAATGTATAAATCTGATGAAGACAAATACTATATATCAAAAACAGAAATGGAAGAAAAATTAATTGCATTACTTGGAGGAAGAGCAGCAGAAAAATTGGTATTAGATGATATATCAACAGGTGCAAGTAATGATATTGAAGTTGCAACAAAAATTGCAAAAGATATGGTAACAGTATATGGAATGAGCGATGTTGTAGGAACAATATCAATTAATACAGAAAAAGATCCTTATGAATTACAATTACTAGGAGATAAATATGCAGATGCAATAGGAGCAGAAGTAAAAATATTATTAGATAATGCATATTTAAAAGCTCAAACATTAATAGCAAATCATATGGATAAATTAAATGAAGTAGCACAAACTTTATTGAAAAAAGAAGTGATAACAGAAGAAGAATTTGAAAAATTCTTTGAATAATAGTCAAAAGAGACAAAATTATAAAAAAATAAAGCATAATTAATTTAAAAGAAAAAATTAGATTATATGCTTTATTTTTTTATAAAAAAATTATTGACAAATAAAAAATATGAATATAAAATACAATACATATTAATTTAATTTCAAAACATTCTAAATTTTAATATCTAAAAATTTATTCTAAATAAAATATCAAAAATGAAAAAAAGTAAAAATGAGACATAAAAAGGAGGAAAGTTGGACTTAGAACTATATAGAGCTAATTTGAATTATTGTAATTATTTACATGATTATGATAATAAAGTTCCAATAATAAGTAATGAAAAAGAAAATAGGCCATTTATCGGAGTTATTTTATGTGTAAATGGATTGAATTTTTTTGCACCATTAACATCACCTAAATTAAAACATTTATCAATGAAAGATAATAAAGATTTTATAAGAATAGATGATGGAAAATTAGGTGGAATAAATTTAAATAATATGATACCAATTCCTAAAAGATATATAGAAGAATTAAATATATTAAACTTTGATAATGAAAAATATGCCCAAATGCTATATTTACAAACACAATGGATAAATAAAAATAAATTAAGAATACAAAATAAAGCAAGAAATTTATATTATTTAATTACTCAGAAACAAGCAGAAGAAAATTTAATACAAAGGTGTTGCAACTTTAAATTATTAGAAGCAAAATGTTATGAATATATGTATTCTAATTTTATTGGAGAAGAGGAAATTATATATTCTTATGGATAATAAAAAAACTATTAAAAAAGTGCGAAAACTATTTATTTTTATTTATTTTTTGTATATAATAAAAAAGTAAAGATAAATATATGTCTAAAAAGGGATAGATGTCTAGTTTTGTAGCATTTCTAATACGACATAGAGGAGGAAAAATGAAAGAGCTTGAGGCTAATAAACGCATTAAAGAATTAAGAGATAAGTTAGAATATTATGCAAAAAGATATTATGATGATGATGAACCAGAAATATCAGATTTTGAATATGATATGATGATGAATGAACTTAAAAATTTAGAAAGAAGTTTTCCAAATTTAGTGACTCAAGATTCTTTAACTCAAAAAGTAGGTGGACATGTTAACAGTAGTTTTGAAGAAGTAAAACATGAAGTGCCTTTACAAAGTTTACAAGATATATTTTCATTTGAAGAATTATATGAATTTGATGAAAAAATAAAAAAGCAAGCAGAAGAATATAAAGAACAATTAAAATATGTTGTTGAAACAAAAATAGATGGTCTTTCTTTATCTTTAGAATATGTAGAAGGAATATTAGTAAGAGGAGCAACAAGAGGAAATGGATTAATAGGAGAAGATGTAACTCAAAATGTAAAAACAATAAAAAGTATTCCTCATAAATTAAATAAACCAATAACAATTACTGTAAGAGGAGAAGTGTTTATTGGAAAAAGAGAATTTGAAAAATTAAATGAAGAACAAGAAATATTAGGAAAACAATTATTTGCAAATGCGAGAAATGCAGCAGCTGGATCACTTAGACAATTAGATAGCAAAATCACAGCACAAAGACCATTAGATATATATATATTTAATGTTCAAAAATTAGAAAATAATAAATTTAAATCTCATTATGAACAACTAATGTATCTAGAAAAACTTGGATTTAATGTTAATCCAATAAAAATTCCTTGCAGTAATATAGATGATGCAATAACTGCAATTAATAAAATAGGTAATGAAAGAGGAAAACTATCATTTGGAATAGATGGTGCAGTTATAAAAATAGATGATCTTGAAATAAGAGAAGAATTAGGAACTACATTTAAAACTCCTAGATGGGCTATAGCTTACAAATATCCGCCTGAACAAAAAGAAACAATTTTAAATGATATTATTTGTCAAGTAGGTAGAACAGGTGCTATAACTCCTATGGCAATATTAGAACCAGTAAGATTAGCAGGTTCTGTTATATCTAAAACAACTCTTCATAATTCTGATTTTGTAAAAGAAAAAGAGCTAAAAATAGGAGATCATGTTATTATTCAAAAAGCTGGAGATGTTATCCCAGAATTAGTAGCAGTTGTTAAGGAAAAAAGAACAGGCAATGAGAAAGAATTTAATATGCCAACTTCTTGTCCAATTTGTGGAGCACCAGCTATAAGGGAAGATGGGGAAGCAGTTACTCGTTGCACAGGTATAGAATGTAGTGCTAAAGCTTTAAGAAGTATTGTTCATTTTGCTTCTAAAACAGGAATGGATATAGAAGGATTAGGCTATAGTGTAATCGAACAATTGATAGACAATAATTTAATAAAAACAATTTCTGATATTTATTATTTAGATTTAGAACAAGTAGCGTCACTAAAGAAAAATGGTAAGAAATTTGCACAGAATCTAATTTCTGCAATAGAAAAAAGTAAAAAAAATGATTTATACAAACTAATTACAGGATTGGGTATAAGACATGTTGGAATAAAACTAGCAAAAACATTAGCAAAAGAATACAAGAATATAGAAAATTTAATTAATACCACCTATGAAGAATTAAGTCAGTGTAGAGATGTTGGTCAAATCACTGCAAAAAGTATATATGAATTTTTTAGACAAGAACAAACTATAGATCTTATTAACAAACTAAAAAATGCTGGTGTAAACCTAGAAAATTTATCACAAAACAGTGATAATAGATTTGAAGGAAATACATTTGTATTAACAGGAACCTTGGAAAAATACACTAGAGATGAGGCAACTAATATTATTGAAAAAATGGGTGGGAAGACTTCTGGGTCTGTCTCTAAAAACACAACTTATTTATTAGCAGGAGAAGATGCTGGAAGCAAGCTAACAAAGGCAAGAAGTTTAGGTGTAAGTATAATAAGTGAAATAGATTTTGAAAATATGATAAAAGATTAAGATAAGGGGATATAATGGACGGAAAATATACATTTATAGAATTTGAGAAAAATCTAGATGATGGATATCAATTATTTTTTACATATGTTAGAAATAGATATTTATTATTTAAAACGTGTGAGAACTGTTATTCTCAACAATTATTATCAGATGATACAAAAAATCCACAACCTAGAAATGTAATTGTTACTCATAAAAGAATTAAAGAAATGTTTCCTTTTATGGAAGATATAGAATATAAAGTAGGAATATAAGATTAATATAATCTTTTATCAATTTGGTTAAAGATATCATGACACTTAATATTTTTATATTCTTGAAGGAGTTTCCATGAACTCTCAGTAATTAAGATATCATAAAAACAATGATTTTTATATTATATAGGTGAAAAGAATTATATATACTATAAGACAGGAGTAATAATTATGTATGAAATAGAAGAAATACAGCAGAATTCTAATAATAAAGATTATTTTATGAAAGCAGTTATTGAAGATGGTCTTATATTAGAATGGGCAAGTGAAGAACTAAAAGATGATAAAGAATTGGTCTTAGAAGCTATAAAACAAAATGGTGGTTCTCTTGAATTTGCAAGCTCAAGATTAAAGGGAGATAAGGAAATTGTAAATATTGCCCTAGAACACTCAGGATGGGTAATTTGTTATGCAAGTGAAGAACTTAAAAATGATAAAGATATTATCTATAAAGCTGTATCAAAAGATGGGCAGGGATTATATTATGCTAGTGAAGAATTACGAGGTAATAAAGAAATAGTTTTAGAAGCAGTTAAAAATAAAGGTATAATAATAAAATATGCAAGCCATGATTTAAGAAGCGATAGGGAAGTTGTAATACATGCTTTAAAACAAAATAAATTATCCAAGAGTTATATTAATCCACAACTTTTAAATGATGAAGAAATAAAAAATCTTTTATAAACAAATTTTAAAAACAACGCAAAAAATATATTTAAAAATTTTAAAAAAATTGAAACATGCGATTTTGTTTTTAAAAATACAAGGACAAAGTGTAAATATTTCACAGGATTCAAAAAGTAATTCGGAACCAAAAGTAATATGTAAGATAAAGAAGAGGTAAAAACATTAAAAATGGAACTTAATACATTGTTAAGTACTAATAATTTAGAAATTGATTGGGATAAGCTAAAAAGTGATATAGAAATTTTTAAGCTATGATTGACAAATAGATTATGTTGAGTTACAATTATAAAGAAGTAAATTGAATAGTCGCGTATAGCAAGGTTGAAAAACAGCGTACGAGGAAAGTCCGGGCTCCACAGAGCAATGATGCTGGATAACGTCCAGTGAGGGAAACCTTAAGGAAAGTGCAACAGAAAATAAC
>CAYZUC010000158.1:0-1016 GCA_964481705.1 uncultured Lachnospiraceae bacterium
TGTTCCAAATAGAGCGTAATCTCTGCATCGGTAGCCTTCTTCAGATAACGATACAACCCAAGCGTGGAGCCTACGCAATCTCCATCCGGGCGAATATGTCCGCTAATTGCTATCTTTTTTGCATCCTTACATATCTCTTTTAAATTGATCATAACGACCATCCTTATCCGCGTATCGCGTACGCACTTACAAATCTTCTTCCTCGTCCTCAGACGTAATATGAAGATTATCAATCATCTTAGACATATGAGCACCATACTGGATGGAAGTATCCAGTATGAATTCAATCTCCGGAGTATTGCGAAGATTAATCGTCTTTGCAAGCCTGCTGCGAATGAATCCTTCTGCTCTTCTTAATCCTTCCAGTGTGGCTTCACCCGCCTGTTCGTCGCCGAGCACACTGATATAAGCCTTACAGGTCTTTAAATCCGGAGCTACAATAACATCTGTTACGGATGTCATGATTCCAACACGGGGATCTTTGATCTCACTACGAATAACTTCTGCCAGTACTCTCTGCACTTCGCCATTGATCCGCGTGTTCTTTACGCTGTTTTTCCTCATTATTTTACCTCTACCTGAACCATCTTATATGCTTCAATCTGATCCAGTTCCTGAACAGCATCAAAGCCTTCAAATACAAGACCACATTCAAATCCTGCCTTTACTTCCTTTACATCATCCTTAAATCTCTTCAAAGATGCCAGTGGTCCTTCGAATACCTGCTCACCTTCACGTGTAATACGTACCGAGCATCCACGTTCAAACTGACCATCCAATACATAAGAACCGGAAATATTACCGATACCGCTTGCCTTGAAAATCTGGCGTATCTCAGCATGACCGATTACTTTCTCCTCAAATACAGGATCCAGCATTCCCTTCATAGCGGCTTCTACATCCTCAATTGCCTGATAAATAACAGAATATTGCTTAATTTCTACTCCATCCTTTTCTGCCATATCTTTTGCTGCTAAGTTTGGTCTTACGTCAAATGCAATAATAATGGCTTTTGC
>CAYZUC010000158.1:1026-2865 GCA_964481705.1 uncultured Lachnospiraceae bacterium
TTCATGCTCTGCAGTATCTTTTGCTGTTGCATCCGGACGAACATTAAATCCGATGATGATAGCATTTGATGCAGAAGCAAGGATAACATCTGATTCATTAATAGCACCTACACCACCGTGGATGATTTTAACAACAACCTCATCATTTGAAAGCTTCACCATACTCTGCTTGATTGCTTCCACGGAACCCTGTACGTCTGCTTTGATAATCAGACCAAGTTCCTTCAGATCATCCTCTTTAATCTGTGTAAACAGATCATCCAGAGACATCTTCTGCTTCGTATCATCAAGAAGCTTCACCTTGTTTTGAGATATAAAGGTCTCTGCAAAGGATCTGGCTTCCTTATCGTTATCCGGTGCTACAAAAATCTCGCCGGCATTTGGAACATCATTTAATCCAAGGATTTCAACAGGTGTGGAAGGACCGGCCTCTTTCACTCGTTTTCCCTTATCATCAATCATGGCTCTTACTTTACCATGGCAAGCTCCAGCTGCGACAAAGTCTCCTACATGTAAGGTTCCCTTTTGTACCAGAACTGTTGCAACAGGTCCACGTCCTTTATCCAGCTCAGCCTCGATGACAAGACCTCTGGCCTGACGCTTCGGATTGGCCTTTAACTCAAGCAGTTCTGCTGTTAAAAGAATCATCTCAAGCAGCTGTTCAATACCTTCACCGGATTTTGCTGATACCGGTACAAATACGGTACTTCCGCCCCAGTCCTCGGCAATCAACTCATACTCAGCTAATTCTTGTTTTACACGTTCAATATTCGCATTCGGCTTATCAATCTTGTTGACAGCAACAATGATTTCAATTCCAGCAGCTTTTGCATGATTGATAGCTTCTACGGTCTGTGGCATAACGCCATCATCCGCCGCTACTACTAAAATTGCAATATCGGTAGAATTAGCACCACGCATACGCATAGCTGTAAATGCTTCATGTCCCGGGGTATCCAGGAATGTAATCTTCTCATTCTTGATATTAACGGTATATGCTCCAATTGCCTGTGTGATGCCACCGGCCTCATGATTGGTAACATTTGTCTTACGAATAGCATCCAAAAGTGACGTCTTACCATGATCAACGTGACCCATTACACAAATAACAGGTGGTCTCTTAACCATTGTGGAAGCGTCCTCTTCCTCCTCTTTCAGCAGCTCCTCGATAACATCTACTTTCACTTCTTTCTCACAGATGATATCAAATTCGATGGCTATTTCCTCTGCCTGCTCATAAGGAATCTCCTGGTTTACAGTTACTACCGTTCCCTGTAAGAAAAGCTTTTTCACAATTACAGAAGGCTGCATCTTCATCTTCTCAGCCAGTTCTTTGATGGTAAGAGATTCCGGCAGTGTAATAACCTTGATTTTCTCTTCTGGTGGAGTCTCTACCTTTTCCGGCTTATTAAATCCATGAGGATTGAATTTCTTTGGTTTTAAATCTTCACCTCTGTCATAGATGGATTCTTTTCTGTGTTTCTCCATGCTCTGACGACGTCTGTCCTGTTCGCCTCTATGCTTCTCCTGCTCCTTGATGGGAGTTTCAACACCAAATCCTTTGCTGTCAGTTCCTCTTCCACCTTGTGAACGATTGTCGCCACCGCGGTAATTATTGTAACCGCCCTGGCCGCCACCGCGATTATTGTTATAGCCACCTTGACCTTGTGAAGAGCCTGCGAAAGTTCTGCCCCCGTTGTTGTTGTAGCCTCCCTGCGGACGATTTCCATTGTTATTGTAACCTCCCTGTGGACGGTTTCCATTGTTGTTGTAACCACCTTGTGGACGGTTTCCGTTATTATTATAGCCACCCTGTGGACGGTTTCCATTATTATTATA
>CAYZUC010000158.1:2965-4689 GCA_964481705.1 uncultured Lachnospiraceae bacterium
CGGTTTCCATTATTATTATAGCCACCCTGTGGACGGTTTCCGTTATTATTATAGCTTCCTGGTGGTCTGCTTCCCTGCGGTCTTAATGCACTGTTGGTGCTCGGACGGTTGTTTGCAGGAGCGGACTGAGCACTTGGTGCAGCACTTGTCGTTCCGGTTGGTTTTGCTGCCGTATTGTCACTATGCTGTGGCTCTGTAGCTGCAGACTCTTTTTTTACAACATCACTTACTTTAGTTGCCGGAGCCTCCTTGCTGACAGCCTCTGTCTTATTTTCGACAACCGGAGCCGGCTTTTCAACTTTGATTTCTGGGGCAGCTTTTTGCTCGGATACGACTGGCTTTGGAGCCTCTACGGGCTTTGGAGCTGCTGGTTTCTCCGGTTCCCCTCCAATCTGTCCTACCTGCCTGCCACGATTAGGTCCGTTCGGACGACCATTAGCATTATTTCGGCTATTATATGGGTTATTTACAAAAATAATATTGGGTTTCTTCTTTTTGACAGGCGCGGCTGCTTCTGTTTTGGAAGCTTCTGTTTTTGGAGCTTCTGTTTTTGGAGCTTCTGTCTTTGAAGCCTCTGGTTTCTTCGCTTCTGTCTTTGGTGCTTCCTTTACAGCCGTCTCCTTACCACTCTTGGTATTCAAGGCTTTTTTAACCATGGCAATCTGGTCATCCTCCAGATTTGACATATGACTCTTGACTTCAATACCTTTTTCTGATAGGAAACTCATAATTTCCTTACTCGATTTGTCTATTTCTTTTGCTAATTCATGAACTTTCATTTTAGCCATCTATTCCACTACCTCCAAATTGTTGCGAATGGTTTTTGCAAATCCGGCATCTGTGATTGCAAGTGAAGACCTCATCTCTTTTCCCATGGCATGACCAAGCTCTTCCTTGGTGCCATAGATAGCAATCGGAACCTCATAAAACTTGCACATATTGGTGAATTTCTTCTGCGTATTTTCAGACGCATCCGAACTGACAATCACCTGAAACGCTTTACAAGATTTCACGGCCTTTTCTGTAGCGAACTCACCACTTACCACGTTTCCCGACTTTGTTGCAAGACCCAGTAGGGAAAAAATCTTATTCTGTGCCACTTTCATCAAACTCCTTTGAAAGGCTGTCATACACTTCCTTCGGTATGCTCATTTGAAATGATCTTTCCAGCCCTCTCTGCTTTATTGCCTTGTCAAGACACTCTCTGTTGTTACACAAATATGCGCCTCTTCCATTCATTCTACCTGTTACATCCAATGAAATCTCACCCTCAGATGATTTGATGACACGGATCATTGCTTTCTTATCCTTCATCTCACCACATCCGATGCATTTCCTCATTGGAATTTTCTTAACGCTCATTTCTATGCTTCCTCAGATGGTGTCTCGTCAACCGCTTCGGTATCCTCTACACCTTCTTCATAATCCTCATCATACTCCTCATCATCGTCGTAGTAATCTTCCATACGGAATCCCGGAGCATCCTTGGCCTGTGTCTCAGACTTAATATCAATCTTGAATCCGGTAAGTCTTGCTGCAAGTCTTGCATTCTGTCCTTCCTTACCAATTGCAAGAGAAAGCTGATAATCCGGTACAACTACCTTAGCCGTCTTCTCATCTCCATCTGCTATGACAGATACTACCTTGGCTGGAGAAAGAGCGTTTTCAATCAATACTGCCGGGTTCTCATCCCAGTTTATGATATCAATCTTCTCTCCACGAAG
>CAYZUC010000159.1:0-4606 GCA_964481705.1 uncultured Lachnospiraceae bacterium
TTTATGTTAACGCAACATCAGATGATGTAAACGATTTAAATAATCATGATGGAACTTTGGCAGCCACTTTAAAGTTTATTCCTCTTGCGGATGGTTCTTGTAAGGTTGATATAAGTAGAATAGTTCAAGATTATCTTAGTTATTCTTACGAGGATCACGATTCAGTTTCAGCCAGCACATCTTTAAGTGGCACCTACACTAGAATATATTGCCAATATGGAGAGGATGTGAATGGCACCATAACAAACACAGGATATACCACCGACAACATTACAGTGATAAACGCTGTAATGGACGTGGATGATTTCTTAAACGTAGACACTTTATTCTGGCAAAAATATATCACACAGAGAACTTTAGGAACTGAACCTGGAAGATATTGGATGAGTCATGATAGTTTAACTATAGATACTTTCCCTAGTGAATTGGCTTGGGGTTATTTCTGGTGTAAAAACTTAGCAATAAAATCACACTCTCCCTTGGTAGCAATATATAGAATATATGGAGCAAGTGATGTTTTAAGAACCACAGAATATTTAAATATTTATACTGGTTCAACAATAGGAACAGATACAGGATTGAGTAGAATACCTGTTGGCATGGGTAATATACCATTCACTCTGAATGATGATGACGAATACTATACTATAAGTTTAGTAAGTTCAGGTGATTATAGAACCTATAACACTTATCGTTTTAATATTAAAGAATGTAAAAGAATATATCCTTGGATGTGTTTATATTTCCTTAGAAAGAATGGATCTATGATGTATCTATATTTCAAACTAAATCATAAGAAAAAACTTTCCGTGGAAAGAAAATCATACGAAAAGATATTGTCATATAACTATGATAAATATGATAGGGGCACTTCTATCTATAGTGCCAGTAGTAGATATGGATATGAATTACTTTCCGACTGGATGAATAACACAGAGATTGGATTATATGAGGAATTGGTTCAATCACCAGTAGTTTATATGCTGCAATATGATTCAGTTTATACAGCACCATCCATCAAACCAGTGGTAATTACTGATACGGATATACAAATTAAGGACACTAGATATGACAATATGGTCCAATATACTATTAATGTAATAGAAAGTAATAAAAATAAAATAAACATATAATGAATACAAGGTTGTCATTACATATAGATAGATTTTCTGAGATAAATATAGAGGATGGTGGTTTTGCTTTTGGTTTAAATTATTGGGAACAGAGAGTTTTGGAGAATTTCCTCCCACATAATTCATTATATCAAATAATAAATGGAACAGTCTTTCATTTACCTACCCACACACAGGATTATTTATTTCAAACCGCGCTGACAACCGTTGGAACCTATAAAGTTTCTTACACTTTGGTGGGATGGAAAGGAACTGTGAATGCTCGTGTAAGAATTGGTGGGATGTATGGACCTTTAAGAACTGCTGGTGGTGAATATGTAGATTATATTACGGTCACTAATTTAGTAGATGGTAGGGCTGGTATAGTTATGTATGGAAATAGTTTAGGTGGTTTAAAAAAGTTTAAGGTGGAAAGAATAGATAATTATTCTTATGAACCAGATCTCATGGATGATTTTAATATACCTATCACTTATGACTTTCTTTCATTAGGAAAACTGGAGGAAAGAAGAACTCCATATTCGCAATCCTTCACTATACCAGGAACAAAAAAGAATAATGATATATTCAATCATATTTATGAACTGGCCACCGAGGACAGTAATTTCAAATTAAACGTATCAAACTTTTGTTATGTTTATCATAATGATATACAAATATTTTCAGGTAAGTTTGAAATGCAAAAGGTAAAGAATGTTTATGGATCAATAGAATACTACTGTCAAATCTTTGGAACACCCATTCATTTTGCTGAGGCAGTTGGAACTAAGTTATTAACTGGTAATGACAATCCTATGGACGATATAGATTTTTCACATTACAATCATATATTGGATAAGGCACTGGTGGTTTCTTCTTGGGATAATGTAGGACCAACTGGTTATACATATCCTCTTGCAGACTATGCGAATTTAGATACAAAGACAGACATAAATATTCGCGACCTAAGACCTTGTTTATTCATAAAAGAAATATGGGATAAAATCTTTGAATCAAATAGATTTACCTACACTAGTACATTCTTAAACTCAAATATCTTTAAGAATTTAGTTATGCCTGCCTGTCAAGTAATGTTATTAAGCGAGGAGGAAATTACTAAAAGAGGTTTCTTAGGCACTGTAACATCTTATGATGAAACTCACATTGGAAACTGTGTGTATGACCCCACCAATAGCATAGCAACAGTTGGACCCTTTAAATTCAAAACAAACTTCACAGATCCTGCTTACTATGGCTTACATGATTCAACAAACCAATATAATTCTATTAATCAAAGTGTAACCATACTTAGAAGTGGTAAGTATGAAATCGGTGCAGCAGCAAGAATACATTGGTGGATAAGGAATACAGGTATCCAAATGATTAAATGGGATAATGATAAATTGGGTTATTATGGAGAACTTTATGTAAGACGGTGGAATGTGGTATCACAAACTTTAGAAACCATATCTTATGATTACATAGAGGATTTTATGAATAACTCTGATGATGAAATAGAGCCAGGAACAGACAATGCACTCACGGTAACCAGTGTCTTTTCTGGTGCTGAAACAGTGGAACTAAACACGGGAGATAGGTTGTGGATAGAGGTGGCGATTAAAAAGATATTTCCTCCAAGCAACCATCCCAACAATGCACATCAAATAAGAATGCAACTTCAAAGAGATAATGGCGATAATGAACTAGGAACTTTCCTTAGAATTACATCACTAAAATCTCCGATATTCGAGGGTGACCTAGTTGATATAAATAGAGTATTACCACAGGATACTAAACAGATTGACTTTTTGAATTCATTGTGTAGTATGTTTAATTTGGTGATTGAAAGAAACCCTGATAAAGAATATGACTTAATTATAGAACCTTTTGATACATATTATGGCATGGGTTCTATTTTAGACTGGACCGATAAAATAGACGAAACGGATGGTTATGAATTTGAAAGACCACAAGACTTTATAGATAAAGACCTATATCTATCTTATCAAGAGGATACTGATTATTATAATGACTTGTTTAGGGAAACCTACAAAAGAAATTATGGTGATAGTAAAATATTTAACTCCAAGGATATAAAGATAGATAACATATTTGCTCCCACTATATTTGGTTATCATAAGAGTTCAAACCTTATCATACCTAAATTCTATCAGTTAAGTCCTGACGGGGCATTACTAGATGAGCAGATATTAAGACCTCGTATTCAAAACTTGGTTAGAATACCATATCCAACAACAGCAAATTCTATAAGGATCACATCCAATACAGTCGGTGGAACTTATTATATTGTGGGTTCAGGAAACACCAACACTCCCCAATATACAACTTATGTAACCATGAATCACTATGATAATCCATACAATTCCACATATGATATAAATTTTGGTGCAATGGATGCTTACTATGCTTATTCACAGGGAACGGAGAATAATTTATGGAATAAGTATTGGTATAATAGATACTGGCAAATAAAGGACGAGGATGCTAGATTGGTTACATATACAATAAAATTAAGCACCCAAGATATATTTAATCTTAGGTTTTATAACACTATCCTTATCGATAATATATACTATCACATACATAGAATAGTGGAATATATACCAGATAATTTATGCACAATAGAGTTATTAAAGACTTTCGTGGTGAAGAGACCCAAGAAACCACGTCCTATCCCAATATGGATTAAACCAAATGTGGTTAGACCAGTGTTGGATATAATAAACGATGCGGTGGTAGGTAGTGGAACCACTATCATATCTAGAGTCGGTGATAATTCTGCTTCTGTTGATAATGGTATAATGATTAAAGCCGGTGTAATGACTGCATATGACACAATAATAGATGGGGGAGAGGACGAAGTACAAAATCCATTTAGTAGTGATATATGTAATATAGTTGACGGAGGTAAGGATTGCATCAGGGAATATGGCTCATTTAAACCAAACAACATTATCGAAAGCACATAAAAATTATTCTGGTAAATTATATACCTAAAAAATGATATAAAAAAATGACCCAAATACCCCAATATAGTAGAATAAAAATTAAAAGATTAACTGGCGCTGGAGAGGTTCCAACCATTCCAATAACGGATGATCACACTGGACCAGGATGGACTTACACTGATCTATACGTGGGAGAACTATGTATGAATGTCACCGACGAAAGATTGTTTATGCGTACGGTTTCTGGAATAAAAGAGATTTCTTATTCTGGTCAGACCAGCACTTTTGTTGGTTTATCGGATTGTCCTGCTACTTACAATGGTAAAGCAGGATATGGAATACAGGTAAATAGTGGGGAGACAGGATTAGAATTTGTTGCGTGGCCAGATACAGGATTAACTAATAGTGTAGATCATTTAGAATGGGCCTGGACAAGTGGAACAAGTATAGCAACACCTGCTAGTTCTGCTACCACTATATTCTTTGACGAAACTGGTGAGTTATGTTTAAAATATAGTGATGGAA
>CAYZUC010000160.1:0-4602 GCA_964481705.1 uncultured Lachnospiraceae bacterium
CTTGAATCTGTTTCGAAAAGACACTCCATATCAATACGCGTTGAAAGATTTTGTGTTATTAGAGGTAAAGTTTAATCAATGTTTACCGGATTATATCCACAGCATTTTAAATCGCTATCCGCTGAATCAGGTTTCGTTTAGTAAATACTGCAGTGGGCGTATGATTTTTCGGGATTATATAGGATAAGAGACTGGTTTTATGATATACGGAGGAATGAGAAATGAGTAAGAAGGACATTTTAGAGTGGTTTGCTGTCAATAGTGCATCACTGAGCGTATCAAAAATACTATTACTGTTACTTGCAGGAATGGTGATTGGTGCTGTGATTTTCATTACGTATCAAATCACATATCAAGGAGTCAGCTACAGCTACAAGTTTAACTGTTCCAATGTCGTAATTCTTTTGATTACGGTAGTCATCATGTTGATGATCAGCAGCAATATTGTAATATCACTCGGTATGGTAGGTGCGTTATCAATTGTACGTTTTCGTACAGCGGTTAAGGATTCGCGCGATACGGTATTTATCTTTTGGTCAATTGTGGAAGGTCTATGTGTCGGATCGCAGAATCTAAAGCTATCTTTTCTATCTACCCTTATGATTGCGGTGGTGTTGGTGGCTTTGAGTTTTGTCAAGAAGGGAAAAGACAATTATCTCTTGATTATTCGAACTTCCGGAGAGAAGATACCTGAGGAAGAAATGGAAGCGATTATTCAGAATTATGTGAAAAAATTCAAGCTGAAAAATGTTAATCGTACTGCAGGTGCATCGGAGCTGATTTATGAGCTGCATGCAAAGGGTACTCTGAACACAAGGATTGTGGAAGAGCTTCAGGGGTTAGAAGAAGTGACTACCGTAAACTGGTTATTGCAAACAGGTGAGATGGCAGGATGAGAGTAGTAAATCGTACAAAAATAGTTTTTCTTGTGGTGTTAATTGCATTGCTGATAGTTGGCGGAATCAGCTTTTATTTCTATGACAACAGAAGTATGGAGGCCATTACGCAAAATATTCAGGGTGATAGCCTTAGCTTTAGTGTGGACGCTGGAATTTACGAGAATGACGTGAATGTCATAATCGCAAAAGGAGAGAGCGTTCCTTTTTATGCAAATATTTATTATACAACAGATGGCAGTGAACCGACGGAAGCGTCACAGCTTTATCAAGGGGAGCTGTCATTTCCGTGTGGAGAGCAGGATCAGGTGATTCCACTTCGTGCGGCTTTGATATATCAGGGTGAGAGCAGTGATGTCTATACCAGAGTCTACGTAATCGGAAAAAATGCAATCTCTCACTATTCCAATCTTCCCACTGTCTATATCAATGGTAATGATGAGGAGCTGTGGAGCTATGAGAATGGAATTCTGATTGCAGGAAAAGACTTTGATGATTACGTAAAAGAACAGAGAGCATTAGGTATCAAGGAAGAGATTAATCTGAGTCCGGATGTACCTGCTAATTTCAATCGTGATGTGAGCTGTGCTATTAATTTTTCTGTATTTGATGAAACAGGAGTATGTGTGGTTAATCAGGGAGCGGGTCTCAGTATTCGTGGAAATGTATCCCGGACACAGGAGCAAAAAAGCTTTAAGATTAAGGCGGATGACGATTTTACCTATAATTTCTGGAATCAGGATTCGGAGCAGGGAAGTAAACTGACAAAGAGAAACAAATACCGTGTTATCAACTTATCCAGTGGCGGTCAGGATAATCTTCAGACCCTGGTGCGTGATCAGGTTATCAGCGTAATTGCAAGGAAGTGTGGCTTCTCCGATTATGTTGGAGCAAGGCCTGCTGTTGTGTATATTAATGGGTCGTTCTATGGAACAGCAGTTTTGAAAGAAGACTATACAGATGGTTACTTGTCTGATCTGTATTCTGTCCCAAGCGAAGATATCGATATTTTTAAAGGAGATGAGGATGCGATGCTGTCCTATCTCGGTTATCCTCCAGAACAGGTGCTTGATTTTACAGACGAGCAGTTTCGTACAGAATTTGAGCAAAAGGTGGATATGGATCAATTATTATCCTATTATGCGTTTGAAATGATGTGTGACAATTGTGACTGGCCCTATAATAATATTGAAGTATGGAGATATAAAGGAGATCAAAGGAAAGAAGGAACCATGATGGATGGGCGGGCAAGGTTTCTGATTTACGATATGGATCAGAGCTTTAAGCTGGACGCAGATTCCTATGATGCCTTTGATCTGCTTTTATACAATGACCCACCAGCAGAGAATATTGATTTGCTGTACCAATTGATGAAGTATCCTCCATATAAAGAGAGATTTGTGAATCATGTATGTGATTTTCTGTCACTTACTTTTAATAAGGAAGACCTTACGGAGATTGTAAAACAGAGCAATGCTGTATGGGGAAACAATTTTGAAATGGAAAAGGAATTGACAGGCTTTCAAACCAAGAGGGAGATGCTGAATCAGCGTGACGAGAAGCTATCCTACCTTCTATCACAGACGGAGAAAAGAGAGGATGAGGTAAAGAACTTCCTGTTCCGTTATTTTAATGCAGACGATGCATACTATATTCGGACAATAGCTCCGGAGAAAGGCACTATTATTCATGTAAGTCGTGTGCCTGTCTATGAAACCACCAACGATAGCAAGATCATGCGCGCATTTGGCACCGCCACGCAGATAACGCCTTCCATTGCAAATGGAAAATGTTTTGCTTACTGGTTGGTAAATGGTGAAAAAAGAGATACAGAGATACTGGAGGTAGATGAAAAAGACAGCCTGGGAGAGGATCATACAATTACGATCGAGCTGGTAACAAAGGAACGTTCACAGGATGGACTGATGATCAATGAAGTCTCAGAAGCCGGTGATGATGATTGGGTGGAACTCTATAATGGAGGAAATCAATCGGTTTTTCTCGGGGAATATTATCTTTCGGATGATAAAAAAGAATTGTCAAAATTTCATTGTCCTGAGGTTCGGTTAAAGCCCGGTGAGGTCATCTGGCTTAACGGAAAGAGCAATCCTCAATTAAATGAGTATATTATGAATTTTAATCTCAAGGATGGAGAGACTCTGCTTTTGTATCACGATAAGACGAAGCAAGTCAAGGATTCAGTGACTATTCCAGATATGTTTGATGGTGAAAGCTATGGTAGATACCTGGAGACAAATGAGTATCGATTCTACCAGAATCCTTCGCCGAAGGAATGCAACTAGATTTATAAAAAAAGTGTAAAATCCTATGCGAACAGAAAAAGTGAGTAAAAACGAGATATTGGAAGAAAATGAAAGCAAAAGCAATGAAAGTTAAGAAAATCGGAGTTTGCATATGAGATACAAAAAACATAATATATCACTATCGGTTAGCACTCAACACAAAAGAGTGCTAATAAATCAAACAAAAGCAGAACAGAATAGATTAAGGAGGTTTTGAAAATGAAGTTAACACCATTAGGAGACAGAGTTGTCTTAAAACAGTTGGAGGCAGAGGAAAAGACAGCTTCCGGTATCGTATTACCCGGACAGAGTCAGGAGAAGCCACAGGAAGCAGAAGTAATTGAAGTAGGACCTGGTGGAGTAGTAGATGGAAAAGAAATTAAGATGGAAGTAAAAAAAGGACAAAAGGTTATCTATTCCAAATATGCAGGAACAAGTGTTAAGCTTGGAGAGGATGAGTATATCATCGTAAAACAAAGTGATATTCTTGCAATTGTTGAATAGAATCGTACTTGAGTACTACGGATATCAGGTTACAAATCATGTGTGACCGAAAAGAAAAGAAATAGAAATCAGGAGGTTTTTATCATGGCAAAGGAAATTAAATACGGAGCAGATGCAAGAGCAGCTCTGGAAGCTGGAGTAAATCAATTAGCAGATACCGTTCGTGTAACACTTGGACCGAAAGGAAGAAATGTTGTTCTTGACAAATCCTATGGAGCTCCGTTGATTACAAATGATGGTGTTACCATTGCAAAGGAAATCGAGCTCGAAGATGCATTTGAGAATATGGGTGCTCAGCTTGTAAAAGAAGTAGCTACCAAAACAAACGATGTAGCAGGAGATGGAACCACAACTGCTACTGTTCTTGCACAGGCAATGATTCACGAAGGAATGAAGAATCTGGCAGCAGGAGCTAACCCAATCATTCTTAGAAAAGGAATGAAGAAAGCTACTGACGTAGCAGTAGACGCCATTGCAAAGATGAGCAGCAAGGTAAATGGAAGAGATCATATTGCTAAAGTTGCTGCTATTTCTGCAGGAGATGAAGAAGTAGGACAGATGGTAGCAGATGCTATGGATAAGGTTTCCGGAGATGGTGTTATCACGATCGAGGAATCCAAGACCATGAAGACAGAGCTTGATTTAGTAGAAGGAATGCAGTTTGATCGTGGCTATGTATCTGCATATATGGCTACAGATATGGATAAGATGGAAGCAAATCTCGATAACCCTTACATCCTGATTACGGATAAGAAGATTTCCAATATTCAGGAGATTCTTCCTATACTGGAGCAGATCGTACAGAGTGGTGCTAAGCTGTTAATTATCGCAGAAGATATCGAAGGAGAGGCATTGACTACTTTAATTGTCAACAAGCTTCGTGGTACCTTCAATGTAGT
>CAYZUC010000161.1:0-4545 GCA_964481705.1 uncultured Lachnospiraceae bacterium
CTGTAGAATGTGATATACTATTTTTATCTAAAAAATGTTTATCTAAATGGCATTGATTGATTAACACGTTCATAAAACAGCAATGGTATACAACGACAATGATCATTCGTGGAAAAGAAATTGATATGACTCAAGTGGAGGGGTTCTTTTTTCATGAAGGAGAATCTATTATTGGATTGATAACATTTATTGTTTATGACAGCATTCTGGAAATCATGTCTTTGGATAGTCTAAGAGAAAATCAGGGAATTGGAAGCAAGCTCGTTGAAAAAGCAGTCAACGAGGCAAAAGAAAGAGGATGCGGTAAAGTCGTTCTTATTACAACGAATGACAATATCAATGCAATGAGATTCTACCAGAAGAGAGAATTTGATATGGTGCATTTATATCATGATGCATTAAGTGAAGCAAGAAAAATGAAGCCTGAAATCCCGCTGATTGGCGAAAATGATATTCCACTGCGGCATGAAATCGAGTTTGAACGTATCCTATGATAATTCGAAGTACATGCGAAAACGCTATTGGTTATGTCACTTTACAGAGTACATAAAAGAAACACAATCACTTTGGATGATTGTGTTCTTTTAATTATTTCTTTTCGTCTGCCTTTTTCTTGTCTTCTTTAATACCGATTACCATACATAAAACGAGAGTAATACCTATTACAATCAGTACAGCGTATCCACCTATTCCCATGAGTAACCCTCCCTTCGATTTCTTCTACCATTAAGGTAGTAAAAACTGATCGAAAAGACAATAAATTTGAAGATTCCTTAACAGTATATTGGCGAAATCTTAACGCGATATTTGCAAAAGATATTGCAGCGTGATTTACGACAAACTCCTCATCCAATTCTTGCGACGAAAAACGATGATAGCTATGAACAAACGGATGCATTCCTCCAGTGAAAGCATCAGATAAACATAAGGAATTGGTAACTTCAGAAGAAAAGCGGAAATAAGTCCAAGGGGGACTCCAAATAACCAAGTACCAATCATGTCCATATACATGACATATCTGGTTTTGCCACCACTTCGTATGATACCACCACTTAGTACCATATTCTGAACCTTAACAGGTGCAATGAAAGCAAATACCACTAGTATTTCGCAGGCAATATTACGGACAGTATCTTCAACATGGTAGATTCGAACATAGAATCTTCGAGTCACGATTACCATAGCAGAGAGCAGAAGGGAACCATACAGTGCATATTTTATGAGTTTCTTACTCTGAGAGTAGGCTTTATCATAGTCTCCGGCTCCCAACGCTTTGCCGATGATGATACCGGCGGCTTGGGAAACACCACTTAAACACCCAATGAATAAGCCTTGTACAGGTGAAGTTAATACCATGGCGGCGCATGCAGCAGTACCGATATTACCATAAATTGCCGAGTATACATTTTCACCGAGGCTCCAAACAAATTCACATATCAGAATGGGAAGCAGCATGGATAGATACTGTTTTTTTTGTGGTTTGTTCATATGAATCTGAAAGGAAAGATGAATAGGATAGGTTTTATCATAACGTAAAAACAGTATGAAGATTAAGACACTTGTCACCAATTGGGAGATTACCGTAGCAAGTGCGGCACCGGTGATTCCAAGCGTTGGAAAACCGAATTTTCCATAGATTAGTACATAATTTAGCACGGTATTTGCAATGGCGCCGGTAATACTGGCGTAAAGAGGAAGCGAAGCTGCTTCCATACAGCGAAGTAAAGTGGAGAAAAGAGAGTTGAATGCAATGGGGAGAAAAGAAAACATAATAATACTCAAATAGGTGACAGCTGCAAGATGAACGTTGCTGTCTTGTGTATATATATCCATAATTTGTCTGGAAAAAAGAGTGCAGATGACCAAAAAGATGATAGAGAAAAGGAAGGAGAGAAGGAAGTTCATAAAGAAGCTGCGACTTACTTCTTTATCATCTCGTTTTCCAAGATATTGTGCAATCATAATCCCGGCGACAGTTGCAATCGCAGAAATCAGGACAGAGTAGAGGGAGGCAAATTTTCCGCCCAGACCAATTCCAGCGATACTCGTACTGCCGAGTCCGCCGACCATGATCTGATCGACTACACTAAAGCTGGATTGTAGTAAGGATTGTAGGGTCACAGGTAAAGCAATGTTTCGTACTAATCTAGAGAATTTATCGTTTGTTTTCATAACTGCTTCCTTTCAAGACTTCAATTAAGATGTCATCATTCTATTATGAAAACAACGAATACACAATAGGTTAAACGCGTAACCAATTACAAAAAAGCAAGTGTAAATTTGTGCATAATTATAATTTGGGTTTACCGGTGCTTTGTCTCTCGATTACTGAAACCGGAAGTATGATGGTTTGTCCTTCCATCTCTCCAGATCTCATTTTCTGTAGGCTTTCGACAGCAAGAGAAGCACGCTGATTACCGTCCTGGTGAATCGTTGTAAGTGTAGGGACAATTCTCTCACACAGAGGATTGTCATCAAAACCGGATATGGAGATTTCATTCGGGACCTGTATTCCCTGTTGTGTCAGAAACTGAATCAGGTCAATAGCATAATAGTCGGATACTGCAAAAACAGCAGTATACTGGCACAGATACTTCAGATGCTGCTGATAAAAGGCGTATCGTTCTTGGCGGAGCATTGGGATAATAAGAAAGTCAGCTCCATAACCGTCCATTCCATCTACAAAGCCTTTGTAACGATCATGATCCATACAGAGATCATTATCGGAAATACATAATACCTTGGTATGTCCTAAAGCGCGGAAGTAATTCCCCATTTTATGACCACCTTCGTAATTGTCTACCAGAAGGTTACAGATACGTCCTGGATTTTCAAAAAATCCATCATATACAACAAAAGGAATGTGCATTGCATTTCGCAGCTTTTGATAATCTTGTTCGCAAAAGCCTACAGCAATCAGACCCTCCATATTCCACATAGAAGCAAATTTCGCAATTTCATTCCATTCCTTAGTGACTTTGATCATCAAAAAATAGCCTGTTCTTTCAATTTCAGCAGAAAGGTAGTTTAAAGAGGAGGCAATAAAGTTATCCTCCAGTACGTGATTTTCGTATTTCTCATGATCGTGGATAACAATACCAATGATTTTGGAATTATTTTGTGCCAGAAGGATTCCAGCCATACTCGGAATGTATTGTTTCTTCTCTAATAATTCTTCTACTCGTTGGACGGTTTCGGCGGATATTTTCTTTGTCTTTCCATGTATCACATTTGAAACCGTAGCTGTACTAAGTCCCAGTTCATCCGCAATATCTATAATTCTAGTTCTTTGCTCTTTCATAAATAGTCCAATCCCTATTCTTTGGAAATTAGATGCTGTTCTTCAAGGTTATATCACATTCTAACGTTTCCATATCTCATACGATTTTATGGTTGCTTTTTGCGATAATAGTAGGCATTTATTATATGTAATTCATATATTATAGTCAAGTTGTTATCTTTTACTATTACGAATATGCGACTACTTGCTTGACATATAGACAGAGTGAATGTATGATGTAGTTATCATTACTATGTGATGTAGATGAGATAATTAAGGAGAAAAGTATGAAATATCTGTCTAATATTCAAGTGCTTGGAGACTCCATTTTAAAAGGGATTCAGGTCAATCCGATTAATCGAAAGTACTATACGAAAAATGAAATTGATATCGCGCTTCTTAGTCAGAAATATAATTTATCGATTCAAAATGATTCTCATTTTGGTTGTACCGTAACAAAGGGTATACAGATTCTTGAACAAAAGCTAAAAAGAGGAATGACAGCGGATGCTGTAGTCATGGATTTTGGAGGGAATGACTGTGATTATAAATGGAGCGATATTGCAGATGATCCATATGGGAAATTTGAACCCAACACACCAGTTCCGGTTTTTGTTGAGCAGTATAGACAATTGGTTCACAGATTGAAGAATCTTGATATTGTTCCCATATTAACAACTTTACCACCACTAGAACCACAACGTTTCTTTGACTGGTGGTGTCAGAATCTGAATAAGGAGAATGTAATGAAATGGCTTGGTTCTATTACAGAGATATATAGTCAACAGGAGAAATACTCTTATCATGTTGCACAGTTGGCTATGGAGGAAGGAATTCCACTCGTTGATATACGTGGGGCTTTTTTAGCGCATGGACACATTGGTGAGTTGATGTGTGAAGACGGAACACATCCAAATACGATGGGACAGAAGGTGATTACACAGGCTTTTCTTGAGTTTGCGGAGAGAAGGAAGAAAAGTATTGATTCAATATAATAATAACATTTCATCACATATGTCTATGGAACAGTGATTTGTCATTCACGTTCCATAGATTTTTTTATGGGAACCAACGGTTCAGTCATGTTGTGGACATCTATTTGCAAAACATGACATGGTGTTGACGTGTTACATCTGCTATATTTCCTATGTGGGTAGGAGGTGATATAATAGGATTATGTGAAGTGAAAGCAGGATTGCCGGAAAAATATATTGTTGAGCGACACGCTCCAATTGGCTTGAACGACGATTTAATTTTATGCGTTT
>CAYZUC010000162.1:0-4378 GCA_964481705.1 uncultured Lachnospiraceae bacterium
AAAAAGCAGGAGCTTCGCGATTTCTATGAGATGATGCCGGAGAAATTCAACAACAAGACAAATGGTATCACCCAGAGACGTTTCCTGTTACATGCCAATCCCAAGCTGGCAGCGTGGGTAACTGCGCATGTGGGAGACGACTGGATTACCGATCTTTCCAAGATTAGTGGTTTGAAGGTCTACGCTGATGATAAAAAAGCACAACAGGAATTCATGAATATCAAGTACCAGAATAAAGTACGATTGGCAAAATATATTCTCGAGAATAATGGTATCGAGGTGGATCCGAGATCTATTTTCGATGTACAGGTCAAGAGACTGCATGAGTACAAACGTCAGCTGTTAAATATTCTGCATGTTATGTATCTTTATAATAAGCTGAAGGAACAGCCCGATATGGAGTTCTATCCAAGAACCTTTATTTTTGGGGCAAAAGCGGCAGCAGGTTATCGCAATGCCAAGCTTACGATTAAGCTGATTAATTCTGTAGCCGATGTCATCAATAACGACCCCACTATCAATGGAAAAATCAAGGTGGTCTTTATTGAGAATTATCGTGTATCCAATGCAGAATGGATATTTGCAGCTTCGGATGTATCTGAGCAGATTTCAACAGCCAGCAAGGAGGCTTCCGGAACCGGAAATATGAAATTTATGTTGAATGGTGCCATTACTCTGGGAACGATGGATGGTGCTAATGTAGAGATTGTCGAAGAGGTTGGAAAAGAGAATGCATTTATCTTTGGACTTTCTTCGGATGAGGTCATCGCTTATGAAAATAATGGTGGCTATAACCCGATGGATATCTTCAATAACGATCAGGATGTTCGCAATGTGCTGATGCAGCTGATTAATGGATTCTATTCCAATAACGATCCGGAGCTTTTTCGCGATTTATACAATTCATTGCTTAATACACAATGTACCAGTCGTGCAGATACTTACTTTATCCTGAAGGATTTCCGTTCCTATGCAGAGGCCCAGGAGGAAGTGGAAAAGGCATACCGTAACGAGAAGGGCTGGGCGAAGAGTGCTATTATCAATGTAGCCAGCAGCGGTAAATTCACCTCCGACCGTACGATTCAGGAATACGTCGATGAAATCTGGCATTTGGATAAAGTAAAGACAAAGAGAAAAAGAACGTTAAGAAAATAGTACCTAATGGGGAATTAGTAAGGAGAGAACGATGGAATCAAAGGGCAACAAAATGCCAATCATGGTTTTGGTAATTGTATTATTTGTATTAGTGATTTTAGGATTTAAGATGGGTCTTTTTTCAAAGAAGACAAATCAGAAAACCGGGAAAGAGGTAGTAGAAGCAACCTCCGTTGAACAAGGCTCAGAGGAACCTCCGATAGAAGAACCACCTACAGAGGAGGAATCGACAGAGGCACCCACGGAACCTGAGACGGAGGAAGAAGCCACCACAAAGGAAGACACCTCTTCCGAAGAAACACAGGAAGATCCGCTTGGAAAACAGGAAGATGGAAGCTACGTATATAACGGTCATCGTTATGAGATCGTGGCCGGTGACTATACTTGGGATGGAGCAAAGAAACGTGCGGAAATCCTGGGTGGATATCTGGTAACAATTCAGAATGAGGATGAGGAAGAATTTTTGGAAGAAATCTTGGAGGATTCCTCTCTTGGACTCAAGGTGGTATGGCTTGGAGGTAACAATCTGAATGGTTCCTATCAGTGGATTACCGGAGAAGAGAACAATTACGGAAAATGCCATGATGGAGAACCAAGCGGAGGAAAAGAGCACTATTTGAGCTTATTCTGGAAGGATGATCAGTGGGGCTGGAATGATTTACCGAATGACGTAAATGAACAGTATGCCGGACAGATTGGATTTATAGCAGAACATAATATGGAGTAAAGCGGTAAGAATCCCTAAGTTGATCAAAAGACTTAGGGATTTTTTCGCTCTATAAAGCAGTAAATAGCTTTCATGTCTGAAAATAATTTTTCAATAGCGGTTTCATAGAATTCAGCGGCTCTTAGCATGGATTCTTCAAGCGGTATATCGTCAGGACTGACAGACAGAATCTCGGTAATCCCCGGTATTTTGTCAGGAGTCAGGGAATCCTCCGCTCGTCCCACGACAGCACAGCAGGGAATCTTTTCCTCTGCACAATAATCTGCAACGATACTCACTACCTTACCGTTTGCGGTTTGAGAATCCAGAGAACCCTCTCCGGTTATGACGAGATCGGCGTCCTTGATTAGCGTAGGGAAGTGATATAAATGCAAGATAGTCTCAGCTCCGGATTTTAGCTTCGCACCCAGGAAAAGCGAAAGTGCCGCTCCTATTCCGCCTGCTGCACCACCGCCGACGATATCGGAGACGTTCGTCCCAAAAAAGTCAGAGAGGACAGATGCATAATTCATCATTCCCTGCTCCAACCGATCCAACATTTCGGGAGTGGCCCCCTTTTGCGATCCGTATACCCGGGTGGCTCCATTGCTGCCGGTTAGTGGATTCTTGACATCACACATTACGTTGACGTCGATGGACATCCAAGGCGACCGATCCCATTCCATACGAGCAATTTTGATCAGGTTCTCTCCATTTCCGGATAGAAGCTTCCCATCTGCATCATAGAATTTGGCCCCCAAAGCTTCCATGGCTCCAGTACCACCGTCATTTGTCGCACTTCCTCCAATTCCAATTATGAGTTTCCGTGCTCCGTGGGTGACTGCGTCCCGTATCATTTGTCCTGTTCCGTAGGTGGAGGTCAGAAGCGGGCATCGCTCGGAGGATTCTAGTAATGTAAGACCGGAAGCCTTCGCAAGTTCAATTACGGCTGTCATCGAATCAGAAGAGGTGATTCGCCCATATTCCGACATAATGGATCGTCCAAGGGGATCTCGTACCGCTATCGGAATCCTTTCTATAGGTGAAGATAATCCGTGATTCTCTGCATAGATGGAGTAGCCATTCAGTAAAGCATCCAGCGTTCCTTCACCGCCATCTGCCATTGGAATCCCGATAACGTTTGCCGAAGCAAAAATGGTATTAGCAGTCTTTGTTATTATCTTACAGATTTCTTCCGAGGTTAAGGAACCTTTAAAGGAATCGGATGCGCATACGATTTTCATGAAAACCTCCATTTACTTGAGCAAAAATGTATTCCTTCTTGCTTGACCAGAAATATTGCTTACTATATAATGATACAGGTGTTAGTAGACAAAACGTTTCTACTTGCATTATAACTTAGTGTGAATTGAGATACAATCTGATTTCATATAGTACTTTGCGGATAAGTGCTGCAGGACGTAAAGTAATTAAGAAAGGAAAGCGGCACAGAATGGAGAATCACATGGTAAAATTATACGAAGGCGGAGCTTACCTGATTAACGGAACCGAGATTTCAACCGATCGACCGGAAGCAGACAAAGCAGAAGCAAAAAAAGGAACAATTGCATATGGAATTTTGGAGGCACACAACACCTCCGGAAATATGGATAAGCTGAAAGTTAAATTTGATAAGCTTACGTCCCACGATATCACATTTGTAGGAATCATACAGACGGCCAGAGCATCAGGACTGGAGAAGTTCCCGATTCCTTATGTGTTGACAAATTGCCACAACAGCCTATGTGCGGTTGGTGGTACCATCAATGAAGATGACCACATGTTTGGACTTACCTGTGCAAAAAAATATGGCGGAATGTACGTTCCACCTCATCAGGCAGTTATTCATCAGTTTGCACGTGAGATGCTGGCAGCAGGTGGCAAGATGATTCTGGGATCTGACAGCCATACCCGTTATGGTGCACTTGGAACCATGGCAATGGGCGAGGGTGGACCGGAGCTTGTTAAACAGCTTTTGAGCCAGACCTATGATATCAATATGCCGGAGGTAGTCGGCGTTTATCTGACTGGTAAGCCGGAAAAGGGAGTCGGTCCTCAGGACGTTGCTCTTGCTATCATAGGGGCAGTATTTGGAAATGGCTATTGCAAGAATAAAGTAATGGAATTTGTTGGACCGGGTGTTGCGAATTTAAGTGCAGATTTCCGTATTGGTATCGACGTAATGACGACAGAGACGACCTGTCTTTCTTCTATCTGGAAGACAGACAGTGAGATTAAGGATTTTTATGATATACATGGCAGGAGCGAAGATTTCTGTGAGCTGAATCCCGCGTCGGTTGCATATTATGATGGTATGATCGAAATCGATTTAAGCACCATCAAGCCGATGATCGCTATGCCGTTCCATCCCAGCAACACCTATACAATCGAGGAGGTAAATGCTAATCTTGGTGATATCTTAAATGATGTCGAGAAGAGAGCAGCAGTCAGCCTTGATGGTCAGGTGGCATACAGTCTGAAGGACAAGATTCGTGATGGTAAGCTCTATGTCGAGCA
>CAYZUC010000163.1:0-4334 GCA_964481705.1 uncultured Lachnospiraceae bacterium
TGTAGAGAATCGTGTTGTAGGCATGAAATCCCGTGGTGTATATGAAACTCCTGGTGGAACGATTCTTTACGAAGCTCATCAGCAGCTCGAAGAATTGATTCTGGATCGTGATACCTATCGCGAAAAAGAAGAAATGGGTAACAAGCTGGCTCAGATCGTATACGAAGGAAAATGGTTTACTCCTCTGTGTGAAGCTACCATCGCATTTATCAAATCCACACAGAAATATGTAACCGGCGAAGTGAAATTCAAGCTTTACAAAGGCAACATCATCAAGGCCGGAACCACTTCTCCATATTCCTTATATAATGAAAGCATTGCTTCCTTTACAACAGGTGATATGTATGATCACCACGATGCAGAAGGATTCATTAATCTCTTTGGACTTTCCTCCAAAGTTCGCGCTATGAAAATGGCAGAAGTAAATAATAAAAAGAAATAAGTCATAAATCAGTTATGATAATAACGTGCGCCGCCAGGCGCACATGGTAAAGGGAGATATCCGATGATATCTCCCTTTTGTTTATCTTTTATTGAGGTACTACTTTAGTTATTTTCGGCAATACTTATTATTTTTTGTATTGCATCATTAATTAATTCTGTTGCTGTTCCACTGCCTACTCCTGCTACTAAAGTCTCACAGCGATTTAGTGGAATCAGAATCCTTACCGCATCACTCTGTCCTACAGCTGTCGCCATGGCCGGCGTCACCTCCCCCATTAACGCATCAGCAACCACAATTCCAATGGGTCCAACAATAATGTCTGCTTTACGACATGCTACAATGGCGGCGTTTTCTCCTGTTGCTGCATTCTGAGCTCCCGCCTTAATCATATTCTCCGTGGCGACACTATTTGTGCCTACTACTGTCAACTCCGCCTGGGGAAGCAGTTCTATAATACGCTTCACTAATTGCCTTCCAATGTTGCCTCCCTGTCCGTCCATCACCATAATCTTCATATTCATATCCATTCCGCACATTTTCAGTGCATGTTCGATTAATATAGAAACGAAATTCCTTCTACCTCTGTATTACCAAATATTATATCATGTTGTAAAGTCAATTTGTACTTACAAATCGTATTCACCAAATCACATTTTGCATTTCATGTATCCTTATCCTATGATACAATAATAGAAACGAAACATCAGAGTCATTATATCAGAGGGCTGAAAATAGTGTAAAGAGGGGTGCAAAAGATGGGAAATGCAATTACAGTACATGCAGAATTATCAGAATTACATAAGGTCATGGATTTTATCACACAGCAATTAGATACACATAAATGTAAATCAGAGGACAAAACAAAGGCTTTGCTTATCTCAGAGGAGACTTTTGTTAAGCTTGTAACAGCTGCCAAGACAAGTTCCTCACCAATCAAAGTAACCGTATCTAAGAATCTGCTTGGTATTAAAATTAAAATAAAAGGGAAGGGAGAAAAGCTTGAAAATCCAGCTCTTGAAAAAGAATTGGAGCTCGGACTTGAGAATGTGGAGATGGATGAATCCATGGAAACTATGATCCGTAACCAGATTCTAAAGGCAAACACAAAATCGATTTCACAATCCTATAAATATAACACCAATACAGTGTTTATTACAGTAGGAAAGGTTACGCAAAAGACCATGTTGTATATGCTTGGAGCCCTTCTCGCGGGATTAGCTCTGGGAATTGCCTTACGATTTCTAACTCCCGAAACCTTCTATATGCGCGTGAACCAGTATGCTCTCTCTCCAATCAAAACTGTTTTCTTAAATGCCTTAGGAATGATTGTTGGACCAGTCATCTTTTTTTCGATCGCATCCAGTATTGGTTCCTTTACGAATCCAAGTGAATTAGGTAAAATCGGAGCTCGAATAGCTGCCTTTTATACCTTTACCACGATTGTTTCAATCTTACTTGGTTTAGGAATTACTGCAATAATACAGCCTGGTCAATTTGGCGAATTTGCTGCACTGGCATCCGGTAAGACCGTAGAAACAACAGAAGAATTCAGTATTTTAAATACACTCATCGGGATCGTCCCTTCCAATATAATAAAAGCATTTGCCGATTCCAATTCCCTTCAAATCATCTTTCTTGCAATTTTATTTGGAATGGCTACTACTCTAATGGGACAGCATTCACAGCAATTCAGTGATTTCCTGCAATGTGCCAATGAACTCTTTATGAAAATTGCCGGCATAATCACCTATGGTCTTCCTTTGATGATATGTGCTTCCATTGCTTCCCTGGTACTGTCTCTCGAACTGAATACCGTAAAAACGATCATGTCCATGTTGGGATGTATTTTTATTCTATATGTAGTCATGATGACTGTTTACAATCTTCTGGTGCTTATTATGACAAAAAGAAATCCACTCGTTTTCATGAAAAATGCTATTCCCGCGTGGTTCAACGCATTAGCATTATCCTCCAGCAATGCCTCTATGGCCTATACTATGGAGGTATGTGATAAGAAGCTGGGAATATCCCCTCGGATTTACTCCTTCTCCATCCCATTAGGAGCAACCATTAATATGGATGGATTAAGCATGACTTTGACCGTAGTCACCCTATTCTTTGCAAAGGTATTTGGAATCCCTTTATCAATGGTGGATATTGTGTCACTTGTGTTCACCGTTACAATACTGTCCATGGGTGCACCGGGAGTACCGGGCGTCGCTATCTTCTGCTTTTCGATACTTTCAAAACAATTTGGAATACCCGCAGAAGCATTAGCTATTTTCATAGGTATCACTTCTATTCTGGATCCTATTAATACTGCAAACAATGTATTTGGAGATATTACCGGAACATATGTGGTAGCCGCAAGAAATGGGCTGCTAAAAAAACCTGGCGAAGAGTAATCGTGGTAATAAAATCACTCTGATGCTTCAATCCTATCACTGGGGTTAAGATGAGACAAATATATTGACAGTAAATAGGAATAAGAATACAATATACAACATAATTGGGAATGAAGTTCTCCCTTGGGAAACCTAAACTGCTTATTAAGCTGATGACTTCTACGATTGATTAAGTCGCAGAAAGCATTGGCTTTTTTGCGCTCAAAGGAGGATTTCCATGTTAACATCGTTATCACTTATTTTTCTTGTTGGTATAGCAATGGGAGCTATTTGCCAACACCTTAAGCTTCCTAGAATCATAGGAATGCTATTTACTGGAATTATATTAGGACCATATGTACTTGATTTCTTAGACCCAGCTGTTCTTTCCATTTCATCGGAACTAAGAAAAATGGCATTAATAATTATTTTGCTTAAAGCAGGATTGTCATTGGATATGAATGATTTAAAAAAAGTTGGCAGACCAGCTATTCTACTGTCTTTTATTCCAGCAACCTTTGAAATTGCAGGATATGTTTTGCTTGCTCCAGTTTTTTTAGGGATTACAAAAATAGAAGCGGCTATAATGGGAACAGTTCTTGCTGCTGTTTCACCAGCAGTTGTTGTCCCAAGAATGGTACAGTATATGGACAGTAAATATGGAACGGATAAATCCATTCCACAAATGATTATGGCAGGAGCCTCCTGTGATGATATCTATGTTATCGTATTATTTACAACATTCTTAGGTATGGTACAAGGAAAGGGTGCAAGTATTACTGATTTACTTAACATACCGGTTTCGATCGTTTTCGGTATTACACTAGGGGCCATCGTTGGTTATAGCTTATCTCGCTTTTTTGAAACTGCCTATGCACATAAGCATTATGTAAGAAATAGTATGAAAGTAATTATTGTTCTTGGTTTCTCCTTCCTTTTGATTGCAATTGAAGGATGGATGGAAGGTAAGATTGCTGTATCTGGCTTGCTTGCTGTAGTAAGTATGGCTTGTTTCATCAAAAGGAAAAGTAATTCCTTTGTTTCAAAAAGATTATCGGATAAATTTGGAAAGCTATGGATTGCAGCAGAAGTAATGCTATTTGTTCTAGTTGGTGCTGCTGTAGATATTCGATATACATTAGAAGCTGGTTTTGCGACAGTGATTGTTATACTACTGGCATTGATTTTTAGGGCATGTGGTGTTCTTGTCTGTACTGCCAAGACAAAACTCACATGGAAAGAAGGGGCGTTCTGTGTGATTGCTTATCTTCCAAAGGCAACTGTTCAGGCAGCTATCGGAACAATTCCACTTGCAGCAGGACTTGGCTGCGGAAAGATTATCTTATCGGTTTCAGTTATGGCAATTATTATGACAGCACCTTTAGGAGCCTTTGGCATGGATTCAACATACAAGAATTTGTTAAGGAAAGAGGATTCTTATCCACCATGCAATCGAGTAGGAGGGAGTGACTAACTCCCGTCCTCTCACAGCACCGTGCATACCG
>CAYZUC010000164.1:0-4252 GCA_964481705.1 uncultured Lachnospiraceae bacterium
CTGTGAAAATCATTATCGAGTTCGTAGATACGATTGGCTGCTGCATTGTTCAGGTAAAACTCCTGCAGCATAACGTTCTCTTCCAATTGTGCAATATCTTCCTCTGTTGCCAGGTCGCATGCCTTTTCAATCACAGCCGTATCCAAAACCTTTCGTAAGAATCTGGCTTCTTCAACCAGATTCGAATCAATCAAAGATACATAGCAGCCTTTCTGTGGAAAAATCTCAACAATATATGCTTTTTTTAATTCTTGGATTGCCTCCCTTACCGGAGTACGACTCAGTCCCAGTGTCCCAGCTATCTCATTTTCACTGATCGCTGTTCCGGGTTTCAAATCCAAAGAGACAATGTTCTCTCTGATTGCACGAATCGCATAATCTCTCGCCATCTCGGAAGGTAGTTTATCTAATTTCTTCATATGGACCCCCTAATTTATCTGTTGTATGCAAGCTTATCTTGTATGCTAGTATTTGAAATCTATTATAACCATCAAAATTTGCTTTGTCCAGAACATTTTTTCTTTTTTAGTAATTCGTTTTACTATTATACCAGAGCAATGCGAATACAAATGCAAAATCCCGGTTCACGATTCTCTGCGCTAATGCTGCCACCCATCTTCTCCATAAGAGAACCGCAGATATAAAGTCCCAATCCTGCTCCCGACTTTTGTACCTTGAGTGCATTTTTTCCACGATAGAACTTCTGAAAAATATGAGGAAGCTCTTCTTCTGAAACGCCTTCTCCAAAATCACGGATAAAAAGCGCCAGATATCCATCTTCCAAAGAATAATCAATCTCTATTCCTGTGTCTGCATATTTATAAGAATTGTTAATCACATTACCAATCACCTGTTCCAAACGAAGCAGGTCTGCAACCAACAGACACGGTGGTGGATCTTCTTGCGTATGTATTTTGCCACGAAAATCAGCCCGTGTCAGCATTTCCTTCAAACAATTACTGGGTTCCTCTGATATTGCGATTCGAAGCTCACCTAAATCTTCCAATGTAGACTGGAACATATCCGATACCAATGTATCGATCTGTTCTGTTTTTGCGTATATGGAATCAAGCTTTGTTCGAAATTCTTTTTCCTCTATTTCGTTGCAATCCATTTTTGCTGCCATCAATTCGCACATTAGCTTTATGGAGGTGACGGGTGTCTTAATATCATGGCTGAGTGTTACGACGAGCTCCTTTTTACTTACATTGGCCTGATACTCCTGTTCCTTCGCTTTCTTTAGTTCCTCACGCATTAGGTCAAAGCTCTCGGTGTATGCACCAAAATAACGTCTTTTCCGCTATCGCTCCCGCAAAATCCTCCATTTCATGGAATGGCCCGAGAATGCGATTCTGGATATACAAAAGAACGGTTACCAACAGCAATACAACAATTCCTGTAATCATCCATAGAAATCGGACTGTCTTTGCTATTGCACTCCGAATCCTGCTTTCACGGTCGAAGGAAATAAGCAGCGTATACTCCGACTTCAATACCATATCTCCGTGGCGGATTCCCTCTGCTATGCTGTCTCTTTTTACCTGACCATAGGAGTAAACAAGATTCTCCTCACTGTCAAGAACAGTGAATGGAAAGGCAAACGTCATAGTATTTAATTCCTGCAGATTATCAGAATGATTACCCACTTCTTTTATTATCATGTTCAGACCGACAATCTCATCATCCGTACAGTAATTGATAGGATGCGAGTTTACATAAGTCTTTAACAGCGTACCAATCAATAGCCAAAGCAGAATCCCTCCGACAATGAGAAGTATATTACTTCTTTTCAAAGACATAACCAATACCCCATATTGTTTTTATCATCTCCGGTTCTTCCGGATTTGTCTCGATCTTTTTTCGCAGCTGACGGATATGAACTGCCAGAGTCCCATCTCCTACAAAAGAATCCGGCCATACTTTTTCAAATAACTCCTCCTTGGGAATCACACGTCCCTCATTTTCCACCAGATACTTCAAAAGCTGAAATTCCATTTCCTTTAATTTGATTTTCTCTCCCTTTACCACCACTTGATGATAATTATAATCAAGTACAATGGTTTCCTGACTCTTCTCTTGTTTTCTATTTTCATAGCGCTTTAAGACCGCCTTGACCTTAGCCAGTAAAATATTTAGGGTGTATGGCTTTTTAATGTAATCATCACCACCAATATTCAAAGCCGTCAAAATATCATCATCACTATTTCTTGCACTAATAAATAGGATAGGAATGTCACTAACCCTTCGTACCTCCTTACATAGCTCGAATCCTGAGTGCTCTCCCAAATTAATATCAAGTAAAAGAAGGGAGTAAGAACCTTTGCGGAGCATACTCAGGCCCTCCTCATATCCTGTCGCATAATCCGTCGGAATATCAAACATAGTAAAGTACTCTGCAGTAGACTGTGCAATTTCCTTCTCATCATCAATCATCAAAACGCTGGCGTTCAATATGCTTCCTCCCGTTCTTTCAGTTGACATAACTTGATTAATTCTAACTACTATAGCTTTATATTACCACGTTTTGATATCAATTTGTACCGAAGGTTTTATGCTACCGGATGTGTCTCCGGCAAACACCATCTTTCCACCTATTGGAAGAATAACGGTCTGGTTTCCATTCTGTGCAAACGTAGTATAGATACACTGATCATACCGATCATAAACCGCAGCCATACCTTTACCTGTGACCGTGATTTTTACTTGTTTTCTCTCCATTTCCGATGAAATTTCAAACCATTTCGCAGATTCATCCGTAAGCGTATACTCTTTCCAATCAGGTGTCAGTTCCTGCATCGTATCTCCACAAATAAATGTACTTCCGCCATGATCAATGGATAGGTATTCCTGTCCATCTTTGCTTTCATAGGTTGCTGTACTCATATCACGACCGATGCAGGCTGACTTTAGATGAGACTCATCGATAATCTCTTTGACACCCATACAGCCGGAGCCATAGATATAGCCATCTACACCAATTTCCTTTAACTCTATGACCTGATTTCCCTGCGTCCATTCTACTGAGGCATAATCTTCATCATAAAGGTAATACTTCTTACCGGCACGAGACCTCCAAATCTCCATAGCTGAGCTTTCTTCCGGAGTCAATTCCCCATCAGGGAAGGATTCTCCTGCTGCCACAGCCTTGTCTGCATCCTCTGACAGCTTTGTCCCAACTCTCGTTCCAAATACTTCGTGATATCCATACATACCAAGTCCGGCGTATTGTCCCTTCGTCGAAGCGTACAAATAAACCTTTCCGTCCTTCTCTGTCATAAGCTTTACCTTACTGATTCCGGTATGACCTTCTCCGGCATTCATTATCTCCAAGCCAATACAGTGTTCTTTATCACCATAGAACCAGCCATCCGCGTGATAAGTCAATTCCATAACAATCTGAGGTTCTCTGTCAAGCGTCGTAATCTGCATTCGATTCCCCTCCGGAAATGTAATGCGGGTCGCACGTTTTCCCACATAATTACCGGCCAGCATTTTTATATTCTCCGGAATCTCTTCTACTTCTGCGGGAATACTTTTTTCCCATTCCTCGAGCGCATTTTCTGATAACGTTTCTGCAGATATCTTTCCCTTGACCTCCAGCGCAGCTTCCAAAACGGCCTGAGACACCAACTGATTAAAGGTAGAGGTTCCTCCTGATGACAATACAGACGCAGACATCTTTTCTTCCGGCAAGATAGTCAAATTGGCATGTTGATAATCCAAGTCTCCGCCTTTACCAACTGCCTGAATACCATAGCGTTCAAATGCATCCATTTGTACATAATCAAAACCAAGTCCGGCTGTTTTGTCTTTTAATTCCGGGAGATTCAGATATGTTGTATCCGCATAGTAATCCTTTGTCATCTCCTGTACGGACTTTCTCGACAAAATCTCATTGTCATCCATGAAAATGGAGGAAAACTTGGCCAAATCCTCTGTTGTAGAACGTACTCCTCCACTTCCAACCTCAGTTACTCCTTCCCATGGAACTACAATGGAGCCATTGAGATAATTGACAGCATGGGGAATCAAATCGTCCTCTTTCGTGAATGCAGTGGTCGTATGCGACATCTGTAACGGTTCACAGATATTCTGCTGCAAATAGTCTGAGAAAGCCATGCCTGTCACCTTCTCGACAAGAAGCTCTGCCAATGCATAACCATTGTTGCAATACACCATATAGCTTCCGGGATCTGCTTTCAATTCCTGAGTTGAAAGCTGCTTTAATAGCATATCGTGTGTATAAGAATTG
>CAYZUC010000165.1:0-4223 GCA_964481705.1 uncultured Lachnospiraceae bacterium
CGGTATGCACGGTGCTGTGAGAGGACGGGAGTTAGTCACTCCCTCCTACTCGATTAAGAACCTTGAACTCCTTAGATGGAATCTGCTAAAATAGACAAGAGTACAGAAACGAGAGAGGCACGATAAAGTGCAGAAAAGGGGATTACTATGAAAATTGTTATGACAGAACGCGACAGTGTAGGAACCGACATTGATGTTGGTGTATATGAGCAATTTGGAGAACTGATCACATATCCCAACACCTCCGTAGATAACGTAACAGAAAGAGTTGCGGATGCGGACATCATTATTAGTAATAAAGTACCCTTGAATGAAACCACCTTGCAGAGTGCAACACATTTAAAGTTAATTTGTGAGACGGCTACCGGTTATGATAATGTAGATATTGAGTACTGCAAAAAGCGAGGTATTCATGTAACGAATGTAAAAGCTTACTCTACAGCAACGGTTGTTCAACATACATTTGCCTTATTGTTTTATATTATGGAGAAATTGCGTTACTATGATGATTATGTAAAGTCAGGAGCATATTCTTCTCAAGATATGTTTTCCCATTTTGCAGAGCCCATTGTAGAACTCGATCAGAAGACCTGGGGAATTATCGGCATGGGGTCTATTGGACGGGGAGTGGCTAAAGTGGCTGAAGCTTTTGGTGCAAAGGTAATCTATTACTCTGCTTCTGGTAACAGCTATGATGTCCCATATGAGAGAGTGGATTTTGATACCATTCTTGCTCAGTCTGACATTTTATCCATTCATGCACCTCTCAATCAATTTACAAAGAACCTTATGACCTATGAGGCTTTTCATAAAATGAAGAAAAGTGCATACTTCATTAATGTTGGTCGTGGACCGATTGTCAATGATGCAGATTTGACCCGTGCTCTGAAAGAGGATTTGATTGCCGGTGCTGCACTCGATGTCCTAACACGTGAGCCAATGACAAAAGATAACCCCCTTCAAGAGATCAAAGACAGTAAACGTCTTTTTATTACTCCACATATCGCATGGGCTAGTATTGAAGCAAGGACTCGTTGCGTGAATGAAGTGGCGGCTAATATCAAAGCATTTATAGCAGGCGAAGAAAGAAACGTCATCTGTTAGGAATACGTGAGAATAAAGCAAATAATAGCTAGAAGAACTTAATAAATGGAGGAAGTACATGGGTATCGTAATTAAAAATGCACAGGTTGTTTTACCAGAAGGTGACACAGATGTCATAAAGGAAACAAGCTTATATGTGGAAGGCGAAAAAATTGTCGGAATCGGTGAAGAACCGGAAGGATTCAAAGAATTCAAGGTAATTGATGGAAAGGATAAGCTGGTGATTCCGGGTTTTGTGAATGCACATACTCACTCTTATATGGCACCTTTTCGAAATGTCGCTGATGATTTGAGCTTCATGGACTGGCTGTTTGGTACTATTGATCCCCTCGAAGGACAGCTCCTGCCGGAGGACGCATATTGGGGAGCAAATCTTGCAATACTGGAAATGATGCGTTCCGGAACTACGACTTTTTCCGATATGCAGATGCATATTCACCAGACGACCAGAGCGGTACAGGAATCCGGTATGCGTGCAGTTATTGGACGCGGTCTTGTTGGTTCTGGTACAGATGAAGCAGGCTCTTCCCGCTTAAAAGAAGCCTTTGAGGAAATGAAAGATGGAATAGATTGTAATCGTCTGAATTTCCGTTTGGCACCTCATGCACCTTATACCTGTGACTTGGAGTATCTGACTATTGTAGCGCAGCAAGCAAAAAAGAATAATCTTGGAATCCATATCCATCTTTCTGAAAGCGTTACGGAAATTGAAAACATGGAGAAATCTATGCATATGACTCCCATACAATTTGCTGAGAAAGCAGGATGCTTTGATGTTCCCTGTGTAGCGGCGCACTGCGTACAGATTACCGATCAGGATATTGAAATCCTTGCAAAACATAATGTAAGTGTTGTAACCAATCCGGCGAGCAATATGAAGCTCGGTAATGGATTTGCCCCGGTAAAGAAAATGCTGGATGCAGGAATTAACGTATGTCTGGGAACGGATGGGGCAGCAAGCAACAACTCCCTCAATATGTTCCATGAGATGAATCTTCTTGCTCTAATTCACAAAGGAACAGGAAAGACTCCACAATGCATCAGCGCTAGAGAAGCATTTCGTATTGCCACCATCAACGGAGCAAAAGCATTAGGACTGGATAAAGAGATTGGTAGTATCGAAGTGGGTAAAAAGGCGGATCTCGCAATTCTCAACCTCAATACCCCGTCGATGATGCCTCGTAATAATCTTCTTGCAGGCTTAAGTTATTCTGCAAACGGTTCTGAGGTAGAGACGGTGATTATCAATGGTCAGGTTACCATGGAAAAAGGGAAAATTCTCACTATGGACGAAGAACAGGTTTATGAGGAAATCACAAAGCTTTGTATAAGACTTGGTCTTGATAAAAAGACGTACTAACAAGGTAAAGGAATTAGCGATCTACCTGTTGCAAAGCACTGCGTGGATATAGTAGAATATCAATGTGATGATAGGGCAGACGACCATCACGATGCAGGAAATCTCCAAAAGCAGAAAATAAAAATTCGGCTGCGATTGCGTGAAAGCGCATGGTAACTGATAATAATATTTTGTTAGCATCATTCCTGCATAGAAGAGCAGTATCGTGATGCGGAAAAGGAGAAAGAAATGGCAAGTGAGATCAGAGATTTGAATCTGGCCGAGTCCGGAGAAAAGAAAATCGAATGGGTAAAGAGAAACTGTGATTTACTACGCGGTCTGGAAGAGGAATTTACAAAATCAAAACCATTCGCAGGGAAAAAGGTAGCTTTATCGGTACATTTGGAAGCAAAAACAGCTTATTTGTGTAAAGTTTTGGCTGCAGGTGGAGCAGAAATGTACGTAACCGGTTCCAATCCATTGTCTACTCAGGATGATGTAGCGGCAGCTCTTGTGGCAGCAGGACTCGAGGTTCATGCATGGTACAACTGCACAGAAGAGGAATACAATTCTCATATTCGTGCCGTGTTAAAGGTTGGTCCCAATGTAATTATCGATGACGGCGGAGACCTTGTTCATATGATGCATACAGAGTTTACAGACTTGATACCCAATGTCATCGGAGGATGTGAAGAGACGACGACCGGTATCATTCGTCTGGAAGCAATGGATCGCGATAAAACACTGAAATTTCCTATGGTAAAAGTAAACAATGCACAATGTAAGCATTTCTTTGATAACCGTTATGGTACAGGTCAGTCCGTATGGGATGGCATTAATCGTACCACAAACCTGATTGTAGCAGGCAAAATCGTAGTTGTAGCGGGCTATGGCTGGTGTGGTAAAGGAGTAGCAATGAGAGCAAAGGGACTTGGTGCCCGTGTCGTTGTTACCGAGATTGATCCGGTAAAAGGTATCGAAGCAGTCATGGATGGATTTGATGTTATGCCAATGAGAGAAGCTGCAAAGATTGGAGATTTCTTCGTAACCGTGACCGGTTGTGCAGGAGTCATCGATGAGGAAGACTTCTCCCAGTTAAAGGACGGCGCTATTCTTTGTAATGCAGGCCACTTTGATTGTGAAATTGACATGAAGAAGCTTCGTGAGATTGCCATCGAGACAAAGGAAGCACGTAAAAACATTCAAGGCTATAAGCTTCCGACAGGTCAGTGGATTTTCGTACTTGCAGAAGGCAGACTAGTGAATCTGGCTGCAGGGGATGGTCATCCGGCAGAAATCATGGATATGTCCTTTGCGATTCAAGCATTAAGTGCAAAATACCTCGTAGAGCATAAAGACGATTTAAACACAATGCTACTTGATGTACCGGCTGAAGTAGATCGTGAGGTAGCTCGCAGAAAACTTGCATACCTCGGAAAATACATTGACGTGTTAACAGAAGAGCAGGAAAGATATTTGAACAGTTCTTCGCTATAAGATTATTAAGTGAGCGTGACTCCTCTAATGGGAGTCACGTTTTTTTCAATATAACCGTATTTATGATAAAATGAAACAATACCTATGGAAATGTTAAAAAAAATATAGTTATATTGGAATGATCACTATTCTTGGTTAGTAATGAATTTGAACAAATATATTTAATATGCTTATGTATTTACAAATGAAAATTCATATTATACAATGGATATCGGAAAAGCAAACAGCCTTTCCGATTCCTATTTTAATCTATGACAGGATTCAATTCCTGCTTCAGGCGAAT
>CAYZUC010000166.1:0-4190 GCA_964481705.1 uncultured Lachnospiraceae bacterium
GTGGTAGGTGATTAGAACCAATCCACAGTATCTCCAAAAAGTATAGCATATAGTCCTTGGAGAGGGACTATAAACACTACTACTATATAATACGAGGTGGTTAGATATACTAGCCACCTCTTTTTGTGCGCCTGTCCATTTTTTAAACTACATGGCATTCTTACAATACAACTTTATAAACATCTGCCTGTTCCCCTTCGAATTCGAAGCTGCGTTCATAAATCCCATGATTCTTTTCTATTGTCTTGATTGATGGCAAGTTACTTCTTTCAACCGATAAATGTATCTCTTTCATTCCTGTCTCTTTGGCCTTTTCCAGCAATAATCGGAGCATTTCGGTTGCATAGCCCTTTCCTCTTTTCGATGGACGAACACTATATCCGCAATTCCCAAAATCCTTGAGGAAATCATTAAGTGTATGTCGAAAATCTATAATGCCGACAATTTGATTTTGTTCGTCAACAGCAAAATAAGTATCTGTGAGTACCCAATTCGAATTGACTGTTTCCTCATTTGCATTATTAGTAACAGATTTTAGCCAATCCTCATAACAATCGGTTTTATCTAATAATTCACTTCCATTTATGATCATTTCGTTATGATTGAAAAATTCACTACGAAAGCGTAATGCTTCTTGTTTTAATTGGGCGGTTGGTCTCACTAATTGTAATTTCATACTTTCCTCCAGGTTTTGATTGCATTTTGTTTCATTATATCATAATCAAGAATAGCTCAGCACATTTCTTAATCGAGGATTTATCGTAATACGGTTGCGAAAAGACAACAAAACCCCTAAAATAAGATTATATATTTTAGAGGATTCAGTATCAGTAATTCAATATTCTATTCAGGAGGATTTCGCATGATTCGTATGATAAAATCACACATCTTATCTTCTTTTTTATTGTTTGCTGCCATTATCAATATTCTGGCTTCCGGAACAGTTGCGGTCATCAGACATCATTATGCCGGAAACAGTGCCTTGATTTTTGACTTTCAGGCATTGATTTCTTTAGGTAAGGTGGTAACAATCGCTTTTTTCTTTCTTTGGTGTTGTCACTTGGTGAAAACATTAGATAAGCCTCCGGTGAAGATTCGTCAGCTTCTTCTGGTCTGGGGAACCGTATTAATCGGCGTGCAGATTATTTATGATATTACTACGGTTCTGTATGGTAATTTTATCGACCAGCTTATGCTTATCATGGGCGCAAGCTCGAATGCGATGGCCAATGCTGCCTTTGCTGCTTTTTATAATGGTACACATGGTTTTAAGTACATTGGTATGTTCATTGCTATTCTGCTGGGCATTATGGTTACCGGAATCCTGCTCAAGAACCGTGGTATGGCAATCGCATGCGCTATTCTTGCTTTTCTTTTTATGGCTTCCTTCTGTATGATGAATATGTGGACTCTGTCCTTGTCATTCCTCAATGTAAATCTGGGAATTGTATGGACTTCTGTCATTTTTCATTCTCTTCAGACCGTCGGTCTGTTAGTTTTTGCACTGTTTATCCGCGTAAAGTACCGCATTTTCTGATTTCCCTTTAATAAATCCCACTCAGCTCCTGATACAGTGATTTCGCATAGTGGTCGGTCATACCGGAGACAAAGTCTGTTACCAAAAGCATACGCAGGTAAAGCTTCTCACCCTCGGATTTTCCTTCGGATTCCAGATGATAAATACGCTTGTAATTTGGTGAAATCAGCGACATGAGCTTTGCATCTGCATCGCACATTTTTTCTGTCGTCTCATAATTGACTGCGGCGGAAGCAAAACGGTCCAGAAGTGTTCCCAGTATTTTATCTGCTGCTATCTCCAGTTTTATGATGCCGGTGCAGTTGAAAATATTTTCAAAAGCAGTTTCCTTTAAAACCTTCACGAGCACTTCACTTGAAGTTCCCTCAAATAGTTCTTTCTTATATTCACCTGCCATGATTTCATCGTGATGCTCCAAAAAGGATGACGTCACCGCACGAATCATCATACCCTGTAAGGTCACAATCCAATTTTGAACTGCATATGTTTCCGGATCTGGTTCCTGATTGTTCATCGCGCGCTCATAAAGAGTCTGCAATCGCGTAATGGCATATTCGCAATCCTTGTATTCCGGGGTATCTAGTTGGTCGATGTGATGATTATGCTCCAATAAATATTGAAGCTGATGAAAACTGATAATCCCTTTTTTGAATCCATCCTCAATATCTGCAGTACTATATGCGATATCGTCTGCTGCTTCCAGCAGAAACACCAGTGGATGACGCCGGTCACCGGCTCCTGTTGACGAGGTTATGTCCGCAAAAATCTCTTTATCCGCATCAAAATAACCCATCTTGTGTGTACGGATATCGGGATTCTTTTTATCGATTGCAATCGCTGGAACAGGATATTTGATTAAAGTATTGTAGAGTGCTTTTGTCAGATTCATTCCGTTTTCATCTACGAGATAATGAAGCCGCGTTACGACACGAAGGGATTGCGCATTGCCTTCAAAATGAAGCAAATCCGCAGCCTGTTCTGCTGTGAACCAATCCTTTAGGGATTTTCCCCGATAAAACACGGATTCCAAATGATTGGTAAACCACTGACGAATAATAGTCTCGCCAAAGTGTCCAAAGGGAGGATTGCCAATATCATGAAGTAGTCCGGCGCAGAGCAAAATATCCTGAATGCCTGCTGCTTGTTCTTTTGTGACAATATTGTCATTTTCAAGTCTTCGACCAATTGATTGTCCGAGCGATTTTGCAATCGAGGACACCTCTAAAGAATGGGTCAATCTGGTTCGTATAAAATCACTTTTATCTAACGGAAAGACCTGTGTCTTATCCTGAAGACGACGAAAAGACGCACTTCCGATAATTCGGTGATAATCCTTTTCGAATTCGGAGCGATCATCGTTCGAATTTTTCCCTTTTAGGACAGAGCGACGACGTTCGCCACATAGCACTGTGTTCCAATTCATATGTAACTCCTTTCCCTTTCGCTCCAACCTCATTCTGAAGGTATACCATTCCATTCAATGAAAGAGCTGTGCTAAAATTATAGTCACTTTGTACCTAACCCGTCAAGATATTCCCATGAAATCAATTGGAAAGCCACCACCGAAAAGAAAATCGATGGTGGCTCTGATCGTACGCAAAGTATTCAAAAACTACTGCGTATCGCAGTTTTGTATCGTAAGTTCTTCTGTACTTGTTATTCCTGACATATAGGTAAATGTAACCTTAACCTTAACAGGCTTTGTTTCCTTAACATTTTTACTGCTGTGATTCGTATACAGCAGATAGTATGTCTGATATTCATTTCGCCCAAACCACTCCATTTGAGAGCCTGTTAGGAATCTAACATCACTGGACGAATCTAAGCGGAAGCTGTAATTCGGGTCATTGCATGCTACATCTGTAATAACCCCGTAACACGGACGAATGGGCTTGATATCAACTGGCGCTTCATAGTATGGAGTTTTCTTATACAGCTTTACTTTACTTTCCGTGAATGCTGTCTTGGCCTTTATGTCTGCCATATGAATGGTAATCGATTTCTCGTAGGAGTTACCCATTTTATCGGTACGTACTATGTTTACGATATAGTCTTCTCCTGGTTTCACCGAACCAGTTGTTAATGCGAACTCGTCAGGCTTAATATGAGGTGCCCAATATATCTTTCCTTTCTGCGTTGCCTTCCAAAGATTCACAGTGAAACGACTATCCAAGGTATAAATACTACCCGTTCTAGCCAGTGTGCCCTTTTCCTTAAGATCCAGTTTTTGTGCCATCTGATCCATAACCGCTTCTTTACAGATATCATCTTTGTCACCACTTGACGTATTGAGATGACTGTTGTATGCATACAGATATTTATTGCCTGCGTAGTCCCCAAAGTATTTTACGGGCACATCGAGATGCATGGTCACTTGATCTGTTTTCATGGACAGAACCTGCTTTGCATTAAACTTTACCGTGACTGTAGTGGTCGCCAATGGTTCTTTTGTGACATCATCCATCCATTTTACCAGTATTTTTCTCGATTTGCTGGTGTCCATATCTTTGGATGCCCTGACGGAGAATTCTCCTGTCCTTGGATCGGGACCCTCGACCAATTCTAATCCATCTAAATTGGTCACAATAAAAGTACCTCCTATGTAATTCGATGGCGTTTTCGTGAATGTAAAGGTTGCTTTCTCGCGGTCGTA
>CAYZUC010000167.1:0-3984 GCA_964481705.1 uncultured Lachnospiraceae bacterium
GGTAAACTCCTTCTTTGATGTACTCATCCGGCACATCAACTCCTAACTCATCCAAAGTCCGGTAAAAGCTGCCCAGACGATTCTGTGTTACGGAGGAATCTGCTCCATGTATATATGCTATCTTCCTGTGTCCCATCTCATAAATATAAGTAATCAAATCTCGAATGCCTTTTACATTATCAGAAACAACTGCTGTGCGATTGTCAAATATGTGATCGATCGTCACTACGGGGATATCGCTTGCTATCAGTTCCTGAACTTCCGGATCATCAAAATCCACACACGCGATAACTACTCCATCTACGCCTCTATACTTGCTGTGCTCGAGATATGACATATTCTGATGTTCTTTATTGCAGTTGATGAAGGTAATATCATATCCCTTCTTTTCTGCTGTAACCTTGAAGCTATCCAGAACATTTGCGAAATAGTCATGTGTGAGTCCGCTTTGTGCTTCATCTACAAAAAGTACTCCGAGATTGTAGGTGCGATTTGTTTTCAATGCTCTGGCGGAGGAATTTGGAAAGTATCCCATTTCTTTCGCCGTCTCGCGGATTCTCTTTTTTGTTTCTTCTCCAATATCGCTGTGATTGTTAATAGCCTTGCTGACTGTTGCTACCGAAACGCCGCATCTTAGCGATATGTCTTTCATTGATACCATTTTCTTCCCTCCTCAAATATTGACTCAGGCAATAAGTAAAAGTAAATCCTATGTAATTGTACTGTTTCAATACTCTCGAGGCGTTATTTTTATACTTAATCGTTTTCGTGATTTAAGTATATAACAACATTTATAGTTTTACAAGTGTTTTTTATAATTTTTTCGTCATTTCTTATACCATTTATTGCCAAGCACCGATTTTACAGGTGTTTTTGACTACACTTTGTCCTGCTTGTACAATTATTTGTCGTCGTTGACTTTCATTTTTACTTAATCATTTAAGCACCTTTTCGAAAATGCTGTCTTTAAATTGTTTCATTTGTTTCTTTCATATATATTGTATGCACGAATTGTTCAAAAACCTTCTTATTACTTGTTTTTACGAACCTTTCCATATTCTATATTGATTTTCACAATCCCATAATGTATAATCAAAGCTGTAATAGAGATTCCATTTATTTTTACTTAATCGTTTTCTAAAAAGAATCATTACCTGTCACAGTTCAACAGTTCAAATTACTATTACAAATGAATGGAGAAAAATTATGAAATTTGGTTTCTTTGATGATGCTAATCAAGAATATGTCATCACTACTCCCAAAACTCCGCTCCCCTGGATTAATTATTTGGGATGCAAAGACTTTTTCTCAATCATTTCCAACACTTGTGGAGGCTATTCCTTCTATAAAGATGCGAAATTATTGAGACTTACCCGTTACAGATACAACGATATTCCTTATGATGCTAACGGAAAGTACTTCTATATTAAAGATGGCGATACTATTTGGAATCCCGGATGGCAGCCTTCCAAAACACCTCTTGATTCTTATGAATGTCGTCACGGCATTGGCTATAGTCGTTACACTTCCGTAAAAAACAACGTAAAAGCGTCTGTATTGACATTTGTACCGATGAATGATACCTGTGAGATTACCCAAATCAAGCTCACAAATGACGGCTCTGCCAAGAAAACTGTTTCTCTGTTTTCTTATGTTGAATTCTGTCTGTGGAATGCTATGGATGATATGACTAACTTCCAGCGTAACCTCAACATCGGTGAGGTGGAAATTATCGGTTCTACCATTTATCACAAGACAGAGTACCGTGAGAGAAGAAATCATTACGCTGTTTATTCCGTAAATAGCCCTATCGATGGTTTCGATACTGCTCGCGATTCCTTCCTTGGTATGTACAACAGCTCTGCAATGCCTGACGCCGTTGTGAATGGTGCCTGCACCAATTCTGTAGCAAGCGGTTGGTCACCTATTGCTTCTCAGCAGATCAATATAGATTTACAACCGGGTGAGACCAAATCCTTTGTCTTTGTTCTTGGATATCTTGAGAATCCGGAAGATCAAAAATGGGAAAAGCCGGGTATCATCAACAAGAAACCCGCAGAAGCAATGCTTGCGAAATATAGCTCAGATGCTGATGTTGAAAAAGCTTTTGACGAACTTCAGGATTACTGGAAAACACTTCTTGCGAAGTATTCTGTTTCTTCCACAAATGAGAACGTCAATCGTATGGTAAATATCTGGAACCAATATCAGTGCATGGTAACGTTCAATATGTCACGTTCTGCTTCCTATTTTGAGTCCGGTATCGGACGTGGAATGGGATTCCGTGATTCCTGTCAGGATCTTCTGGGATTTGTACATTTAATCCCGGATCGTGCAAGAGAACGTATTATCGATATCGCTTCAACACAATTCGAAGACGGAAGTGCTTATCACCAGTATCAGCCACTTACGAAAAAAGGAAATGCAGATATCGGCAGTGGCTTTAATGATGATCCGTTATGGCTGATTGCCGGAACAAGCGCATACATCAAAGAAACTGGAGATATCTCCATTCTTGATGAGATGGTTCCTTTTGATAATGACGAGTCCAAAGCTACTCCACTGTTTAATCATCTGACACGTTCTCTTGATTACATCATCAATCATAAGGGACCTCATAAGCTTCCTTTGATTGGTAGAGCGGATTGGAATGACTGTTTGAATCTAAACTGTTTCTCCGAGCATCCAGGAGAATCCTTCCAGTGTTTCGGACCTTCTGAGGGACCGGTTGCAGAATCCATCTTTATTGGTGGTATGTTTGTAAAATACGGAAGAGAATATGCTGAATTATGCGAATTGCTTGGCAAGCCGGAGGAAGCAAAACGTGCATTGGATGAAGTAGAAGAAATGAACAAGGCTCTTCTCTCTGATGGATGGGATGGAGAATGGTTCGTACGTGCATACGATGCCTACAGTAACAAGGTCGGATCCAAAGAGTGTGAAGAGGGTCAGATTTTCATAGAGCCTCAGGGATTCTGTGTGTTAGCCGGTGTCGGCGTTGAAACCGGTCAGGCAAAGAAGGCTCTTGATTCCGTAAAAGAAAAGCTTGATTCCAAATATGGAATTATGATTTTACAGCCTGCTTATACCAAATATCATCTCGAGCTTGGTGAGATTACTTCGTATCCACCAGGATACAAAGAAAATGCTGGTATCTTCTGTCATAACAATCCTTGGGTTTCTATCGCAGAAACCGTGATAGGACGCGGCGATCGTGCATTTGAGATTTATCGCAAGACCTGTCCTTCTTACTTAGAAGATGTAAGCGAGATTCATCGTACTGAGCCCTATGTTTATGCTCAGATGGTTGCAGGAGCTGACGCTAAGTTCCATGGCGAGGCTAAGAACAGCTGGCTCACCGGAACTGCTGCATGGACCTTTGTGAACATTTCGCAATACATTCTTGGTATCGCTCCTACACACAAAGGATTGTCTGTTAACCCCTGTACCCCTAAGGGATTTGGTGATTTCAGCATTACAAGAAAGTTCCGTGAAGGAACTTACTATATCGATGTGAAGAATCCTTCTGATGTGGAGAAGGGAATTACGTCTATGACCGTAGATGGTACTCCGGTTGATGGTCATGTGATTCCATATGTCAAAGGACAGACAGAATACCATGTAGTTGTTACCATGGGTTAATTCCGTTATCTCAGAATATACAGAGGCCGTACTAAGTATTATGCTTAGTACGGCCTTCTTTGTCTTATGACGATTGTTTCATAGTTACCCATTGACGATTGAGCCAGTCCGCTGCTTCTTCCTTTCCCTCCTCGCTAAAATCAACTCTAATGGAGGTTTTCTTCTCCTCAGGCGTCTTATCAAAGCAGAAGGGCTCCGGCCACACTGTCACACGAATGTACTTTTTCTCCTCTTCCTCCTCTTTTACGAGACGGTAACGCATCCCATCCATGCTCCCGGTATAATCCTCTTTCTTTAGTATATTGAGATTTAAAAACTTGTCTTTTTCAATCATAGCTTCTC
>CAYZUC010000168.1:0-307 GCA_964481705.1 uncultured Lachnospiraceae bacterium
TTTCTCTACGGAGATCACCTTCAACCATCTGTGTGTCATCGATTACGGCACGAATTCTATCAACTTCTTCGTCAGTCAGATCTCTGACACGAGTGTCAGGATTCACTTTAGCTGCTGCTAAAATGCGGTCAGAACTAGCTACACCTATTCCATAAATATAAGTTAAGCCGATCTGTACACGTTTTTCTCTTGGTAAGTCAACACCAGCGATACGAGCCATATTTGCACCTCCTATTTAAAATATTTTTTTAACCTTGACGTTGTTTATGTTTTGGATTTGCGGAACAAATAACCATAACACGTCCGT
>CAYZUC010000168.1:317-3896 GCA_964481705.1 uncultured Lachnospiraceae bacterium
TACGAGCCATGTGAGCATTACACCTCCATCTTCTTATTTTCTTTGTTACAGTTATATATTGAAATCAATATTAACCCTGTCTCTGTTTGTGCTTGGGATTCTCACAGATTACTCTGATTTTCCCTTTTCTCTTAATTACTTTGCATTTTTCGCAAATCGGTTTTACTGAAGATCTTACTTTCATGACAATCCTCCTTTTACTTCTTGATTGCGTCATAAAACGAACCTGGTCTAAAAAAAGACCGAATCATATTGTAACATAACATTTCAGCTTTATCAAGCTTTTATTTATCTCTCCAAATGATACGTCCTTTGGACAGATCATATGGTGATAATTCGATTGTTACTTTATCGCCCGGTAAAATACGGATAAAGTTCATACGAAGTTTTCCACTGATGTGAGCCAGTACCTGATGTCCATTTTCAAGCTCTACCTGAAACATGGCATTCGGTAGCTTTTCCACTACGGTTCCTTCGATTTCAATTACATCATCCTTTGACATTCTTAGTCCTCCTTATAATCTTTGATTGCCTTTTTTATTATTTCATTATGAGTCATTTGATCGGGATTGTTCTTATTATAGACCAACTGAATATGCTTCTTTTTCTTTTTCTTAGGTCTGTCGACCGTTCGAAGCTTACCATCCGATAAATATACATACTCATTATCTTCATCAATTATCACATACAACTTATCCTTATCATGTCCTGCTTTGGATCTGGCAAAATTTCCAATCATCTGTTCACTCTCCATTATCTGATATAAGTGATAAGATCTCAGGCTCACCCTCCGTGATCAACACCGTATTTTCATAATGTGCTGACAAGGAATAATCCTTTGTCACTACGGTCCAATCATCCTCCATCCATACGACCTTTCGCGATCCCATATTAATCATGGGCTCTATTGCAAGTGTCATACCGGCCTGTAGCCGTATTCCCCTTCGCAATTGTCGAAAGTTTGGAATAATTGGTTCCTCATGCATCTCTCTTCCGATTCCGTGTCCTGCCAGCTCTCTGACAATACCATAACCAAATGGTCTGACATAGCGGTCAATCGCTCTCGAGATATCATGTAGGTAACAACCCTGTCTTGCAAATTTGATTCCTTCAAAAAAGCTTTGTCTTGTTACTTCGATAAGTTTTGCTGCATCCGCATCGATTTCACCAACTCCAAAAGTCCTAGCGGCATCAGATTGATAACCTTTATATATGACTCCGGCATCAAGACTAATAATGTCTCCATCCTCTAATACGTGTTCCGCACTCGGAATCCCGTGTACGACTTCATCATTTACCGATACACATATAGAAGCCGGATATCCATGATAATCAAGAAAAGAAGGGATACAACCATAACTTCTGATTAAGGTATCCCCGAGGACATCAACATCTTTTGTTGACATCCCGGGTTTTACTTCTTTCTCAAGAGTCTCATGAACTTTGGCAAGTATACGACCTGCCTCTCTCATTAACTCTATTTCTTCCGCAGATTTAATTGTTACGGCCATTTTATGCACCTAAAATCTTAACAATCTCACCAAATACGTCTTTCATATCTATTGTTCCGTCTACAGTACGAAGGATTCCTTTTTGGGTATAGAAATCAATCAATGGCTGTGTCTGTTCGTGGTAAACATCCAAACGTTTCTTTACGGTTTCCGGCTTGTCATCATCACGAAGTACCAGTTCACTGCCGCATGTATCGCAGATTCCTTCTTTTTTCGGAGGAACATGCTCGATATGATACGTAGCACCACATTTGAGACATGCGCGTCTTCCTGACATTCTCTTGATAATGTTTTCATCCGGTACATTTACATCGACTGCAAAATCAACCTTGTCACCAAGCTTTGTCAATGCATCTTCCAAAACCTCTGCCTGTGGAATTGTTCTTGGGAAACCATCGAGAACATAACCGTTCTTGCAGTCCTCTTTTGCAACTCTGTCGAGCAGAAGCTTTACTGTTAATTCATCGGGAACCAGAAGTCCCTGATCCATGTATTTCTTAGCTTCTTTTCCAAGCTCTGTACCATTGCTGATATTTGCACGAAAGATATCTCCGGTAGAGATATGAGGAATCGTATATTTCTCAGCAATCATCTTGGCCTGAGTACCTTTACCGGCACCAGGAGCACCTAACATAATGATTTTCATTACTTATTTCCTCCAGAATGTCTAGTCATTCAAGAATCCCTTATAGTAACGTACTAACATCTGGGATTCAATCTGCTTAATTGTCTCCAGGATAACACCAACGATAATGATCAGTGATGTGCCTCCGAAGGAAACGTCTGCTGCAAATACACCATTAAAGAAGATCGGAATAACTGCAACAATAGTCAGACCTACCGCACCGATGAAGATGATGTAGTTGAGAATCTTTGTGAGATATTCACTGGTTGGCTTACCTGGGCGAATACCCGGGATAAATCCACCCTGTTTCTTCATATTATCAGCAATCTCTAAAGGATTGAATGTAATGGATGTATAGAAATATGCAAAGAAAATAACTAAAATAATGTATACCAGTAATCCAATAGAATATACCGGTTGTGCAGGTTTGCACCAATTTCCGGAATTCAATCCCATTAAGATCTTACCCCAGATTGTTGTTCCACCACTTACTTTAAAGAAGTTGCAGATTACAACCGGGAACTGCATTAAGCTGGAAGCAAAGATGATCGGGATAACACCTGCGGTATTAACCTTTAGTGGAATAAATGTAGACTGTCCACCAACCATCTTACGTCCCTGAACCTTTTTCGCATACTGTACCGGAATCTTACGTGTTGCATCATTCAAGATGATAACAAGCATTGTAGTTCCAAGTATAACTGCCAGGATAATCGCTACTGCAAGAATTGCTACTGCTACGCTCTTTCCCTGAACGAACATGGTGTACAAGCTCTTGAAATCCAGTGGTATACGAGAAATGATATTGATCGTCAATACGATGGAGATACCATTTCCAACTCCGTACTCGGTAATCTGCTCACCAATCCACATAAGGAATGCACTTCCTGCTGTAAGAGCAACAATTACTACGATTACATTCATTGCATTATACTTCTGAAGCATACCCTGACTTCCCAGTCCAATTGCCATTGCAGTGGATTCAATCAAAGCAAGAGCAACTGTTACATAACGGGTAAGAGCAATAATTTTCTTTCTTCCTTCTTCGCCTTCCTTTTGCATTTCCTCAAGTGCAGGAATCGCAATCGTCAGAAGCTGCATAATAATGGAAGATGTGATGTAAGGTGTAATATTAAGTGCAAATAATGACATCTGTTCGAATGAGCCACCTGTGTACGAGTTAAGCAAATCTGATGTTTGCCCAAATAACTGTTGATACCAGTTAGCAAACAAGCTTCTATCAACTCCGGGAACCGGAAGCTGTGAGCCAAAACGAATGACTAACAGCATTACAAATGTATATATGATTCGGTTCCTGATATCTTTGATCTTAAAAGCATTACGAACTGTCTGCAGCATTAGATCACCTCTGCTTTTCCACCAAGTGCTTCGATTTTAGTTTTAGCAGTCTCACTGAATGCGTTTGCCTGAACTGTAAGCTTC
>CAYZUC010000169.1:0-3820 GCA_964481705.1 uncultured Lachnospiraceae bacterium
TCACGAATGTTTTGCGGCAGCATGCCAATACTGCCTTCCAAAATTTTATAAAACTCTTTGATAAATTCATCATTTTCCTTTGTCATAGTTTTCTCCACTCCGAAGTGTCTTCCTGTACCTCTTTTGTATGTTCTTTAAATCCTGATAATCACTGCAATCGCACATGGCATCTTGCCGTGAATTATTTGAAACTCCCCCCTTTTTGCAAACACGTAATAACTCCCTTAATGCCACTGAAGTGCATTCAGTTCCATGATATTGGCACGTTTTACTTTTGCATTTTTTTGCAATCCCTTTGCTAATCATACCTGTTCCACAAGCACATTCCAACACCCTGTCGTCTGAATCCATCATTGCTGGAACCACCTCTACCAACTTATGGTTTACTTTACCATTATAGAAATTCTCAAATAAATCATATAAGATAGCTGTCTGATTCCAAAACATCAGCCTTTCTCCTTATGTTACACTTCACTAAAAAGCTTACCCGGATATTTCTGAATCGGAATATGTTTATCCTCAAACATTTCACTGACCGTCACAAACTCAAAACCTCTTCGTAACAGCTCTGGTATTACAATGTCCAAAGCCTCTACTGTGTTCTTATTTCCCTCCATGTCATGAAGCAGGTAGAGTACTCCATCCTTTGCTTTTTCCAGCATACCATCCACCCGATGAACTACAGGTGTTTCCAAAATCCAGTCCTCGACACCAATCCCGCAGATAAATGGCATATCAATCTGCTCATACATTGTATCATTTACTTGAATATATGGAGGACGGAAGAACTGCGGTTCTTTTCCTGTAATACCCTTAATCAAATCAGATGTCTTTTCTATTTCCTCCTGAATCACCTGTGCTTCCATTTTATCCATAAAAGAATGGGTAAAGGAGTGGTTCTGAATCTCACAGCCCAGACTTACTGCTCGTTTCACAGAAGGAATGGTTTCTTCGGTGATCAGATTGCCAATCAGGAAGAAGGAAGCCCTTACTCCATACTTCTCCAAACGGTCCAATACTTCTAAAGTCGTTGTTGTATTCGGACCATCGTCAAAGGTCAATGCTACCTTGGGTTTATTGTATTGTATTTTTCTTAGTATCTCATCATCCACCTCTGCTACCATGAGAGAAAATTCATGAGTTACAGCAGGACTTTCTTGATTCTTAATACAACGATTCAGCTGTTCTACCTCTAAAGAATAATTATTTGGTACATCAATTTTCTCTGTACGGGAAAGCATATTGTCCTTGTATACATGATACTGCAGCTGACCGGATTCATTGAAAGTAATCGGAGCCTCGATATATCCTTCCGTTCCATATATCAAAAAACGGCTGCCACAAGACCCCCCTGTACACATACCGCTACAGCTAGATGCCTTCACACCATCTTCAAATCCAAACGATACCTGACAGAGATCATCCACTCCATTTTTATGAAACAATGCATTTGCCTCAATCACTTTCGGCTTTCTCTCTAAAAGATGCAAGATCAAGCTCGTATTATAACAGCCCAAATCATAGAGAGCACCTCCATAATAATCTTTATGAATTCGAATATCTTCCTCATAACCCTGAGTGTAAAATACCGATTCTATAAACTGAATCTTTCCAATCGCTCCGCGTTGCATTTCATCTTTAATTGCTTTAATATACGGGCTGTGAAGATAAGCATATGCCTCCATCAATATGACTCTGGCACTGTCTGCCGCCTCAAACATTTCCTGCTCTTCATATTTCGACCCACTCATAGGCTTTTCACACAATACATGCTTTCCCTTTTGCATTGCTTTCATCGCCCATTCCCTATGAAGATGGTTGGGAAGTGGAATATAAACCGCGTCTACACTATCATCATCCAGCAATTCCTCATAGCTTCCATAAGCTTTCTCAAATCCAAATTCTTGCTGAAAAGCCTTTGCTTTCTCCAAATTTCTTCCTGCAATTGCATACAACTGCGTATCTTTTGCTATCTGCATTGCCGGTATTACAGAGCCCCGTGCAATCGCAGCTGTTCCTAATACACCCCACCTAACTTTGTCCATTTGTAATACCTCCATTAGATTCCATTTTCAATAATTATACACTTTTTACTTCCATTGTGGTAAGAAAATGATATTGTTTATGATATACTTAACGTAGAGTATTAAAACAAACGAAAAAATCTAGAATAAAGAAGAGGAAATCGAATGGAAATCGATATTTTATTATTCAACGACTTTGAAACATTGGATATATTTGGACCAATAGAAATACTTGCCAGACATGAATCACACCATTTGAACTATTACTCCGTAATGGGCGGTAATGTAAAGAGTGCGCAGGGAACCGAGATTGTGACTGAAAGCTTAGAGAATCTCAAAGGAAATGGGGTTTTAGTACTTCCAGGAGGTCGAGGAACACGAACCTTAATAGAGGTATTGTCTTTCCATTTGCACCGGTTCTGGACTCTTAGCAGGCGCCGGTATCTTGGATGGAAAAAGAGCCACGTCAAATAAAAAAGCATTTCATTGGGCGATGTCCTGTTCCGATAAAGTAGATTGGATTCAAGAAGCACGCTGGGTCGTAGACGGCAACTGTTATACCTCTTCCGGGGTTTCTGCCGGTATAGATATGTCGCTTGGCTTTATGGCAGATCGATACGGAAGAGAAACTGCTCTCGAAATCGCGGATAGTATTGAATACATTTGGAACGAAGACAGCAATTCTTCTTTTAGCAGATTTTCAAATACACTTCAGAATGAATGAAAAATGAATAGATATATAGCCTTATTAAGAGGAATCAATATTAGTGGAAAAAATAAGATTGACATGCAGGAACTGAGGGCATGCTTTAAAGAATTAGGATACTATGACATTTGTACTTATTTGAATAGTGGAAACATAGTTTTTTCAACAGACGCGTGTAACAAAACGTCTCTCGAAGAAAACATAAAGACTATGATCATGGAATGTTTTTCTCTAGATATCCCTGTCTTTGTTATTTTGCAGGACGAGTTGCAGGATATCCTTCATGAAGCTCCCGAGTGGTGGGGAACCGGCTCCAAAGAAATATATGATAATATGATTTTTGTCATGGACATCACAGCTGAAATCATCTCAGATAAAATTGGGGAACCAACGAAAGAACTTGAACAAATAAGTATTTATAAGAATTCTATCTTCTGGTCCTTTGACAGAAGGCAATATGCAAAGGCAAACTGGTGGAAAAAAACAGCAAGTGCAGGAATTGGTGAATTCATTACTATTAGAACTGCTAATACACTGAAGAAAATCGTAAGTATGTAAACAACAGGGAGAAAATATGAAATCAATTGAATACCGAATTATGAATACGAATGACATTGAAGATGCACTAGATTTTCTAGGTAATATTCCTGGAGTACACCTTCATGAAAATGGAGAGGACAGCGTGGCAGGAATTTGCTCATATATGAAACGAAATCCAATGCTCAGTTATTTGGCGCTGGTCGATACAAAAATAATTGGAGTCATATTCTGTGGTCATGATGGACGTCGAGGATTCATTAATCATCTAGCTGTTTCACCGGATTTCAGGCACCAAGGTGTGGCTTCCAAACTATTGAAGCTGGTCGAAGAAAGCTTGATAGACCTCGGAATCAAAAAGGGCGCTCTGTTTGTGTTAAATGAGAATGATTCTGCCATGAGGTTTTATGAAAGTAACGGTTGGTCAGAAGAAACGATTGTTAAGATATATAGTAAGATACTTACTTAGAGCTTCCATAAAGCAAAGGAGAAACGTGATAAAATTAACGTTTCTCCTTCTTTTTAACTACTGCTCGTGACCGGAATCGAACCG
>CAYZUC010000170.1:0-3633 GCA_964481705.1 uncultured Lachnospiraceae bacterium
AGGTACGCATATTATGCAGACGATCCGCAAGCTTTATCATGATAACTCGTATATCCTTTGCCATGGCAAGGAACATTTTACGAAGGTTATCGGCCTGCATCTCAACCATATCTCCATTATACTGGAGCTTATTCAGCTTAGTGACACCATCTACCAGATGTGCAACATCTTCACCAAATTCCTCAACGATTTCTTCATTCGTCATAATGGTATCTTCGACTACATCATGAAGAAGACCTGCTACAATTGTCTCTTTATCCAGCTCCAAATCAGCCAGGATAATCGCGACACAAAGAGGATGTATAATATAGGGCTCGCCAGATTTTCTTACCTGATTCTCATGTGCTTTATAAGCACGATCATAAGCCTTCTGAATCATGGAAATGTCATCAGACGGATGATATTTACGAACTCGCTCAATTAAATCCTGATAGAGCTCTTCCGGACTCAGATATTCTTTCATGGCCTGTATTCTGCCATCATCGAGCTTCAATTCTACCTTATTTTCTTCTGCCATCCGGTCATCACCATCCCTTCTCTATTATTTTGAAATAGACTATAATATTATACTTTTATTTAGCAAAAAATGCAATTACCTGTTCGCGTAATATACTTCAAGGTTAAGATACTTTATAATAGTATATGAAATCAATTTTATTACCACATCGCGTCAAAGTTGCTTGGCAGATAGGAGGTAAAATGGATATCATATTCGGAAACCGACTGAAATATCTCATTTCAATATCACATCGCTCGCGTACTAGAATTTGTTCTGATCTCGCAATTTCACCTTCCACATTAAACGGATATATAACAGGAAGAAGAACTCCCAATCTCCAGATGCTTGTACAGTTTTCCAAGTATTTTGATGTGTCCTGCGATTACCTTTTGGGAGTATCAGACGAAATGCATTAAAAAAAGACCGGATACTTCAACCTGTATCCGGTCTTTTATCATCATTACACCGCTACGGGGATGTGCTTTACCTGCTCTCCCGTCACATAATCGTCCAGACGGAAATCATCGGTTGTAAATTGGTAAAAGTCTTTGATATTGGGATTCATCCAGAACTTTGGTGCCGGATACATAGGTCTTTTAATCAATTCCTTTACAATATCGATATGACGATCGTAGATATGGGCATCCGCAATGACATGAACTAACTCCCCAGGTATCATATCACATACCTGCGCCAGCATATGAACAAGTACTGCATATTGTACGACATTCCAGTTATTCGCTGTCAGAATATCCTGTGACCGTTGATTCAAAACAGCATTTAAGATAAGCTTATCCTCTCCTGCCCTTTGTGTCACATTAAAGGTCATGCTGTAGGCACATGGATACAGATTCATCTCATGTAAATCCTGATGAACATAAATATTCGTCATAATTCTTCTACTGAAAGGATTATTCTTAAGATCATAAATCACACGATCTACCTGATCCATCATTCCTTCTTTATACGAATGCTTTACTCCAAGCTGATAACCATATGCTTTTCCGATAGAACCCTCTTCATCTGCCCAGCTATCCCATATATGCGAATGCAAATCATGGACATTATTCGACTTCTTCTGCCAAATCCACAAAATCTCATCTACCGCATTCTTTAAGTTCGTCTTACGAAAGGTAAGTGCGGGGAACTCTTCCTGAAGATTATAACGATTCACAGCACAAAATTTCTTGATGGTATAAGCGCTTGTACCATCCTCCCACTTCGGACGTACTTTTTCGCCCTCGGTACTGACTCCGTTCGCCAAGATATCTTCACACATATCCTTAAATAAGACATCCGCATAACTCATGTTACATTCCTCTCTTTCACAATTGCCAAATGAATTTCTATACCTCATTTGATTATAACGAGGTGTCCTCAAACATGTCAACTAATTCATGCATGACTTCCTATGTTTCCTTCTCACTCATGCACTCTTTTTGTTTCGCGTATGGTATGGTACATTGTCTCATGAATGTACCTCGCGTACTCTCCTGCGACATTGATTCCCGTAACACTTTCAAAACCTCCAAAGAAAGCATTTGAGTTGACTTCGCATACTACAGGCATGTCTCCTTCTCCAAACAGGAGATCGACCCCACAATAGTCCAGTCCCAATATCTTTGCACACTTCTCTGCAGCCTCTTGAAAAGTGTTTGTAAGCATAAATGGCCTAGCGGTACCTCCCAGCTCTAAATTGGAGCGAAAATCTCCATCTGCCTGTCGAACAATTGCTCCGATTGCTTTTCCACCAATTACGATTACACGTACATCTTTTCCATAGCTTTCCGAAATCATCTTTTGAAACAAATGTGGTCGATTCATAAGCTTTTCCATGCAAGCAATAAGCTGTTCTCTCGTTTCGACTTTGTAAACACCACTTCCAAGAGAACCATAGCATTCCTTTGCTATACAAGGAAATCCCAAACGGTTTATTATAAACTCTATCCTTTCTTTCATTTCCGTAATAGAAGCATCCTTTGTAAAACACAGTGCTCCCGGAATAGTATCCGGCATCGTGATTCCATGATCCGATAAGCGAATGATCGTCTCCATTTTATCATCACAGGCCACCACTGCATCGTGTGAGTTAAAAAGTCTCATTCCTGTCTTTTCCAGCATTCGTGAGTAATATTTGTCTTTATCCAGATAAATAGCAAAATCACAATTCGTTAGATTACTTTTGGTGACATTGTCTTCCATCATAACCGTATATTCACCGGTTGTTGCAATGGAGGTCTCAACTCCCAGTTTCTCCAATTCTTCCTTCAATCGTATGGGCTGATTTAGAAAGGACTTTAATTTAAAATAAGGATTTATCAAGATGACACATCTTTTCATATCATTTTCACTTCTTTCTCAATCAAAATATCACAATTTCAATTGTTTTCCTTGCACATTATACGTCAAAACGCCGATACCTTCAAATACTACTTGCAAATTCGCCATATTTCTGTAAAATAGAAAACGGCGGTCAAACACATATATATAGGAAAGGTCAAATTATGATTAGTGCAAATAATGTAACACTACGCTTAGGAAAAAAGGCGTTATTTGAAGACGTTAATATTAAATTCACAGAAGGAAACTGCTATGGTCTGATTGGCGCAAATGGAGCAGGAAAGTCTACCTTCTTAAAGATTTTGTCCGGTAAACTGGATACAACCAACGGAGATATTTCCATTACTCCCGGTCAGCGATTATCCGTTTTGGAGCAGGATCATTTTAAATATGATGAATTTTCCGTTATGGATACTGTAATCATGGGTAATCAAAGACTATACGATATCATGAAAGAGAAAGATGCGATTTATGCAAAAGAGGATTTCTCCGACGAGGACGGTATTCGTGCCAGTGAGCTCGAGGCTGAATTTGCAGAAATGGATGGATGGGAAGCAGAATCCAATGCGGCTACTCTTTTAAATGGTCTTGGTATTGAGACTGATTTACACTACTCCATTATGAACACTCTAAATGGTAGTCAGAAGGTAAAGGTTCTCTTAGCAAGAGCGCTTTTTGGCAATCCCGACATTCTACTTCTGGATGAGCCTACCAACCATTTGGATTTGGATGCTATTGCATGGTTAGAAGAATTCCTGATTAACTTTGAAAATACTGTCATCGTTGTATCTCAT
>CAYZUC010000171.1:0-3588 GCA_964481705.1 uncultured Lachnospiraceae bacterium
AAACGGAGAGCCTCTTATTTTATACTTCTTTTGAGAAAAATAAGGTGTAAATTTCATGTGAATATGAGATACTAGTTGTATGGTAAAATGAGGATTGTGGAATTACGAGAGAAGGGTTATATTAGGAGAATTGATGGAAAAAGAAACGGGAAATGGGAACTCATAATCAAATTATAAAGGAGAATTTTATGCAAAACTTTCAGTATTACACACCTACAAAAGTAGTTTTTGGAAAGGGAACAGAGAAGCAGGTTGCAGAATTGATTCAGGAATTCGGTGGAAAGAAGGTAATGATTCATTATGGTGGAGGCAGCGTAATAAGATCGGGTCTGTTACAGAACGTAACAGATATTCTAGACGGAGCCGGAATTCCTTATATCTCACTTGGAGGAGCTGTTCCGAATCCTCGTTTGGGATTGGTTTATGAGGGAATTGAATTGTGTAAGAAAGAAGGCGTTGATTTTATTCTGGCGTTGGGTGGTGGAAGTGCAATTGATTCCGCTAAAGCGATTGGTTATGGTGTGACCAATGAAGGGGATGTATGGGATTTCTATGATTATAAGAGAAAAGCAACGGCTTGTCTGCCGATTGGTGTTATTTTGACCTTGTCAGCGACTGGTAGTGAGATGAGTGATTCCTCCGTTATTACCAAGGAAGAGGGATTGGTAAAGAGAGGTTATAGCAGTGACTACTCGCGTCCGAAATTCGCAATTATGAATCCGGAGCTTACGATGACGCTACCGGATTATCAGACGGCTTGTGGATGTACGGATATTATGATGCACACGATGGAACGTTATTTTACACAGGGTGCTAACCTGCAGATTACGGATGCTATAGCAGAAGGATTGATCCGCACAGTTATGAGCAATGCTAAGATACTAGTTAAGGACCCGAAAAATTACGAGGCGAGAGCAGAAGTGATGTGGGCGGGAAGTCTTGCTCATAATGGACTTACCGGTTGTGGTAATGATGGTGGTGACTGGATGGCGCATAAATTAGAACATGAGCTGGGTGGTCTATTTGATGTGGCACACGGAGCAGGACTTGCAGCAGTCTGGGGAAGCTGGGCGAGGTATGTGTACTTGAATTGCCTGAGTAGATTTAAGAAATTTGCAATCCATGTGATGGGAGTGGAAGCTTCCGGTTCCGATGAGGAGATTGCCTTAAAGGGAATCGAGGCTATGGAGGACTTTTACCGTGAGATTCATATGCCGACCAGTCTTCGTGAGCTTGGGGTCGATGCAACAGAGGAACAGCTTGTCGAGATGGCACATAAATGCGCAGTTGGTGTTGGAGGAGCAATGGGTTCCGCAAAACTACTAAATGAGGAGGATATGTTGGCGATCTATCGTGCGAGTAAATAACTAGTTTTGCTACTTACAAAGGAGAACATAAGATGTCAAAGAGATTGCATAAAACATTGAGTATTTTATTGATTGGAATTCTGTTAGTATCTTCGCTTCGGCTAGAGGTATTTGCTGAGAATTTAAACAGTAGTCCCTATATATATGAGGAAGAGATTAACGAGCCAGTAAATGATAAGACCAGCTCAGAGAATTCATTGTCAGAGATAGAATTACCAGAGGAAGCAACGTCGCCGAATGAGATAGAGCCGGCGGAGAAAACTGTGTCTGAAGATTATTCGATATCATCAGAGGAAGTTCTTCTGGAAGAGGATACCTTATCGGAAAATGAGGTCTTATCAATTGCCGGAGGCACCATTGACAGATACTATGGTCATATTACTTGGGAAATTAGTCAAGCAGGAAGACTGACGGTAACTGGTACGGGAGATTATGATGATCCGACAAAAAAGGATTTCCAAATCAGAGCTCCTTGGACAGCTTATACAGAAGATATTATATCAGCACAAGTATCAATCAATGATATTACACGTACGTGTAATATGTTTGATTCGTGTACCAATATGACGAGCATGGATATCAGTCAACTAGAGACTGACCATGTTACCGATATGTATAATATGTTTTATATGTGTTCCTCTCTGGAAACGATTGATCTGAGTAGTTGCGATACGTCTAATGTCACAAGTATGAAAGATATGTTTGAGGAATGCTCCGAGTTGCAAGAGATTAATTTTACAGGAATAGATACCTCAAAGGTTACTACCATGTATTGTTTGTTTAATGGGTGTAGTGAATTGGAAAGTGTGGACGTAAGTGGTTTTGATACTTCTCACGTAAAGAATATGGAGTCTATGTTTTCCCGATGTGAGTCGCTTACTTCGTTGGATTTGAGTGATTTTGATATGAGTAGTGTAGAGACTATGGACTCTATGTTCTATGGTTGCATCCATCTAAGTACCCTGGATGTAAGCAGCTTTGATACCACGAGTAACGTGACAAGTATGCAAGACTGTTTTAGTAAGACGGGTTTGACTTCTCTAGATTTATCACATTTTAACACAACATCTGTAGAAAATATGAACAGTATGTTTCGCTATTCATTGTCTTTGGAAACAGTGGATTTTAGTCATTTTGACACATCCAACGTAAAAGATATGGGGTTAATGTTCGCAAATTCGGATTCTTTTACTCATTTGGATCTCAGTCATTTTAACACAGAAAAAGTGGAGTCTATGTACTGTATGTTCTATGACATTCCTACTTTGGAAACGTTGAATATGACTGGACTTTGCACAAGTAACGTGGAAAATATGCAATCTATGTTTTACGAATGTAGTCAGTTAAGAGAGTTGGATTTAAGCAGCTTCACATCTGAAAACCTAAACGGAGATATTTCGTATATGTTTAATGGATGTCATAGTGTTACCAAGATTGATATTCGCAATCTGGAAGCATCCAATACTACGAATATGCAGAATATGTTTCAGGCTAACAGGAATCTTCGTGAACTTTATATAGATAAGCTGGATACCGGAAATGTAACAAATATGCGTAATATGTTTTCGGGATGCTCCTCAATCAGTTCTTTGAATTTAAGTCATTTGAATACTTCAAAGGTTACTAGTATGTCTGGTATGTTTTATGGATGTGAGCAGCTTGAGAGTATTGATGTAAGTAATTTCGATACAAAAAAAGTAAATACAATGAATGAAATGTTTGACAGTTGCGCACGTTTGACATATTTGGATTTATCCTCATTTGATACCGGAAATGTTACCGATATGGGGAATATGTTTCGTAGATGCAGCAATCTGAAAGGAGTAAATCTGAGTTCCTTTCATACGGAAAACGTTGTGACTATGTCAAATATGTTTGACGGTTGTACGGCTTATAAATTTCTGGATTTGTCTTCTTTTGATATGAATGCAGTAAAAGAGGTCAATAGTTTCCTAAACGGATGTAGTGCATTGACTGTCTTGAAGACACCTGTACATTGTAAGAGAAGTGTCCAGCTTCCGACAATCTCCGCTGGGACTTTATGGTACAAATCAGCAGATCAGACTGTTACGATCATACCAAATAGTGATGAATCGCTGATGCTGCATCGCGATTACTATTCCGGTAGTGAGGGTATCAAAGAGCCGGTTACGATAACAGGTATTACGTAAATACTCAAACATGAGTACATAGCATTAAAAGAAACCGCTTACACAGCGGC
>CAYZUC010000172.1:0-3460 GCA_964481705.1 uncultured Lachnospiraceae bacterium
ACACCGAAGTTTGAGCGGGGTAGAATGCTTGAATTACCACTGAAACCCTTATTGCTGCTACACTTTGTTAGCAACTTGTGGTTCTTTTTTCTTAATGATTCACCTTTGTATTATTTTATTGATGTATCTGTAAATTGTCCACTTATATAGCCAATTAAAGCACCAAGTCCAGCACAAACTATTGCTGTTAGAAATAAAGTACCCCAATCCATTGAAAAATCTTTTACAGTACAACCTCTGAAAAATCCAATAACGATTCCTCCAATACCACCAAAGAAAATTCCCATATATGCATTGTCTTTGGAAGCTTCTTGAATCATTTCTTGTCTTAAATTCTCTAGCTGACGTGGGCTATATGCTTCGGCTTTAACAAAACTTGAAAGTTTTTGTGGACTTGAAATTACTCTTTGATTAATTCCATTATATTCTCCCTTTGAATATGACAAATAGGAAAGTGAGTAATTTGCATTTAATAAATCAAGAGCTTTCATTCCAGCTAGGAAGCTGTTTTTAGAAATATTATTTTGTATTTCATTTAATATGCTTGAGGCTTTAGAGTTTGAACACATTGAATTAGTACATTCCTGTAATTCCTTATTTGCAATTGAAATCACAGACTGTTGTAATCTTTCCAAAAGTTTTAAGATTTGTGGTTTACTTGCTAGGTCTTTATCATTAAGAGTTTTTATTGAAAACAACCTATCTTTATTAATTACAGTTTCTAAGACTTGTGCTGCCTCATTTTCTTGATTATTAGCCGCTAAATATTTAGCTTGTTCAAAACCGGCTTCAACAAATTCCGGTATCAATTGATATGCTTTACCTGCAAGTTCAATGGCTTCAGAATACTTTTGTTGAAGATAACAAGTTCGACTAGCATATAAATAAGCCTCTGCTTGTGCTGCTGTAAATGGATTTTGAGAATAAATTAATGGTTGGTTCCCAGAAGGCGTAAAGTGATTAGAAACGGTTGTTCCTCCTGCATTTGCTTCTACCATAGCCTCTCTCGCAGACTTTAAAAAATACTCTTGGGCTAAAGGTATGTTTAAGTATTTTTGAGAGTATAAGTAGATTTGACCAATTCTATTAAGAGTGATATAATCCTTTTTTTCTATCTTTTCAGCTTCTATAAAACCTTCCATTGCATCAATGAAAAAAGGGCTGTTGATTCCTTCAAGATACGCATTCTTTAGATACTTCAACCCTTGTTCTATATAGTAAACTCTTTGCTTTTGACTGTCAGGTATTCGCAATATTTGAGCAATATGACCCAATAACTGATTCGTTAATCGTTGTTCTTCAATCAGCATTGAGAGTCTCCAATCAAGCATTGCTGCCATCTCACTAATTTCTCCCCGAAGTTCTGAAATATTTGAATTAATATTTTTAAGATGGCTACTGACTTCTGCAAATCCATCGTTAAGACTACCACAAACTTGCTGAATAGCTTTTGTTTGTTCAGCAGATGCATTTTGGATTGTTGTTTGTAACTCATTCCGATTTTGAGAAACAATACTGTCAATGTCTCTAATGTAAGCATTTGTTTGTAGATGCTTAATCCATTGCGAATTCACACTTTCGCTTGAATGTCTGTCGATGTAAAATGATGCCATATCAATATTAATTTAAAGATTTATTTAGAAGAAATCTACTGTCTGTCGGTTTTCTTACCATAGTTGCTAACGGCTGGCGGTATGAAATCGTTGGGGATTACGGAGCTACTTCACTATCAAGGTACAACCAACTTTGATGCGAGAGATGCTGTTCGCATAACCACCTAAACCCCCAATGTTTTATACCGCTTGTTGTGCACAGTAGTTTTTCATATTGTCCTTTTGGGTAAATAATTTTCAAGGCATTTAATCACTATTTCATTTTTATCTTTAATTAGTTTGCAAACTATGTCAAGATACGTTTCCGCTTTAATCCCTAACTTCGTAATCAAAACGGTAGTCAATGGCTTACCAGGTAAGATTTTTAAAATATCTTGATAATCTTTTTTCAATACTTCATTAACTTCTATTTCACATTGATGATAAAGTTGCTCAGCATTTTCAGCTAGGTTAGAAAAAATGTTTTTGAAGCTTTCTTTTTGGATTTCATCGTCCAAATTTGATTTAACTCCCCTTATTTGAAAATTAACTTGAAATTCTATTTCTTTTTTAAATCGTTCGCTAATTGTATTATTTGTTAATTCCTTCGAATAAATCTGCTTTGATTTTTCTTTAACTTCTTTTATTATAGAAATTGTTTCTTCTTGTGATTTTCCAATATTTTCAAGAACAGATTTAATTATATCTTCATGAAGTATAAGTGATTCAATTTCATGGAATGGTAAAACAAAAAGTTCGTTCCTAATTGCATCTAAAGCTTTTGAAGATGAATAGTCTTGGTCAATTATTCCAAGTACAGTTATGTTTTGAATAATATCAGTTTTCTTATACGCTAATACGGCTTCAATTACATTTTTACATGAACTCAATGGAACAATTACCGTATCTTTATCACTAAACCATGTTGTTAATAGTTTATTATCCTTGCTTTTTTCAGCATTCCCTTCACAAAAAACAATTCTTTTTGCAAATATTGATAATGAAGCTGCGGCTAATAAATCAATTGATATTTGTTGTGGAATATCTGATGCCTTTTCAATTATTTGTGGCTTCTGATTTGGTTTTACAATTAAAAAAACTGGATTGTCTCTACTTAATGCAAACTCTAAATTATGAGTTATATAAACAAACTTTTTTGATGGTCTAAGCTTTTCTAATGTATCCCAAAAAAGTACTGCTAATTTTGAATGAAAATGTACTTCAGGTTCATCAATAACAATTATATCAGTTGTTGAATCTAGAACTCGTGCAGCTAAATACATTGCAACTCTTTCACCATCGCTCATAAATCTTGCAGCATACTCACTTCCTGCCATGTATTGAGATTTGACCTTTGGTACATACCCATCAAACCCAATCTGTCTATCAGGGAAGAGTTCTTCCCACATAGCTTTCAATTCCATAATTTTTGTTTTCTCAATATCTGGTCTTTGACCTTTATAAGATAAATCACGAAATCTTGTAGCAGAAGCCGAATCATCAGCCATTAATTTTGAAAAAAGAGTTTCAATTTCATTTGAAAGCTCCCAGTATCTTTGTTTCTTTCGATTAAGTATGTCCCGAGTTTCGGTTTCTGCTTGTTGAAATGGTTTCATTGGCAGATTCTCGGGGAGTGCAATATTTCTAAGTGCACCGATATGGTCACAGTTATTCAATTGAGATAATTTGATACCATACTTTGTTTTACCAGAACCATTAGGTCCAATAATCACAATTGTTTTATCTCGTTCAATTATTTGGTCTTCCCATATTTTCATAATCGTATAATGTTTAGTAGGGTCTCTTTACTATTGTGCACAACGATTGGCGGCTAAGCCCGTTTTAATGGGCTGTGACGCCTGTTAGGG
>CAYZUC010000173.1:0-3413 GCA_964481705.1 uncultured Lachnospiraceae bacterium
CAGGGCAAAGAGAATACCTGCAGGATTGTGCTATCAGAGGTTGACTCTTAGTGAAGAAGATCAGAAAACTCTGATTTACCATGGTCTATGTGGTGTTTATCTGGAGACGGAGGATAGATGGATACGTCTGGATGCAAGAGGAAATAAGGAAGGTGTAGATGCGCAGTTCTCCACAACTATTGAGAAACTGGCATTCCCCATTCGTCCTGAACTGGGGGAAGAAGATATCTTTCTGGTATACCCCGAGCCGGATAAAGATGTAGTACGGGTTCTTACTGAGAATGAAACACGAGAGCAATTATGGAAGAATCTTCCAATAACGCTTGCATATCGTGACAATCTAACATAGAGGCAAGCGAGTCATAGTCACATTTGACGGCTGTCTTATGGAGTAAAATACGAAATCCCATCTCCATGAAGTCATGAAAAACTTACGAACTTCTAAGGGATGGGATTCTAATACTTATTTTGTATATTTCTGAATCAATTCTACAATCGTCTTAACAGCATTGGCTTCTCCGGCTAAATCCATCGTATGACGATAATCGGAACGTCTCTCATATAATGTATGAATAGCTTCATACAGAGAAGCATCATTCATATCTTCTTCCTTCATAACCATAGAGAAATTCTGCTTTTCAAAAGAACGTGCATTTAGAATCTGGTCTCCACGTGAACTTGCCGCAGGTAGCGGAATCAAAAGATTTGGCTTCTTCAAAGCAAGGAATTCACATATGGAATTGGAGCCTGCTCTAGAGACAATAATATCAGCTAGGGAAAACAAATCGGGCAGCTCTTGGGAAATATACTCATATTGGATATATCCCCCCATATTTGCCATGGTAGGATCTACCTTACCGCGTCCACAGATATGAATAATCTGAAACTCAGAAAGCAGCTTTGGAAGAATTTTGCGAATCCCTTCATTAATAGCAGCAGCACCAAGACTTCCACCAACGACCAGAATTACCGGCTTCCCAGATTCAAATCCGGTAAATTTCAATGCTTTTTCCTTACTACCCGTCAGAATCTCTTTTCGTATGGGAGAACCAGTAAAGACAGCCTTATCCTTTGGTAGCAAATCTACTGTCTCACGGAAAGAACAACAAATCCTGGAAGCAGATGGAAACGCCAATTTATTAGCGAGACCCGGAGTCATATCCGATTCATGAACAATGACCGGGACACCACAGCGACTGCCAGCGGTAACGACCGGAACGGAGACAAAGCCTCCCTTGGAAAAGATAATGTCGGGATTAATCTTCTTAATCAGCTTGCGTGCTTCCATGTATCCCTTCATAACACGAAAGGGGTCTGAGAAATTCTTTACATCAAAATATCTACGGAGTTTTCCGGAAGAAATCCCATAGTAGGGAAGTCCTTCAGTGCTTGCAAGCTTTTTCTCAATACCGTCATAAGAACCAATATAGAAAATTTCATAACCTGCGTCCTTAAGACTAGGTACCAGAGCCAGATTCGGTGTTACATGTCCGGCTGTGCCACCTCCGGTCAATACAATTCGTTTCATTTATTTTGCTCCTCTGATTTGTTTCAAGGCCTGAGCTAATTGATCCGGGCAGGAAGTAGATTTAAATCCGCAACGAATACCCTCCAAACGTTCAATGGCATCATCAATTTTCATACCGGAAATCAAATGACCAATTCCCTGCTGATTACCATTGCATCCGCCTGTAAATTGCACAGACTGAATAATATCACCATTCACTTCAATATCAATATTTGTGGAACAGACACCTTTTGGTTTGTAATTCATAATTTTGCCTCCATTCTCAAGTCAGGATATAAGCGGTTAGTTTTATCGAATCTATTATAACAAATTCACAAAGCACATTCTAGGCATTTCCGAATAAAAAGCGTTTTCTCTTGCTAAAAATGGTAATTCAAGTTAAAATCTTATATAACGTTTATAATATTCACAAAAAAGGAGAAAATCTATGAGTAACAAAGTAAGCTATGATTATTCAAAAGCAGCAGGTTTTATCAGAGAAGATGAAATCAAGAATATTGAAAAACAGGTTCTTGATGCAAAGGAACTCCTCGTATCGAAAAAAGGAGCAGGTAATGATTTCTTGGGTTGGATTGACCTTCCTGTAGCATATGATAAGGAGGAATTCTCCCGTATCAAAAAGGCAGCAGAGAAGATCAAAAGTGATTCTGAAGTACTATTGGTAATCGGAATCGGCGGTTCTTACTTAGGAGCAAGAGCAGCTATTGAGTTTTTAAGACACAGCTTTTATAACAAGGTTTCCAAGGAAGTTCGTAAAACTCCTGAGATTTACTTCCTTGGTAACAGCATTAGCACAACATATATCAAGGACTTAATGGATGTAGTTGGAGACCGTGATTTCTCCATCAATATGATTTCCAAGTCTGGAACAACCACAGAGCCGGCTATTGCATTCCGTGTATTCAAGGAAATGCTTGAGAAAAAATATGGCAAGGCAGAAGCAGCAAAGAGAATTTACGCAACAACCGATAAAGTAAAAGGTTCCCTTAAGAATCTTGCTACAGAAGAAGGTTATGAAACATTTGTCGTACCGGATGATGTCGGAGGACGTTTCTCCGTTCTTACAGCAGTAGGACTTCTTCCCATTGCAGTGAGCGGTGCAGATATCGACAAATTGATGGAAGGTGCAGCAAGTGGAAGAGAAGCAGCTATCAACCAGCCATTTGCTGAGAACGATGCTTTAAAATATGCAGCAGTACGTAATATCCTGCTAAGAAAAGGTAAGACCGTTGAGATCCTTGCAAATTATGAGCCAAGCATCCATTATGTATCCGAATGGTGGAAACAGCTTTATGGCGAGAGCGAGGGAAAAGACCAGAAGGGTATCTTCCCTGCAAGCGTTGATCTTACAACGGATCTTCACTCTATGGGACAGTTTATTCAGGATGGTGCCAGAATTATGTTTGAAACTGTAATTAATCTGGAAAAATCCCGCGAAGAGCTTACTCTTGGAAAAGAGCCGGTAGACCTCGATGGATTGAACTATCTCGCTGGTAAGACGGTTGATTTTGTCAATAAGAGTGCGATGAACGGAACTATTCTTGCACATACCGATGGGAATGTGCCAAACACCGTATTGAACATTCCAGAAGCAAACGAGTTCTATTTAGGACAGTTGTTCTACTTCTTCGAATTCGCATGTGGAGTCAGTGGATACATGCTGGGTGTTAATCCATTTAATCAGCCTGGTGTTGAGAGCTATAAGAAAAATATGTTCGCATTACTTGGAAAACCAGGTTATGAAGAGCAAAGAGAAGCTTTATTAAAGAGATTATAAGATACAAATAAAAGAATACTATACGGGCTCTTCGAAAGAGGAGCCCGATTTTACATGTGCGCCTGGCGGCGCACGTTTCTAACCGGTGTAAGTCCGGAATCCGCCCGG
>CAYZUC010000174.1:0-3126 GCA_964481705.1 uncultured Lachnospiraceae bacterium
TTCGTGAAAAAGGTACCATGAATGGTATGATTACGACGAATGAAAAGTATAAGATAGATGAAATTATTCCAAAGTTAAAAGCCTATACTACCGGAAAAGTGGTAGAAAAGGTCACCTGTGAACATAAATATGTAGTTGAGGCTGTAAAAGATTTGTCGGAGAATGGTCCTATTTCAGGTAGTGCAGTTTTTAATCCATCAGGATTCGGTGATGGACATCGTGAGAAAAAACCATCTTTGGTACGAGAACTAAATGGAGCCGGTTTAAGGGTTGCCTTGTTAGATGTTGGAGCAAAAGCAAACATAGCAAAGAGCCTTGCCGCACGTGGATGTCACGTTACTGTATATCCTGCACTTACAACAGCAGAGGAGATTCTTGCGGACAAGCCGGATGGAATTATGCTCTCCAACGGACCTGGAGATCCGAAGGAATGCACTTCGATTATTCAGGAAATCAAGAAGCTGTATGAGTCCGATGTTCCCATTTTTGCAATCTGTCTGGGACATCAGTTGATGGCGCTGGCAAATGGTATCGATACCTACAAACTAAAATATGGTCATCGTGGAGGCAATCATCCAGTTAAGGATCTCTCTACGAATCGCGTTTATATTTCATCTCAGAATCATGGATATGTAGTAAATACCGATTCTGTGGATCCTGCTGTTGCTACCCCGGCCTTTTGCAATGTAAATGACGGTACCAATGAGGGATTACGCTACACCGGTAAGAATATTTTTACGGTGCAGTTCCATCCGGAAGCATGTCCGGGTCCACAGGATTCGTCCTTCTTATTTGACCGTTTTATTAACATGATGAAAGGGGTAAATTAATCATGCCTAAAAATAAAGATATTAAAAAAGTATTGGTTATCGGCTCCGGCCCGATTGTAATCGGTCAGGCAGCAGAATTTGATTATGCAGGAACACAGGCCTGTCGTTCCCTTAAGGAAGAGGGAATAGAGGTGGTACTTGTTAATTCCAATCCTGCTACCATCATGACAGATAAGGATATTGCAGATAAGGTTTATATTGAGCCTTTGACAATAGAAGTTTTGGAACAATTGATAGCAAAGGAAAGACCAGACAGTGTACTTCCCACCCTGGGAGGACAGGCTGGACTGAACCTTGGAATGGAATTGGAAGAAAAGGGAATTCTGGAGAAGTATCATGTACGTTTGATTGGTACAACTGCCGCTACAATCAAGAAGGCAGAAGATCGTCTCGAATTTAAGGAAACCATGGAAAAGATTGGTGAGCCTTGTGCCCCTTCTAAGGTTGTCGAGAACATTGAGGATGGCGTTTCATTTGCGGCTTCTATCGGATATCCGGTTGTTCTTCGTCCTGCGTATACATTAGGAGGAAGTGGTGGCGGAATCGCAAACGATCAGGTTGAGCTGGAAGAGATTCTGGCAAATGGTCTTCGCTTATCTCGTGTAGGACAGGTTCTTGTTGAGCGTTGTATAGCGGGATGGAAGGAGATAGAGTATGAAGTAATGCGTGATGCGGCGGGTAATTGTATTACCGTCTGCAACATGGAGAATATCGATCCTGTTGGCGTTCATACCGGAGATAGTATCGTTGTTGCACCTTCTCAGACTTTGAGTGACAAGGAATATCAGATGCTTCGTAGCTCTGCTTTAAATATTATCAATGAATTGGCTATTACGGGAGGCTGTAATGTACAGTATGCATTGCACCCAACCAGCTTTGAGTATTGTGTTATTGAGGTTAACCCACGAGTAAGCCGCAGCTCGGCTCTTGCAAGTAAGGCTACCGGTTATCCTATTGCTAAAGTATCTGCAAAAATTGCACTTGGCTATACCTTGGATGAGATTAAAAATGCAATCACTCAGAACTCCTATGCCAGCTTTGAGCCGACATTGGATTATTGTGTAGTGAAGATTCCAAGACTACCTTTTGATAAGTTCATCACTGCAAAAAGAACCTTAACTACGCAGATGAAAGCTACCGGTGAGGTTATGAGTATTGCGAATAACTTCGAAGGTGCCATGATGAAAGCAATTCGCTCACTCGAGCAGCATGTTGACTGCTTATTGAGCTATGATTTTACAGAGCTTGATCGAGAGGAATTGCTGGAAAGAATGCAAATAGTAGATGACCAGAGAATCTATGTAATTGCAGAAGCGATTCGCAGAGGTATCTCTTATGAAGAAATTCATAAGATTACCATGGTAGATGTATGGTTCATTGATAAGATTGCGATTCTGACTGAGATGGAACAGGCATTAAAGACAGAAGAGCTTACAGTAGATTTATTACGAGAAGCAAAAAGGATTGAGTTCCCGGATAATGTCATAGCAAGATTGACCGGCATTTCAGAAGCAGATATTAAGAAGATGCGTTATGAGAATGGTATTACCGCTGCATTTAAAATGGTTGATACCTGTGCTGCTGAGTTTAAAGCAGCAACCCCATACTTCTACTCGGTATTTGGAAGCGAAGATGAAAGTGGTGAAGTACAGCCTACAGGTAAGACGAAAAAGGTACTAGTACTTGGCTCCGGACCGATTCGTATTGGTCAGGGAATCGAGTTTGATTATTGTTCTGTTCATAGTACCTGGGCATTTTCCAAGGCGGGATATGAGACGATTATCGTAAATAACAATCCGGAGACAGTAAGTACTGATTTTGATATTGCAGATAAATTGTACTTTGAGCCTTTGACTCCTGAGGATGTAGAGAATATAGTAAATGTTGAGAAACCGGATGGAGCGGTGGTTCAGTTTGGTGGACAGACGGCAATTAAGCTTACTGAGGCTTTGATGAAAATGGGAGTACCGATTCTTGGTACTTCGGCTGAGAATGTTGATGCGGCAGAGGATCGAGAGCTGTTTGACGAGATTCTCGAACAGTGTGAGATTCCGAGACCATCCGGTCATACGGTATTTACTGCTGAGGAAGCGAAAAAAGCAGCAGGAGAACTGGGATATCCGGTTCTGGTAAGACCTTCTTACGTACTTGGCGGACAGGGTATGAGAATCGCATTTAATGAGAATGAGGTTGAGGAGTTCATTGACATTATCAATCGAATTGCTCAGGATCATCCGATTTTGGTTGATAAGTACCTGATGGGTAAGGAGATAGAGGTTGATGCGGTATGTGACGG
>CAYZUC010000174.1:3136-3362 GCA_964481705.1 uncultured Lachnospiraceae bacterium
AAGAGATTATTGCAGAATATACAAGAAGACTCGCTAAAGCACTTCATGTTGTTGGTTTGATTAATATCCAGTTCATTGCAGTGGATGAGGAAGTATTTGTAATCGAGGTTAATCCTCGTTCTTCCCGTACGGTGCCTTATATTAGTAAGGTAACCGGTATTCCGATTGTTGATCTTGCTACAAGAGTTATTATTGGGGAGACAATTCGTAGTCTGGGATATGAGCC
>CAYZUC010000175.1:0-244 GCA_964481705.1 uncultured Lachnospiraceae bacterium
AATTAGGGGCAGCCTGTCCGCCAAGGTCAGTTCTGCACCAGCCAGGATCAGTAAGATTTATCATAACATCAGTACCATTTACTGTGGAGCCAAGGTCAATAGTTATTTTGTCAAGAGCGGCTTTGCTTGCAGAATATCCTGCCTGCTGTGGTTCAAGTGCTATACCGCTTGTAGTGTTTACAATTCGTCCAAAGCCGTTTGAGATCATTTTTGGCATAAAGTGATAGCAGATAAGTGCCGGAGC
>CAYZUC010000175.1:254-3273 GCA_964481705.1 uncultured Lachnospiraceae bacterium
CAACTGTATTTACAAGCAGACTCTGTGTATAGTCTGAAACAGGTGTACTGAAGTAATCATTTCTGTATGCTATCTGTATTCCTGCATTGTTCATAACAAGTTCAATATTTACTCCAAGGCTGTCGATCTCATCAAGCATTTTCTTAACAGATCCAGGATCTGAAAGTTCAGCGCATACAGCATGTACCTGTACTCCTGCACTTCTTATTTGATCAGCAGTTTTTTCGATATCTTCGATCTTTCTGCTCTGGATAACAAGATTACATCCCTTGTCTGCCATGAATTTTGCAGTAAGATATCCTATTCCTCTGCTTGCGCCTGTGATGAACGCCCATTTACCTTTTACGTTAGTCATGTTTTTTTCTCCCTTCGGAATGAGTTTAATAAAAATAAAGATGTATTGTTGTGACTATATAGTATGTCTCTGATATTATTCTATATCATTTAAACTTAAAATAATATAATAAAATTATAAATAAATCGAATAAATCTATTTTAGATTTATTATCCATCTAATGTGAAAACATGTGCGAAGTCCGGGCGATCGCAAAGCCCGGTCGACTCCGCAGAGTCGAAATCCCTGCTGCATTTTTTTAGAATCCATAGTTAAAAGCTATGGTTAAAAATAAAATATAGGTGTTACCATATGTCTAAAAATATATGCTATACTTAAGTTACAGAAAACAAGGTAAAAAGGAGATTTAGTATGAAAACATCAATTATAGGATATCCAAGGATAGGAAGCCTTCGTGAACTTAAATTTGCTTGCGAAAAATATTTCAGAAATGAAATAACAGAAGAACAGCTTCAGAACAAAGCAGCAGCTCTTCGTCTTGAACACTGGAACATACAGCGAAAAAATAATATAGATAATATTCCGTCAGGGGATTTTTCATTTTATGACAGTATGCTTGATACTGCAGTACTGCTTAACGTTATTCCTCAGAGGTATAATATACCGGGACTTTCTGATACAGACAGATATTTTGCTATGGCAAGAGGATATCAGGGCAGCAACGGTGATGTGAGAGCCCTGCCTATGAAAAAGTGGTTTAATACAAACTATCACTATATGGTACCGGAAGCAGACGATAATACAGAAATAAGACTTGTCGGAACAAAGCCGTTTGATGAATTTAATGAAGCTAAAGAAAATAATATTATCACACGTCCTGTTATCATTGGGGCATTTACTTTTCTGAAACTTACAAGGTTTACAGGAACAAAAAAATCAGAGGATTTTATTGAGCAGATCACAAAAGCCTACTGTGATATACTTGAGAAATTTTCAGCACTGGGGGCAGAGTGGATCGAATTTGATGAACCTTGTCTGGTATGTGACATGAGTGATGAAGACAGGGAAATATTCACCCTGATATATAAAAAAGTACTGTCATACAGGAAAAATATTTTAGTTGTTTGTCAGACATATTTCGGCGATATAAGGGACTGCTATAAAGAAGTATGTGAGCTTGATTTTGACGGTATCGGTCTTGACTTTGTAGAGGGCAAAAAAACATATGAGCTTATTGAAAGTTATGGGTTTCCTGAAAATAAAACACTATTTGCTGGTCTGATAAACGGTAAGAACATATGGAAAAACAATTATAAGAATACAATAGACAATATTAATAAACTCACAAAATACTGCAGTAACATTATTCTGAGTACATCATGTTCATTGCTTCATGTTCCATATACCATAAAAAATGAAAATGATCTGAACGAAAATTATCTGAAATATTTTTCGTTTGCTGAAGAAAAACTTGGTGAGCTTTATCAGATAAGCAGAATAATATCATCACCGGCATCATCTGAAACTCCTGAATATATCTCAAACATTCAGCTGTTGTCTGAAAAAAGATACTGTGAAAATAAAGAAGTTCAGAAAAAGGTATCCTCACTTTCTGACAATGATTTTATAAGACTGCCTGAATTTGAAAAGCGTGAGAAGATCCAGAAATCTGAGTTCAGACTTCCTTTGCTTCCGACTACTACAATAGGGTCATTTCCTCAGACTGCTGATGTCAGGGAGAACAGAAGAAGATATAAAAAAGGCGAGATTACACAGAAGCAGTATGAAACATTCAATAAACAGAAAATTTCAGAATGCATTTTACTTCAGGAGAGGACTGGACTGGATGTTCTCGTACATGGAGAGTTTGAACGTAATGACATGGTTGAATATTTCGGTGAATGCCTTGATGGATTTATATTTACTCAGAACGCGTGGGTGCAGTCATATGGTACACGATGTGTAAAGCCTCCTGTGATATGGGGGGACATTTCGAGATCAAAGCCTATGACTGTAAAATGGTCGGAATATTCACAGAGCCTTACTGGCAAGCCAGTAAAGGGTATGCTCACGGGTCCTGTTACCATACTTAACTGGTCATTTCCAAGAGAAGATATTTCGCTTAAGGAATGTGCATATCAGATAGGAATCGCTGTACGTGAAGAGGTACTTGATCTTGAAGCAAGCGGTATAAGAATTATACAGATAGATGAAGCAGCACTTCGTGAAAAACTGCCACTAAGAAAATCAGACTGGAAGTCACAGTATCTTAGCTGGGCCATTCCGGCATTCAGACTGGTTCACAGCGGAGTAAAACCTCAGACACAGATACACACACATATGTGTTACAGCGATTTTTCTGATATAATTACTGAAATAGACGACATGGATGCTGATGTGATAACATTTGAAGCAAGCCGTTCGGATCTGACTATTCTTGATGTTCTAAGAGAAAAAAATTTCCGTACAGAAGTAGGTCCCGGTGTTTATGATATTCATTCACCGAGAGTACCTGGAAAAGATGAAATAAAACAGACACTTTATAAAATGCTTGAGCGTATTCCTAAAGAAAAACTCTGGGTAAATCCGGACTGTGGACTTAAAACCAGAGGAAACGAGGAAACAGTTCTGAGTCTTCAGAACCTTGTAAGTGCAGCTAAGGAGGTAAGAAATGAAAACATCTGAACTGTTTAAATCCAAAACAGTAATGGCATTTGAGGTTTT
>CAYZUC010000176.1:0-3268 GCA_964481705.1 uncultured Lachnospiraceae bacterium
TAGTGGTGGTTTTTATAGTTTTGAAAAAAATATGAGTTATGTTCAATATGTTACTAATGATACTGATGATAATTTCTGTTATGGAACTTATAAATATGAATATGGTTATGAAACAAATGATGGTAAAATAGTTAGAAGTGATGTTGATTATACATATTATTTATTAATATTAACTCCTAAAAAATGTATTATTAATAACGAAGAAGATAAATCAAAAGAAAGTACTACATTAAAAAATATGGTATTTGGTTATGGTAAACTAGATAAAAATAAAGCAGTAATAATTAATACTACTACTGATAATTATTATGTAGCAAGTAAAATAAAAGAAAATACATCAAAATGATGTATTTTTAATTTGCTTTTAATGTTAAAGTAACCTTATTTAATGATACGCATCTTGCATAATATTTACCAGATTCTGTATAATTAGCACCGGCTAATTTAACAATAATATTATAATACCCAGTATCTTCAGATACATTTACTGATATTGATCTGCTTCCAACAGCAACAGCATAATAATTAAAAGTAGCCTTTTTAGCATATTCTATTCCATTTCCAATACCTATTGTAGCAGTTGCGCTAGCCCAAAGACCATCACCTGTATTATTAGTAGAGGCTGTAAATGTAATTGTAAGTGTGTCAATATTAGTTACATCAATTTTATTTGTTGTATAATAATATACTTCATTACCAGAATTACATGCACTAGTACTTCCATACCATCCACCTATTATTTGATTTCCATCTGTTGTTGCAGGATATAACTGGATAATACTAGATTTTACTGGAATAAAATTAACCCCACTTAATGTTGTCTTAACTTCTTCTATTTTAGTATCTACTTCATCTTTTGTATAAAAACCATCTAATTTATCATTTATCTCATCTTTTGTATAATAGCTACTATTCCCACCTACTATTGTCATTGTAAAATCATTGTCAGTTACATTAGGCATTTCACATTGTATAGCTCCATTTGCTTCAGTCAAAGTTACTTTGCTATTTTTTAATGTCTTCTTTAAATACATATTATCTTTTGCTATACAAAGCGCTACTTCACCTTTATTTGTTAATACTAATTGTCCACTACCTTTTATATTACCTTTATAACTTAATTTTTTTTCACCCTTTTGTACTCCATTTTCAAATTCAAATAATACATATCCTTCTATTTCTTTCATGTTTTGCGCAAAATATGTATTTGCTGATTCTACCAAACCATATCCTGAATCTTGGAATGCTCCCTTTTCTGACTTTTCTATAATATTAATTATTATTGGTATAGCTATAATTGCTATAACTGCTAACACAACAATTACCGCTAATAGTTCTATTAAAGTAAATCCTTTTTTCATATAGCACCTCCTTATTATTATTTATGCTATCAACATTATAACTATTTTATATTTTAAAATCAAGAAATAATTATAATGTTATGTAAATAATAGTAAATAAAAAAAATAGACATAAAGTCTATTTAAAATATTTTGATGTATTTGTATTTGAATAAATTTTAACAGTAATATCATCTATTAATCCATAATTATATATTTTATTATCTTCTAGATTATCCATAAATTTATTGAATACTTTATTATCCCAGAAAATAATTTCATCTTCATAATCTTCATCTATTTCTATATAATTTCCAGTTGCTCTTTTTACAAGTTCAACATCTACTGAATCATATAAATCATTTGAATATGTTACTTCAATTTTAATTTTATTGTCTTCTAAACTATCATCAATTACTGTATCATAATTACTAACAACTAAATCACTAATAACTGTTTCTTCATAAGTTTTAGTAGTTAAATTAATATTTGAAGGCATTTTATTAATATATTCTAAATTAGTAAAATAATCAAATGTTAACAAACCACCAAATATTATTAAAATCATATTAATAAATATTGGACATATATGAATATTTTTCTTACTGAATAATAATTTCCATACTATATCTGTAAAATAGAAGAACATTCCTACTATACCTAATAAAAGCAATAATATTCCATATATACTTATTCCTTTAATTATTAAGAATATTGCTACACATATTGCTGTCATTAAACCTATTTCAGCGCACCACATTGGTATTAGTAAAATAATTACACACCATATTTTAACAAAAATTAATATAAATCCACCAAATCCATCTGGTTCATTATTACTTCTTCTTACTGTTTCTTTTCTTTCTTCTTTTACTTCTTCATTTTTTTCTATTTTTTTTGAATCAATTTTTTTAGCTTCAAATTTTGTATCAGATTCATTTTTTGTATCTTTTTTTACTGAATTATTTCTATTAGTTCTTACATTTGAAACACTTTTAGTTGTATTATTACCCTTAGTATATTTACTAACTATAAGAGCTATTACTATTACACAAACAACTACATATATTATTTCTATTAATATATCCCAAGCAAATCCTGAAAATCCACCAAATGGGAATGAATCAAATAATCTATTACCTATTCCTCCAATAATATAGAATGGTATTTTTAAAATTGCTAAACCTAATAATACTAAAATAACTTTAATTATTATTTCAAATATTTGTGTGGTATCTAAATTATCACTACCATTTTTAATTCCATCAACTACATCTTCAGTGACATCTGATAATTTTTTTGCTCCCTTTTTGATCATATCTTCACTATTTTTAATAAATTCATTTGTCTTATCACTAAAATTATTATATTCTGGATCAATTTTGTAAGCTTTTAATATTTCTTTGCTTAATTCTTTTACATCTCCAAATTCTTTTATTGCTTCTTCTTCTGTTTTTCCATGTTTGATTTTTTCATCAATAATATCACTATATTCTGATATTATATCTTGTTTTTCTTCATTAGAAAGAATTGATAATTTCTTTTCTAAATCTTTTAAAAATTTTTCTTTCATTATTTTTCACTCTCCTTAATAAATTTGTTAACTGACTTAGAAAATTCATTCCAAGTATTAACTAGTTCACTGATATATATTTTTCCTGTATCAGTTATTTTATAGTATTTTCTAGGTGGTCCTTCAGTTGATTCTACCAAATATGTTTCTGCATATTTTTCATTTGTCATTCTTTTTAACAAAGGATATATTGTTCCATCATTAACATCTACTACTTTAGATACTGTTTCAATTAATTCATAACCATACATATCTTTTTTATTAATAGATTCTAATACTATTAGTTCAAGTACACCCTTCTTCATTTGTGTATTGATATTATCACCTCACTAGAACTAGTTTATACCAACTATCT
>CAYZUC010000177.1:0-3193 GCA_964481705.1 uncultured Lachnospiraceae bacterium
AGTCACATTGCGAATGAAAAGAGAATATCAGAGGAAAAGGGTCGACAGGAAGGTCGACAGGAAGGTCGACAGGAAGGAATCGAAGCTTTTATTCTGGATAATTTGGAGGAGAAAGTACCAAGGAATCGTATTGTCGAAAAGTTGCAGAAGAGATTTCGTTTGACAGTAGAGGAAGCTGAAAAGACTATACAAAGATATATTAATTAAAGCACCTGATACAAAATGTTATAGATTTTAATGAAGGGATATAAATTAGACAATGAACAAGAAACTATGGATAATCGGTGGCACCATGGGCGTTGGAAAGACTACCATCTGTCAGGAGCTAAAGCGAAAATTAGACCGATGTGTATTCTTAGATGGCGATTGGTGTTGGGATGCAGACCCTTTTCAGGTGAATGAGGAGACGAAAGAAATGGTTATGCGAAACATCAGCTATCTGTTAAATCAATTCCTGCAATGTTCTGCCTATGAAAACATCGTATTTTGTTGGGTGATGCATGAGCAGAGTATTATTGATGATCTGTTAAGTAAGCTTAACAGTAAGAATTGCCAGACCAGGGTGATTTCATTGATGTGTAGCAAGGAGACTATTACGGAGCGCATCAAGGAGGACATTAAGTCCGGTATCCGCACGAATGATGTACTCGAGAGAAGCATGGAACGGATATCTCTTTACCAAACGCTAGATACCATAAAGGTCAATACAGATGACAGAACAATAAATGATATTGCTGATGAGATTATGGCACTTTAAGGCGCTAAATCGTAATGTAGTTATCTCTTATGGAATACTTAAGATTTTTGAAAGATTCGTATTTTACATAGAATCTATGTTATAATTCAAAAATCGAAAGGATTTAGTCTAGAAGTTTCCATGAGAGAGTGAGGAATATGTATGAAAAAGAGCACCATATGGATGTTACTGATTCTGTTGATGACATTTATGACAGGATGCACAGATAAAGGAAGAGACGAAATAGTAACAAACCGTGAAAGTACAACAGAGGAGCCAACATCGGAACAACCAGTTGATAGGGAAGAAAACGGTACTGTGTCGATATCTGCCGATGAAGTAGGAGATACGAGTAGTTCGGAGAACGAGGTCAAAGTATTTGCTTCGGAATCAGGTAATGAGGTTAGTATTGTCACCTTCCAGACAAAAGTAGTGGAGGATACCTTTTCCAATGCAGCAGCTTTTGTTAAAAAACAAGGAACAAAGAAACTCTCCATTGATTTTAGCAAGGTTACGTATCAGCCGGGAAGACGCGAAAAGTCTTTTAAATCAAATGTTCATGCTGAGGAGATTGATAATAAGATTGCTGCTTATCCTATGAAAAAAATTCGTATGTATCGCAATGATGCCAATGGTTCTACCATGGATTTTGAGGTGTTTACCAATCCTGGAAGCAAACAGATTGATAAGATTATCTCTACAGAGTATGGTTCTGAAGGAAGATTGATTACTAATTATTACTTTTATGAAGGACAACTGAACTACGTATATGAATTTAAGGATGATATCTATGGTACCTCTTATCAGGATGGTAGTATTCCCGGAAAAAAATGTGCTTTTGTGAAAGATATCATGACAGAATGTTTTATTGATGATGGCAAGAATAGCTCCTTTTACGTTTTGGCTGATTATGATAGCTATGATAAATTTATCCGCGATAATTACGATGAGACGGAAAAGGATTTGGTTAACAGAGCGTACACGACATATGCAGCCGTAAGGGATATCCCGGGATATGCATTAATCAGTGGTTACGTTGCAGATGAATATGGTGGTATCCTTTCCAATGTTCAGATGAAAATTGCTTCAAAAGCGCATGATTACTCAGAAAAGTTTACCACAAACGGTGATGGATATTATGAAGTTGTTGTTCCAGTGAATGAAGAAGATTGGTATGGAGTCAGTATGACGTACGGAGATTTTACTCCAGTCACAATTGATGATATCAAGATTTCAGCAGGAACCACAGATTACTCTTTGGGAATCACATATATGGCGGCACAGGGAGAGAATAAACATGATACCGCTTATTATCTTTTGGATGCTACAAAGAGACCTGATGTGGCATTGAAAGACAACGAATACGAAGTGATTTTGACCTATAGAAATGATAAAGCACAGCTTATCCCAAGTGCTCTAAATTTAAAAAAGAATAAAATTGATAATTCGCAAAAGATGGTGATATCAACGGATACGGACACGCAGACCAAGTATTTTGTTACAGATGAAAGAGGCGGAAAAAGTGATAATACTATGACATATGAGATGTCAAACAGTGAAGCCCAGGTGAAGATATATAATAGAAATGGTCTTGTTGCCTCCTATCAGGTACCGGTAAATCATGCCGGAGTCGTATGGGAAGTTTTTGAAATCCGAGGAACAGATATCATTCCGATAAATAATTATTATTATGCGGTAGGAAAAGACTTATTTTTTGAATAGAGAAAAAACATAGAGAAGCTATGGTACCATAGGAAGTAGATCGTATGGTATCATAGCTTTTTTGCTTTTTACTTACTGAACGTAAGTTCTGTTTTTGCCCATAATTACCCAAAAAAATGTCTCTCGTGCAGATATTCTGTCTCTCGTGCAAAAGCTATTGCCACATTTACTAGAATATGTTAAGTTTTGTGATGGAAAAACTGTAGCTGGCTACGAAACAGAGGGTGACAAAACTGTTGAAGAGAATCATCAAAAGAACATCAGTTTTACTAGTTACGATTCTTCACTAGAAACACCTGTACGAATCATGGTAGAGAACCAGTCAATTTCACCAACGCAATATCAAAGTATTATGACAATTATAGAAATATGATTATTGGGGGACAGTGATGACAAAGAAGATATTCTATTGTGTTGGAGCTACGATATTTATTATATGCTGGATATGGGGTATTATTTCCATAATGAATGTCCCATCCGAAGTGAAAATTTACCACAAGCCGAAGAGTATGGGCAGTAGAGTTGAAGTTTATATTGGTGAGGATAATCTTATTTATACATGCAGTATTGTTCGTCCTGCGATTCAAGTTTATGATATAAATGGTGAATTTCTGTATGGAGTAGATATACCGCATTCAGGTGGATATCAACCAATATATAAAGATGGAACGTTATATATCAATAACTCAACTTTCCCAGCAGATATTTCCAAACAAAGCCTGAATAAATGAGGCT
>CAYZUC010000178.1:0-1679 GCA_964481705.1 uncultured Lachnospiraceae bacterium
GTTCCGAGTCTATACGTCATCTATGATTATTGGAGCTAACCGCAAAAACAGATATCTTAAGACATGGGGGAATAACCGTGTTGTGTATACCATTTCATAGAGTTTAGTGAAAGTAATAGAAACAAAATAAGAAAATCAAAAGAGTGAAGGAAGGAAAAGAAATGAAAGCAGAAGAAATGTTAAAAACGATTGATCATACGTTATTGAAACCGTATGCAACCTGGGAGGAAATTCAGAAGTTATGTGATGAGTCAATCAAATACCATACTGCAAGTGTCTGTATACCGCCCAATTATATTGCAAGAATTAAGGAAAAGTATGGAGATAGTATCAACATCTGTACCATTATCGGATTTCCTCTTGGATACGAAGTAACCGAAGCAAAGGTATGTGAGACAAAGAAAGCGTTGGAAGATGGTGCTTCGGAAATTGATATGGTCATCAATGTAACCGATATAAAAAATGGTGATTTTCAGAAGGTTGAGGATGAGATTCGTTTATTAAAGAAAGTAACCGGAGATAAGATTCTGAAGGTAATTATTGAGACATGTTACTTGACGAAGGAAGAAATTATCGAGGTGTGTCATGCGGTAACCAATGCGAAAGCGGATTATATTAAGACATCTACCGGATTTGGAACAGCAGGAGCTACATTGGACAATGTTTTGCTTATGAAGAAAAATATTGGACCGGATGTAAAAATCAAAGCAGCTGGTGGGATTAAAACCATTGAGGAAATGGAAGAGTATCTAGGGGCCGGTTGTTCCAGAATCGGTACCTCTTCCGTGACGGCGCTGCTAATTGCTAAAATAAAATGAAAACAGGAACATTTGATGATTATTCCATCCAGAATGAAGAATCAGACAGGGGAGTAATGACAGATATGGACATTAAGCAAAGAATCAAGCAATTACGTCGGGGGATGGAGATGGAGCATATAGATGCTTACCTGATTCCGACCGGAGATTATCATAATTCTGAATATGTATGTGATTATTTCAAAGTCCGGGAATACTATTCCGGATTTCATGGTTCGAATGGGCTGCTTCTAGTATTACAAGATCAGGCAGGACTATGGACAGATGGGAGATACTTCATACAGGCAGAGAATGAACTGAAGGGAAGTGGAATCACCCTGTTTCGTATGGGGGAAGAGGGAGTTCCTACCCTATATCAATACCTCACAGATAATCTAAAGAAAGGAATGACGCTCGCAGCAGATGGTAAGACCTTACCCAAACGAATGGCGGACAGATTATTACGTATTGGTAAAGATAGTAATAAGGTTCGATTTGATATTGACCTTGGTGGCAGATTCTTTGAGAATCGACGAAAATTACCGGCCGAAAAAATTACGATTTTCAATCAGAAGCTCTTTGGAGCGACTGTTTCGGAGAAAATTGGGATTATTAGAAATAGACTACGAGAAAGAGAATGTACCGGATTGTTTCTGAATAAGCTGGATGATATTATGTGGTTGTTTCAAATACGTGGTAACGATATTCCTTATTGCCCGGTTGCTCTAAGCTATGCCTTTATTTCCAAGGACAAGGCAGTGCTTTTTTTACAGCAAAGCGTGTGTGACGAAACGCTTTATCAGTTTGCTGCAGAACAGTCTTTTCAGATTCGGAACTATGAAGAAGTGGAAGATTTTTTAGAGAAAGAACTGACTAATCAGG
>CAYZUC010000178.1:1689-3191 GCA_964481705.1 uncultured Lachnospiraceae bacterium
GTTCGTAATCACTGTGAGGTTCTATTTGCACCGAATCCTACTGAAGTACAAAAAGCGATCAAAAATAGTACAGAGGAAGAGCATATACGTGAGATTTATCAAAAGGATAGCATAGCAGTGACTAGATTTATTTACTGGTTAAAGAATGCAATTTCTACAGAGCATATTACGGAAATGAAAGCAGCTAAAAAGCTGCAATCTTTTCGAAAAGAGATTCCAGAGTATTTTGAAGATTCCTTTGAGACAATTAGCGCATATCGGGAAAACGCCGCAATGATGCATTATGAGCCTTCTGATGACAGAGCGGTGTCCCTGGGAAAGCAGGGAATGCTTCTGGTTGATTCTGGAGGACAATATCAGGGAGGAACGACGGACGTCACTCGTACAATTGCCCTGGGACCCCTTTCAGATGAGGAGAAGAGACATTATACATGGACAGTTATCGGTATGCTGAAGCTGACCAATGCACACTTTCTCTATGGATGCACTGGAAGAAATCTTGATATTCTTGCCAGAGAAAAGCTATGGGAACACGGGATAGACTATAAATGTGGTACAGGACATGGAATTGGTTATATATTAAATGTTCACGAAGGTCCGCATGCGATTCGCTGGAAACAAAATTCGGATGAAAAGGAACCGCAATTTGAGGACGGTATGCTGATTACAAATGAGCCGGGAGTTTATGTAGAAGGCAGTCATGGAATTCGAATCGAAAATGTAATGATATGTAAAAAAGATAAGAAGACTTCAGATGGACAATTTATGAGATTTGATACGCTTACGTTTGTTCCACTTGAGCCTGAAGCAATTGATTTATCTGAGATGTCTAACGAGGATATCCTCCGGTATAACGATTATCAAAAGCAGGTCTATGAGATAAATCAGGCATTCTTAAGTGATCAGGAACGTGGCTGGTTAAAAAATGTGACAAAAGCTTTGAAAACGTATTGACTTTGTTTCTGTGTTTGTGCGATAATAGTCAAGGTGTTCGAGGACTAGGTGTTTTCGATACATTGGTAGATATTAACCATTCGTGGTTATAATACACATTTATTAAATAAGGAGGACGAAATATGTCAACAAAAGCGTATTACCCAATTAGTGAGATTGGTGCAGGAAAAGTGGGATTTTCCAAAACTCGTTCCATAATCGAGGCTGCATTTTATGGAAATAATGTCGTTAAGATTAATACTTTGAAAGAGGCTTATGAGCTCGCAAAGAATTCACCGGGAACAGTTGTTACAGATATGCCTGTATATAGAGGTGAAGAGTTTGGTCTTGAGAAAGATGCAAAGGTTCTTTTATTTAATGATGGTGCTGTAACAGGTCGTTATGCAGCAGCTCGTAGAATTAAGGGTGAGCCTGGTGTTGATTCTGCAAAGCTTGATAAGGTGGTAATGGATGCTGTATACACAACACGTTGGAAGACCATGTATCATGCAGAAGTTTTCGTTGGACTTGATCCTGAATTTATGGTAAAAGCTCACCTTCTTATTCCA
>CAYZUC010000179.1:0-3181 GCA_964481705.1 uncultured Lachnospiraceae bacterium
GTTATGTGACCAGAGAACAGATTGCAGAAGAAATTGATTTTGCATCTGTGGATGTCTCTTTTATTTCATTGACTAAAATTCTGCTTCCAGCTATTCATCTTCTCCGTGAGAATGGTCAGATGGTATGTCTGATTAAGCCGCAGTTTGAAGCAGGAAGAGAAAAGGTTGGAAAAAAGGGTGTTGTTCGTGAAGCCTCCGTCCACATGGAAGTGATTGATAAGGTAATCCAATATGCAAGGAGTATAGGTTTCACGATTTGTGGTCTGTCCTTTTCACCGGTAAAGGGACCGGAAGGAAATATAGAATATTTGTTGTTTATTCAAAAAACAGCTGAAGGCGAAGCTTCTATGAGTACGGAAGAGGTACATTCATGGGAGAAAAAGATATTGGATACTGTGCAGGAAGCACATGATGCGCTTGACAAAGCTTGAAAAAGCTTGGGGGGACAAGGAATGGACTATTTTTATCTAATAACCAATAGTGAAAAGGATGAGAAGCTCGCTGTTACCAATCAGGTCGTTGATTATCTGAAAAGAGCAGGAAAACGTTGTGATATACATGTAGCAGATCAGAAGAAAGATGATTCCTATACCTTTGAGAAGAATGTTCCTGAGGATGTGGAGTGCGTGATCGTGTTGGGCGGAGACGGAACCTTGATTCAGGCGGCAAGAGATATGGCGAATCGTGATGTTCCACTCCTTGGAATCAATTTAGGTACACTTGGATTTTTAGCTGATATTGAATGCGAGAATCTCGATGACTCCCTAGAGCGTCTGGTTCGTGGGGAGTATGAGATAGAACAACGTATGATGCTGGAGGGAACCGTTACTACTGCGAGAGAAACAAGAGAATCGGTTTCACTTAATGATGTTGTAGTGACCAGGTTTGGTCCTTTACGCGTTGTTGATTATAATATCTATGTAAATGATAAGCTGCTCACAACCTATCGTGCGGATGGAGTGATTGTCGCTACCCCTACGGGTTCGACCGGCTACAGTCTTTCAGCAGGTGGACCAATTGTGGAACCAAAAGCTAACATGACTGTAGTGACCCCTATTTGTCCTCATACATTGAATACCAGAAGTATAGTACTTGCAGCAGAGGACAGGATTCGTGTTGAGACGGCTCGTGGAAGAGGTACTGATACGACGACTTCTGTTGTAACCTTTGATGGAGCGATAAATATACCATTATGTGGTGGTGATTACGTGGACATTCGCAAATCGGTAAAGAACACCAAGATTATTCGGATTCGTAAGGAGAGTTTTCTAACGGTATTGCGTAGTAAATTTCAGGATTAACTCTTTGGAATGGGGAGAATTATGAAAAAAGACAGGCACGAGAAAATTGTAGAACTTATTAAGAATTTTAATATTGAGACGCAAGAAGAGCTGGCTGATCGATTGAATCAGGAAGGATATCAGGTAACACAGGCAACTGTATCCAGAGATATCAGACAGCTTAAGCTTGCTAAGGTACCGACACAGGGCGGAAGACAGCGTTATGCTGTGACACAGCACAATGAGCTTCATTTGGGAGACAAGTATGTGCGTGTTTTAAAAGATGGTTTTGTGTCCATGGAAATGGCTCAAAATATATTAGTGATCAAGACAGTATCCGGAATGGCAATGGCAGTGGCTGCTGCCTTGGATGCCTTGAAATTTCACGAGATAGTAGGTTGTATTGCCGGAGACGATACAATCATGTGTGCAGTGAGAAGTGTGGATGAGACGGTAAGTGTTATGGATAAGATTCGGGAGATGTTATAGGAGGATCGATGTTAGTAAATCTACATGTTAAGAATCTCGCTTTGATCGAGGAGGCAGAGATTGATTTTAAGAAGGGCTTGAACATTCTGACAGGTGAGACGGGAGCCGGAAAATCTCTTGTCATAGGATCTGTGAATCTGGCACTGGGCGCAAAGGCACCGAAGGATTTGGTGCGGGATGAAGCGGACAGTGCATTAGTGGAGCTAAGTTTTATTGTAACGGGAGAGAGACAGATTGCCGGTCTGCATGAGCATGAGATAGAGGTACCTGAAGATGGTACCATACTCATACAGAGAAGAATCAAGGATGGACGCAGTACGGCGAGAATCAATGGTGAGACAGTGACGGCAGCAACCCTGAAGGCGATTTCAGAATTGTTGATTGACATCCATGGACAGCATGAGCATCAATCGTTGTTATATAAGAAGAACCACCTGACGATTCTCGATGATTTTGCTGCCGATGAATTATCGCCGGTTTTGAATATGATTCGTCAACAATATGAATCCTATACTTCCATTCAGAAAGAGCTGAATGACGCAGTGACTGATACGGAAGTACGTGCCAGGGAGATTTCGCTTTTGGAGTACGAAATCAATGAAATTGAAAATGCCGGTTGGAAAATAGGCGAAGATCAAGAGCTGGAAGAATTATTTCACAGAATGCAGAATGGAAAACGGATTCTTGAGGTAATGAACGAGATTTATGTTGATACCGGATATGACGCAGTAAACGGAGCCGGAGAGAATGTTGGACGTGCATTACACGAGATGAAGAGCCTTGCGGGATTGGATATCAAAATCGATGAGCTAACCAGCCAGCTGGAGGATATTGATGCTCTTTTAAATGATTTTAACCGTGGAGCAGTCGATTACATGAGTCGTTTGGAATTTTCCGAAGAGGACTATCGTTCGACCGAGGAGCGTCTCAATACGATTAATCATCTGAAAAGTAAGTATGGTGACACATATGAGAAGACCATGGGATACTTATCTGAAATCAAGGAAAAAATGGAGAAGTATCTTGATTATGACGAGTATCTGAATAAGCTTCGCAGCGATTTATCGGAGGTGCAGTCATGCTTGGAAAAGGAGTCGTTACGTGCGACTAAGATAAGGACAAGGTATGCAAAAAGTCTGGCAGAAAGTATACAGGATGCTTTGATAGATTTGAATTTTGTTGATGCAAAGTTTGAAATTGCAGTAGAGAAAAAGGAAGATCATATAACCGCACATGGCTGGGATGATGTGGAGTTTCTCTTTTCAGCAAATGTTGGAGAAAAAGTACGTCCCTTGGCGGAAGTTGCTTCGGGTGGCGAATTAAGTCGTGTTATGCTGGCACTAAAAACAGTGTTGGCTTCGCGTGATGAGATAGATACGTTAATTTTTGATGAAATTGATACAGGAATAAGT
>CAYZUC010000180.1:0-3147 GCA_964481705.1 uncultured Lachnospiraceae bacterium
TATCGTCAATGGTACTGTGGAGGATTCCGTTATCTTCAAAAAGGTTTTTGTTGGGAACAATAGTTACATCAAAAATTCCATTGTGCTCAATGATGTTTATATTGGAGACAATACTCACATTGAGAATTGCATAGTGGAAAGTCGCGACACAATACGTGCCAATTCCTACCATAAGGGTGAAGATGGAATAAAAATCGTATTGGAAAAAAACGAAAGGTATGTATTGTAGGGGAAAACTGAAAGGGGACAGAAAAATGAATATTACAGACGTACGGGTTAGAAAAGTGGCAAAAGAAGGGAAAATGAAAGCAGTAGTATCTATCACATTGGATGACGAATTTGTAGTACATGATATCAAAGTGATAGAAGGTGAAAAGGGCATGTTTATCGCGATGCCAAGCCGTAAGGCAGCCGATGGAGAGTATCGTGATATTGCACATCCGATTAATCCAGACACAAGAGAAAAGATTCAGAACGTAGTTTTGGAGAATTTTGAAAAAGTGATGTTAGAAGAAATAAGTATATAGAGTATTTCGTATTGGAGAAGGTACAAAAATACTGAAAGAGCGGTCAACAATAGTTGACCGCTTTTTCTAAATGCTCTAAAATGGAGAGACGGAGGTAGCAAAATGTTTGTAATTGTAGGACTTGGAAATCCAAAAAGGGAATATCATAATACCAGACATAATATTGGTTTTGATGTTATAGATACGTTAGCAGATAAATATGGAATTTCGGTGGACACCGGGAAATTTAAGGCATTGATTGGTAAAGGCATCATTGACGGTCAGAAGGTAGTACTGGCAAAGCCTCTGACGTTTATGAATCTAAGTGGAGAAAGTGTAATCGAGCTTGTTCATTTTTATAAAATTTCCGTAGAGGATGAGCTGATTATCTTATCGGATGACACCAGCATGGACATTGGTAAATTACGGATTCGCAAGAAAGGAAGTGCCGGCGGCCACAATGGTCTGAAGAATATTATCCAGCATTTGAATACTATGGATTTTATGCGAATCAAGCTGGGGATCGGGGAGAAACCAAAGGGATACGATTTGGCTGATTATGTTCTGGGTCATTTTAACGGCGAAGAACGTAAAATCATGGATGAGACCATAGAGAATGCCTGTAGCGCGATCTCATTGATTTTGCAGGGAAAAGTTGACGATGCTATGAATCAATACAACAAAAAAGCAGGAGAATAAAAGTGAAAGCATTTACAGAACCGCTTAGTACTTTGAGCGAATATGAAGAGATTCAAAAACTGTTGAAACAAGGGAACTCCATCGAATTGGATGGTTGCGTGGATTCCCAAAAACTTCATATGATTTATGGTCTTGGTGAGAAGTTCCAATATCGTCTCATTGTTACATTTAATGAGCTACGAGCAAAAGAGATTGAAGAGGATTTCAAATTCTATGATCCGTCAGTTAAAATCTATCCGGCAAAGGATCTGATTTTTTATCAGGCGGACATCAGGGGCAATCTCCTGACAAAGGAGAGATTATCCTGTCTGAAGGCGATGATGGAACAAAAGGAAGTGACGATTGTCACAACCATCGATGCTCTGATGGAGCATATGGCACCACCTCAGATGCTGTTAGACCACGTTATCACAATAAATAAGGAAACAACAATTCTCGAGGATAAGCTGTCCTCTCTTTTGGTGACGCTCGGCTATGAAAAGGTTTCTCAGGTGGAAAATGCAGGTGAATTTGCGATCCGTGGTGGAATTATTGATATATTTGCGCTGACAGAGGAGAATCCTTACCGAATTGAGCTTTGGGGAGAGGATATCGATTCCCTCAGAAGCTTTGATGCGGTCAGTCAACGTTCCATAGAGGAGCTTAATTCGATTACGATTTTCCCTGCAACAGAAATGATTCTGACAAAGAGTCAGAAGGAAGCCGGGATTAAGAAAATCCAGGCAGAAGCAGATGCTGTCTCTGAACGGTTTCGGAAAGAGTTCAAGACCGAGGAGGCACACCGGATCAAAACACAGGTGGCTGAGCTCACCGAGGAAGTGTTAGAGCTTGGACGAAATGATTGCTGCGAGAGCTATCGTTACTACTTCTACGAAAAGAGTCATTCCTTCCTGGAATTCTTTTCACCGGACAATACCATATTATTCTTGGATGAGCCGGCTAGAATTCAGGAAAAAGGAAAAACAGTCGAGCTGGAATTCCGTGAGAGCATGGGTCAGCGTCTGGAGAAAGGTTATTTACTTCCCGGTCAGATGAATATTTTATATGCAACCGATGAGATGGCAGCAAGAATCTCCAAATATGCCTTTGCCGGAATCTCGACGATTGCTCAGAAGCAGACATTGATCAAGGCGAAAAAGAAATTCGGCATCACCGCCCGCAGCATGAACTCCTATAACAACAGTTTTGAGACTTTGGTCACAGATCTGAAGCGATACAAGAAAAATGGTTTTCGTGTCATCCTGCTTTCTGCTTCTCACACAAGAGCTAAGCGTTTGACAGAAGATTTGTGCGAGCAGGAATTATCTGCTTTCTACACAGAGAATATGGATCATGAGCTGGGCAGTGGACAGATTATGGTTTCTTATGGACGGATATTAAAAGGATTTGAGTATCCCCTAATTAAGTTTGTTGTGATTGCAGAGTCTGATATCTTTGGTGGTATCAAAAAGAAGAAAAAGAAACGTAAGACCTATGAGGGTCAAAAGATACAGAGCTTTACCGATCTGGCGGTTGGAGATTATGTAGTTCATGAGAGTCATGGGCTTGGAATCTACAAGGGAATTGAACACATCGAGATCAATAAGGTAACAAAGGATTACATGAAGATCGAGTATCGTGATGGAGGTAATCTTTATATCCTGGCAACCGGTCTGGATGTCATACAAAAATATGCTTCAGCCGATGCAAAGAAGCCTAAGCTGAACAAGCTGGGTACGCAGGAGTGGACAAAGACAAAAGCAAAAGTACGAGGTGCTGTCGAGGGAATTGCAAAGGACCTTGTAGCGTTATATGCTGCCCGTCAGGAAGAAAATGGATTCGAGTTTGGCAAAGATACCGTATGGCAGCGCGAGTTTGAAGAGCTGTTTGCATTTGAAGAGACAGAGGATCAGCTTTTGGCGATAGAGGCTACCAAGCAGGATATGGAAAGCCATAAGATTAT
>CAYZUC010000181.1:0-3015 GCA_964481705.1 uncultured Lachnospiraceae bacterium
TGTATTCAATCAGTATCAGATAGAAACGGTAGTACATTTGGCAGCATATGCATATGTCGGAGAGAGTGCAGAGGAGCCGAGTAAATATTACTACAATAATGTGGTCAATACGCTTAATCTGCTAGAAGTGATGAGAAAGCATGGATGTAATAAAATCATTTTCTCATCTACCTGTGCGACATACGGGGAACCTGAGAGTGTTCCGATTACAGAGGATATGCCGCAGCATCCCATCAATCCCTATGGTGCAACGAAATTAATGGTAGAGAGAATCTTCAAGGACTATTCTGTAGCTTATGGTTTGCAGTTCGTAGTTCTTAGGTATTTTAATGCCGCCGGAGCAGATCCGGATGGAGAGATTGGAGAGAATCATAATCCGGAGACACACTTGATTCCACTGATTCTAGATGCAGCCAGTGGAAAGAGAGCAGACATCAAGGTATTCGGAACAGACTATGACACTCCGGATGGAAGCTGTATTAGAGATTATATCCATGTATATGATCTTGCATCAGCACATTTGCTTGCCCTGCATCATCTTGAAAATGGAAGAAAAAGTGACTTCTTTAATCTCGGAAATACACTCGGAACTTCGGTTTTTGAGGCAATAGAGGCGGCGAAGAAGGTGACAGGAAGAGATTTTAAAGTTACACCAGTAGAAAGACGTGCTGGAGATCCGGCGAAACTGGTTGGAAGCAGTGAAAAGGCAAAGATTGTATTGGGATGGAAGCCCATTTTGACAGATATTGGAACAATAGTCAAACATGCATGGACGTGGCATGAATTCATTAGGAATGATGGTTAATGAACAACTTAGAACCTCAAAAAGAGTATACAATTGATGTTTCTGTCATAATTCCTGTCTATAACAGCGGAAGAAAACTAATTAGATGTGTAGAGAGCCTATTATCACAAAGTCTGACTAGTATAGAGATAATAATTATCGATGATGGTTCAGACGGAGAAACATGTGCCATATGTAATAACTTACAGGAACAGAGTAATAGAATACTTGTATATCATACAGAAAATCAGGGAGTCTCTGCAGCCAGAAATTACGGAATTGTAAAGGCAAGTGGTAAATGGATTTTTTTTGCGGATAGTGATGATTATGCAGATACAGATATGCTGTCAATAATGAAAAATGCAGCAGATCGTTATTCGGCTGAACTTGTAATAGCAGGCTACTTTATTACGATAGATCCGGACGAATTAAATAAAGATATAGAAGTCAGCTATCATGATACTGTTTGTATGGAAGGTAAGAACCAGATTAGGGATGAAATGGTGAATCTATGGGATAGTTCATTGATGTATAATGTCTGGAATAAATTATTTTTAAGAGATTTGATTAGTATAAATGGTGTTTTCTTTCCTGAGGGAAAGGTATTTAATGAAGACCGCGATTTTGTTAGGAAGTATCTATCATGCATAAGCAATATGGTCGTTCTGAAGGAGTGTTTCTATCATTATATTAAGGAAGATAAGCAAAGTGCAGTAGGAAAATATCGAAATGATAAACTGAAGATTAGAAAGGAAGAGTATAGAAATCTCAAGGCTTTTTTTGAAACACTGCAGATTTGGGATGAGGAATCAAGAGAGTATGTAGCAAGAGAACACTTTGATCGCATTGTTGGATGTGTAGAAGAGCTATTTCATAACGAGGAATTCACAGGTAAGGAAAGAGTAAATAGAATAAAAGAGATCTTATATGATGAAGATACAATAGATGCTATGAAGTATAAAAAGGCAAAGTCATTGAAGATGAAGATAATTGGTGTGATATATACAATAAGAAACATTTATCTGATATACGCTGTAACTTTTTTTATTTATAGAATTCGAGTCAACAACCCGCAACTTTTTAATAGACTTAGACAAAAGAGATAGGAGATTTTATTTGATGCAAGTTTACTTTATTAACCCACCATATAAAGAAGAGTATGGTAAATTCTCCAGAGAACAAAGAAGTCCTGGAATTACAAAGAGTAAAACTCTTTATTATCCTCTATGGTTAATGTATGCAGCTGCATATACAGAGCAGAGTGGGTTTGAAATCGAGTTTTTAGATGCGCCAGCTAAACCAATAGGAAGAAAAAAATGTTTTGAGATTATCAAACAGAAGGAAAATAATGTTAAACTATTTGTCATAGATACAAGTACACCTTCTATTTACTCAGATGTTGAATTTGCTGTTCAATTAAAGGTGTTATATCCGAAAGCATTTGTTCTATTAGTTGGTACACATGTTTCAGCTTTACCAGAAGAAACAATGAACATGAGCAAGAATATAGATGGAGTGGCAAGGAGAGAATATGACTGTATAGTAAAGGAACTTGCTATTGCAATTCGAGATCAAAAGGATTTATGTACAGTTAAGGGATTGACGTATAGACAGAAGGACACATTAATTAATAATCCAGACATGCCATTTTTAACAGATTTGGATAGCATTCCATTTGCGGCGGAATTTGTTAAGAGATATTTAGACGAGAAAGATTACTTCTTTTCTCCTTCCACATACCCGGAAATACAAATATTTACCGGTAGGGGATGCCCTTATCGCTGCAATTATTGTGTTTATCCTCAGGTAATGCACGGTCATGAGTATCGATTGAGAAGTCCTAAAAATGTAGTGGAAGAGTTTAAATACATAGCGAAGCATTTTCCAGATGTAAAAGAGGTTGTCATTGAAGATGATACTTTTACAGCAAGCAAGGAGAGGGTTACAGAAATCTGTGAACTCTTAATAGAAGAGGGCTTGAATAAGCGCTTAAGGTGGCTTTGTAATGCGAGAGTAAACACGGCTGAGTATGATTTGATGAAATTGATGAAAAAAGCTGGTTGTCGTTTGCTCATCCCCGGTATTGAAAGCGGTAATCAACAAATACTGAACAATATAAAGAAAGGAACTAAAATAGAGCAATATGAACCATATATAAGGAACGCCAAAAAGGCAGGACTACTTGTTCATGCTTGTTATATGGTGGGAAATAAAGGAGAGACAAAAGAAAC
>CAYZUC010000182.1:0-2912 GCA_964481705.1 uncultured Lachnospiraceae bacterium
ATAAATCAAGCATTCACGCCAGCTTTGCTGGTGGGAAAGTTGAGTTATTAATATTATCACCAAGTAAAGATTTATCAAGCTTTAAAACATCAAAGCTGAGATTTTGAAGTAAATTCAGAGAAGAATAGCCCGAGCCAAAATCGTCCATAGATGAAAAGAAACCAAAGTCTTTAAGCTGTTTAATTGCTGTTTGTAAATTGCTTTGTCCATCTACATAAGCAGTTTCCGTAAATTCCACCTCGATCAATTCATGAGGTATCTTCCAGCTGTCAACGATTTCTAAAATCTTCCCTGCAATTCCTGGTTCTGTAAAGTGCTGTTTTGAGAAGTTGGAGGATATACGAACTGGTTTGATTCCCATATCAATCCATTTTCTTAAATCTCTGCATACACAATCTAGCACAAATAAATCAATCTTACGTACAAAACCGTTTTTCTCACAAATCGGAATAAACTTCATAGGTGGAACCATTTCGTCATCCTTTTTCCAACGAACCAATGCCTCTGCACCCATAAGCTTACGTTCTTCAATAGAAACCTTAGGCTGATAATACACAACAAATTCATTATTTTCAAGAGCCTTTGGCATACTTCTGCTTAGCAGCATTTCTTCAAATAATTGTGCTTTTGTCTTTTCATCAAAATATGCAAAATCCATATTCTCAGACTTTCTAGCAATCGCAAACGCAATAGCGGAACGATTGATTGCAAGAGATGCAGACTCATCACCATTCAAAAGATAAATACCGCCACGGATTGATATTGCATATGTCTCCAGATGATTTTCCGGATTCAGATGAAGAAGTACAGAATTCAGTTCATGAACTCTTGTGGTATAATCTGATTTTGGGGAAACCAAAACAAAGTTATTACCACCCATACGCGCAACAATTTCATTTGGATGAATACAACCCATAGCACATCGCGCATATTCCTTAATTGCTTCATCTCCGCCTGCTGTTCCATATTGCTCATTAATCAATGTGAAATTCTTAATATTGAAATAAACAATTGCATAATTACCGGAAACCCCTTTGGTTATCAAATTATCAATAAACTGATTTAATGCAAAATCACTAGGCAATCCGGTCATAGTCTCCGTCATGAGCATTCTCATATTCTCATCCTTCGAATAATGAACGCAATTTGATATTACATTATATTCTCTAGCAACCGCAATAGCCATCATTTCACAGGATTCATATCCGCAGGAATGACAATTGATAATCCGGTCCGAATGCTTAATTTTATGCATGGAACGATAGATTTCTTCCAATGTATAACCCTCAATTGGCTTTTCCTCCACCTTGCGATCCTGAAATGTGGTCAAGAAATCGTCAATTTTTATCTCTTTAAATACATCACAAATCTTTGCATATCTCTCTTCACAACGAATTCTACGATCAAAAGGTGACCCTGGTTTCTGAACAGAACGAATCGCATTCTTCTTGCTTATTTCATTTGATAGAGAACGTTCATATTCGGAACAGGTAAAATCAGTTGCCGGACCATTGGTACATCCATTTGTACAGTTCAACGCATCAAATAGATACACGTGGTCTCTCTCTTCATTATCATTGGTAAAAAAGTCGCGGAAGCATGGATAGATGTTCTCTACTCCGCTCATTTCCAATATGGTCTCTTCATCACCGATATAGTTCTCGATATTGCTCTTCAGCCCTCCCGCGATTGGGAATATATTACCAAATCCAAAATCCTGAATATCAGGAGTAACCTTATAATCATTCAGATTTACATCCTTTACGTACTCCATAAAATGATCATAGGTTACATTGTATTGTACCAAAGATTCTTCTCCGAAATGCTCAATCTCATCCTTTTTTGCGATACAAGGGCTAAGAAATGCCAAAGTACCATCATAATGAAGATAATCCTTCACATAGGTCGCAAGACACATAATCGGAGACTTTACCGGCACAAGCTTCTCGATCAATTCCGGTTTCTGTTTCTCAATAAAATTAATGACAGCTGTACAGCTTGTTGAAATGGCACCTGGAATACGATTTCTTTTTTGTGCCTCAATATAAACATAGGTTGCAATGTCCGCACCAAAACTAACGTTGTAGATATTCTCCACACCGATAGATTTTAAATACCCTAATATTTGCTGGGCAGTTTCCTTATAATTCATATAAAAAGATGGCGCTACTGCAAGAGAAATCTTCTTTCCTGATTTTAGATCCTTGAAAAAGCTTTCTGTATCATCAATGTATTCTCTTGCGTCATGTTTGCACATCTTAATACAATGACCACAATGAATACATTTGCTGCCATCTACCATGATCCTATTCTTTCCATTACTAATAATGGATATATTCGCTCCTAATACCGGGCAACCTGATATACAGCGATTACATCCAATACAATTATCATTTGTGTAGATTAGCCCATTATTTAGTCTTGCCATTTGCTGTCCCCGGCCCTTCGTTATCATTTACAGTTACATACCACAACAACCGCATAATATAAATAAATTTTACATTTATTTACCACTTATGTCAAGATATTTTGGTGCTATTACACAAAGATGGACTGTTATTTAATCTTGTTTTGGTTTATTTCACGAAAACGATTACTTAACCAATTAAAAAAGAGATAATGTCATAATTCAACATTATCTCTTCCATATACATCTGATCAAATAGAACAAATTGTTATTTAGAACTTACCAGCATCTGCTGCTTCCTGTACGGCTACAGCTACAGAAACAGTCATTCCAACCATCGGATTATTACCAGCACCAATCAGACCCATCATCTCAACATGAGCAGGTACCGATGAAGAACCAGCGAACTGTGCATCTGAATGCATACGTCCCATAGTATCTGTCATACCATAAGAAGCAGGACCTGCAGCCATGTTATCAGGATGAAGTGTACGTCCTGTACCAC
>CAYZUC010000183.1:0-2857 GCA_964481705.1 uncultured Lachnospiraceae bacterium
AAATTTAGCTGTTGATAATAGAATCAAAAAAGACAATTGGGAGAAACTGATGAGAACGTTAATAGATACTTTGATCATAATGCTATTACTTATTTCCTTAAGTGGATGTACACAAAAAAAGGATGAATCGGTGAACTTACCCGCAGAAAGCACCACTATTCCTGTAGTAACTGTTTCTGATGATAATGCAGCGCAAAGCAAAACCCATCCTGATGATGAAGCGAAACAAATAACAGACAATTCTGATGATGTAGAACGAAATAAAGCTTATGGTGAAATACTTTGGAACGTATTCTATCAAGGGCAAATCGAAGGAACAGAATTAGCTTTTCCAGATGCTGACGGAAATGAGAGCGGTGGGTTCGCAATCTATGATATTGATGGTGATGAATCTGATGAACTGTTACTTTATTTTGATGGCGGTACAACGGCCTCAAATGTCGAATATATCTGGGGTTACGAAAATGGAACCACTCATGTCGAGCTAGATTCATATCCACTACTGACCTTTTACAATAACGGAATTATTGAAGAAGGTTGGTCTCATAACCAAGGATTAGCTGGCGACTTCTGGCCATATTTCGTATACAAATATCACAGTGATTCTGATAAATATCAAATGTATGGTGGCGTAGACGCTTGGGATAAAACACTTACAAGCACCAATGAAAAAGGAGAAAAATTTCCTACAGATATTGATGCAGATGGTGATGGAATCGTCTACTATCTTCTACCCGCAGATTGGGATGGGTATTACAACATGACACCTGTAGATGGAAAGGATTATGAAAACTGGAAAAACAGCTATCTTAAACAATCTGAAGAAATCACAGACATTACTTATATAGGATTGTGTGAAGGAAGTATTGCGGAATTAGGTGCTCCTAAGCCGGAAATCGATTTTCCGGAACCACTGGGTTAAATCACCTATCTATCGTTAATTCTTCTTGGGAATTATCATCATAGCATCTATTTTCATCTCTATTAAAAACATACTCTGTTTTAAAAGACATCAAGGACTGTTTCGATGTCTCCTTTTGCTTCCAATCTAAATACTCGAGCACCGTCATCGCACTGCCTCCAATAACAATTTCTGCTTCCACTCCGCTGTGTGGAGCATACGATCATCAATATAGTAATCACAACTTATTTTCCTGCTATTGTTGCCATATAGTACAATATTCTCCGGTAAGTTATCATTCACTGCATCGAATTCCAAACCCAGCTCTCTGCAGCATCTCACAGCCGCCTCCAATGGTTCGTGCTCTCTACATGTCCACAGTATTATCTTATTTCCCTTTCTCTTTTCCATTCTCAAAAAGTGAATCAGTTCTTCATTCATGGGACCAACCTCCGGCCACTCTCCAAGGCTAAGCGTTCCATCGAAATCTACCGCATACACTTTGTATTCATTCATATGAATGATCCATTCTGATTGTTGCATCATATCGCCTCCTCAATTAAAAATATCGGATATCAAATACCTCTATCGCATACACCTGTAAACCGCTATAGCTGTATTTCTCTATAGCTGATTTCTCTATAGCTGTATCTCCTTCCTACAGGTCTCATAATACTTACAAGTAACGCAGAACCGATTACAATACTTCATACTCCGAAAAGACTTACCAATCCAATAAAGAAATCTGCTCATCATGATTCCCTCCTCAAGTAAAACGAACATTTGTTTGTATTTGTATTATACAAACAAATGTTCGTTTTGTAAAGAGTTTTGTAAAAAATCCATGCATATATTTTTCCACTTTTCGCATACTAACTCCATAAAAGAAAAAAGAGGAAAATGAAATGTCAGAAGAATTCAAAAACAGTATTACCAAGGATAATCTGATGCGTGCATTTGCCGGAGAATCGCAAGCCAGAAACCGTTATACCATCGCTGCCACACAATCAAAAAAAAGTGGACTTCCGGTCATTGAAATGGTATTTACATTTACTGCCAATCAGGAAAAAGAGCACGCTGAGATCTTCTATAACCACTTGAGCGAGCTAGGCGGTCAGACCATTGCTGTTGATGGTGCCTACCCCGTGGATATCAGCGATGACATTGCCACTCTTCTGCGATTCGCGCAGCATAATGAATATGAAGAACACGATGATGTCTACAAAAACTTTGCAAATATTGCGCGAGAAGAAGGCTTCTACAAGGTCGCAACCTCCTTTGAATTGATTGCAGAAATAGAAAAGACCCACGGCGATCGCTTCGCCATGTTTGCAGAATTAGTGGAACAAAACAAGCTATTTGTATCTGAAGTGGATACCGCCTGGATGTGTCTGAATTGCGGTTATATCCATCAAGGAAAGACCGTTCCGCCTGATCAATGCCCTGTTTGTCATGAGGAAAGAGGTTACTTCATTCGACTGGAACTCGCACCATTCACCGGTTCCATGAAAGCTTAAGTCTTACTAGAACGATTTTTGAAACCACAGTCATCTTCCCAAAGCATTATCATCGAAATCATTTCCTGTTAGTGATTTGGCGAACCTTTAAGGGAAATTATGCATTCCTTCTCTCAAATAAAATCAATGTGTATCTATTCTAAGCTGGTTGCAGGCGACCTCAATCTGCGTGCAACCAGACTGTTTGCTTCGCTTTCATGCTTTCGCAAACATATCTTTTTCGATTCCCCAATTCCTACACTCTCGAACGATTTCAAATTCCATGTTTGCTTGTATTATTAAGATAATTTCGTTAGAATATCAATAACGTTAAAGACAAATTGAAGAATCCTCAATATAGAATAAAAGTTTGTAACGAATCGGAGATTTTTGGTACTAACGGTTAGAAAGCATTCTGGTGATATGTCAAGAGATATTTAGAAAAGATTTTGATAGGTAT
>CAYZUC010000184.1:0-2780 GCA_964481705.1 uncultured Lachnospiraceae bacterium
CTGGAGAACACAAAAGCATTGTAAACAATGCTTAGAAGTCCAGTTTATGGCTGGAAATAATAATCAGTGTCCAATACAAAATATTTTTAAGGAGAAATATCTTGATAAGGAAATAGGTGAAATAAAAGAGAGAAAGAAATCTGTTAATCGTTATCAGACACCTAAAAGTGTGCGAAAGAGTATCAATAAGTTAATGGATTTGATTAAATGTAATGCTACAGAACCAAGCCAGCTCTGTGATAGCAATGGTTTTGTGCGTTACACCATCTGATTGCTTCATAATTAAGGTCTGTGATCTCGGCAAATACACGTCCTGGCAAAAAATTATCTTTTACAAAGCGTACCAAACGTTCTACGGCACCTTTTGTAAATGGATGTCTTGGTTTACACAGCCTGGTCTCAAAACCGATATTTCCCATGAAAAGTTCATAGTCCTTCTGCCAGATAGGATGTCCTTCGTCATCACGTCTGGTGACAACACTTTTCATGTTGTCTGTCAGAATGTACTGTGGAATACCCATATATAAAAATGCATGTAGCATACCAATAAAAAGGGTCTCCTGTTTGGCATTCGGAAAGAATTCAATATATCGCTGACCACAACAGTGACAGATCATGGAGAAGCATGCGACTTTGAAGGTACTACCAGAACCAGTTTCCACTTCCACAAAGCCCCAGTCCATCTGGTAGGACTCCCCTGGCTTCGTCTGATAACGTTGTCCCCGGCTTCCCTGTGGAGCAACTAACTGGCGTTTGGGTGGAATAAGATCTCTATGAGCTGAAATATAATCCTTTACGATGGTTAATCCACCTTTGTATCCATTTTCCCTAATTCTGTCACAGCAGACAACTGAGTTTGTAATACCTTTTTGAAGCAAACTGTCAAGAATACCTGTAAAACCGGATAGAAGGGTATGCTCTGCTTTTCTTCCAGTGAGTCCATGTGGTTGGTCTACAAATCCATTCGCTTTCAATCTACGAAGCTTGGCACGTATAGTTCCAGTTCTACGTTCTAATTCAGCAAGGTTGATTTTATCAAGATCAAACTTTTCTCCCTGCTCCTTCTTTATTTCGTTTAGTGTTTGTGCTATTATTTCAGTTAAGTCATTGTGTTTTTCTCCCATTGTGATTTCTACTGATGTACTGGCATACATCATTTTAGAACACGAAAAGGAAAATGTAATGGCTTTTTCTGACTGACTAAAATTGGCTTTTTATCGCCGACTTTTATTGGCTATTTCTATGCGACTGTTGGTGGTTTTAATTGCCCCTTACGACCTAATATAATGATGATTAGGAAATGCGAGCATTATGTTCTTTCTCTTGAGCTGATGCTGGTATTTTACTTTATCTACGTAAGCGCATAATTTAGGGTAAACACCTTCAAATTATATGCTTACGATTGTACACACAGGATAAATTCCTTGTGTAATTACGGCACTTGTTGTTGCAAGATATGGTCTTAACGTTACTATGTTTAGAATTAGCCATCTGTGTCATTGCAATGATTAGGAATAGAACAAAGGGATAATTTTGTCCTGAGAATTGTGGACAAAAAACATAATCTGGTATAAAATGTAAAATGTTGTTAACTGCTATGGGTTTTTGGGGGGGGAGAAATAAGGGGAATGAATGAACTACTATTTTGGAGGTAGAAGGAAACAAGGGAGCACTTTGACAAGATTCGGACAATATTGCATGACCTCATAGAAAGCGCTGAGGAACAGAAGAATGTAAACAGGGAATTTGTTGAAAACGACACATATGTTGGAGACATGGATGATAGTGTGAAAAATGAATTTCTCACACGGCAAATTTGTGCTTGCGCCCAAAGTTTGCGGTGTATTAGCAAGAATGGAGATTAATATGGCAATCGGAATCAAAAAAATCAGGAGGTTTGAAAAGTGAAATTAAAATATTGTTCTTTACTGATTTGCATAATGCTCCTATTAACGAGTTGTGGTGAGAAGTTAGAGACAACGATTTACTTTTTTTGTTCAAATGAAATAGATCATTTACAGGATGTTGTTATTCCTGAAGTGTTTCCATTTGAGGCTAATCATCAAAAGTATGAGGTAATGAGTGATTGGTCAGCAGAGAATATCCGGGATATTGGAGATCAAGAAAATGATGGAACGTGGTTATATATGTTAGATGAACAACAAAATATTGTTTTAACTTATGATACAGGTGAAATTTATCCCCTATACAGTATTCATGCGAATGAAGATATAGATGGCAAAGTCTATATTATGTATTATCCTTTATGCTCAGATGGCGTTGGAATTTCATATTACGAGGACTATGTAAGCTCACACATATTGGAATTAGATATAAAGTCGTTTGAAGTTAAAAATAAGTATGATTTTGAAAAAGGCACTATGGTAATTACCGTTCAAAATGGTTACGCTTTCTTTATTGAGGACGGAAGGGTTTATCGGATGCTGCTTTCTGGAGATGGAGAAAAAGAATGCATGGCAGATTTGGGATATCGAGGGTTACCTCAGAATAAGGATGTGTCAGATATTTATGTATATGTAGAAGAGAACTACATCAAAGTTATAGGTTGTCAAATGGTACTGGATTATAGAGGAGAAACTAACAGGTTTTCAGAATCATTTATGTATACTGATTCGCCAATAGAAAGTGAATAGAAAAAGTATTATAGGAGAGCGTAACAATGATAGGTGGCAGAAATAAGCAAAGAACATGTGAGAAATTCAGTAGAAATAGTAACAGAGGAAGAAGATGTATCGTATGGTTAATAGTTGTATCACTAC
>CAYZUC010000185.1:0-2775 GCA_964481705.1 uncultured Lachnospiraceae bacterium
TTGGCATCAGTGGTTACGGTTTTAAAAGTAGGAGTGAGAGATTGACCTGTGGCAGAATCTGGAGGAGAGATAAGGGTGGGGGTGGAAGGTGAAGTGCTACCAATAGGGTTGGTTAAAGTAAATATCAACTGATTACCTGACCAATCGATCCAGGTACCATTTGAAGTAACTGATTTTATTTTCATTTTCCAAGCCCCAGTAGTACTGTTTATAAAATATTGAGGGTTGGTTGTGATTGACTGATTTTTTGATTCGAAAGTATTAGGGGTGGCGTGTGAGATGTAAGACAAGAAACCATCGCCGCTAGTCGGATAAGTATTGGAATTGTAATTCCAAAGCTGAATAGTAGTCCCCACCGAAGCTAAAGAAAAACCTGAATTTACTAAATAATCTAATTGAGTCAAGGTTTCAGTATTCCCCACTCCGCTATATTCAACTTCTATTTTTTGACCACTTGCAGCACCAAGTCGAATAGCATTTATGCGGACATCTTTAATACGAACTCTAGTTCCCGAAGTTTGAGTGAACAGCTGAACCGAAACAGAAGTTGCCCCAGTTGATAAGCTTAGTGGTACTTGCATCAAAAAGCTTGAATAATGAGCGGTATTGCCGACATCAACAATTGATTGTGACACCATACTCGAACCAATCATAAAACGAACTCCACTATAGACAGTCAGTGAATCATTTTTTTGTTCTCCAGTAACAGTAAATAAGTAGGTCCCTCCGATGCCAGTGTTGAGGTTTAGAGTTGAGACTGTTAGAGGTGAAGCCGAAGTACAAGTAGTACAAGAGGTTTCGCCAATACTTTCAACGCTCCCACTGCCATTAAAATTTGAAAGAGGAATGGCATAAATTCCAACATTTTTATAGGTTAAAGTTCCAGCCGTTCTTTTCATTTGGATTTTGAAAGTGTAAGAAGTATTAGCATCAAGACTTATAATTTTGTGAACATCAAAAGGGAGGTAGTGTGAAGCATTGGCAACTCTAAATACCCCCTCTGCCAACTGAGTACTACCTACTAATAAATTTGCGTAGCTTAAAGTACCACCGATACCACTGTTAGTAATATCAGCGTGACCAATAATTAACCAATCTTCAGTTATTTTTGGGGTAAAAGTGAGGTTGGCAATATCGGTGTAACTTGATTGAGTGGTGGTACCGTTAGCGGCAATACTATATTGGTGGTTAAATACTCTCATAGCGCTAAGCTTGATATCTTTAATCAAACCACGATTGGTTGAGGTGTTGGTAGCGGCCATTTGGACCTTGATAGTGTTTGAACCAGCATTAAGAGCCTGAATATAAGCACCAGAAAAAGGTCGATAGTTATCTCTATCGGTATCGTCAGCAGCAAAAGATTCAGCCCTTGAAGTGCCATTTACCAATAATTGAGCCTTGGTTGTACGAGCAGCAGTGGTAGAACTACGACCAATACTGGCATTGGTCAATATTAAATAGTCACCGTTTGAGGGAACATTCCAGGTTAGATTAAGTCTGTCGGCATAAGTTGTGCTGACAGAAGTAGTTTGAGTGTCAGCACTGGTGGTTTGAAAATCAGAAGTAAAAGAGACAGGAAAACTTCGTATAATCCGATAGTTAGTATCATCTAATTGAAGATCACCTGTTGAACCAGAAATAGAAATGGTGTTGTCAATTAGATTTTCGCTAATCGGTGAATAATCAGCCGCAATAATTATTTTTAGGGTGATAAAAGAAAAAAGAGTAAAACCCAATATAATCGGAATAAAATACTTTTTACGAACAAAAAATCGCCATTTTCGTTTGAGGCGGGCAATCAATAATTTTATGATTGAAAACAATTTTCTTAATAACTCAAATATTTTTTTAAAAAAGTAAAGACTATTTTTTGTTAAATTAGTAATATAATTTTTGATAACAGTGTATAGACCTACAATTTTAGGTTTTGACCAATAATAATATTTGGATAAATCGGAAAATAAACCTTGAAAATCATAGTCAAATAAACAAAAACAATAAAGAGCAAAAGAACTAGAAACTAATAAAAACACGAAGAAAGTCTTTAAGCCTAAATAAGTGATTGGGATTTGTCGGGGTTGGGTAATTTTATTTATAATTATTTCGGAAGGATTGGAACCAGTTTGGATATAAATATTATCTGAATTTTTGGGGTCAATATTGGAAATTGATCCGGAAGGAGTGACTGAAATAATGGCTGAAGATGTAGCAATTGGAAGGCCAAATTTTTGCAAATTAATAGTTGGAGTGGGGGTGGGTGTTGGTGGTTGTTGGTTGGGAGTTAAAATAGAAGATATGGTTGGAGTGGGGGTTCGAGTTAGTGTCGGCTTAACAGTGGTCGTTGGTATTTGAGTTGGAATGGGGGTGGGTAAAATAGAGGATAAAACTCTAATTGGTTGAGAAAAACTAGTATAGATTTCTGGTGATGAATAATCTGAAAAAGCTAATTTTAGGTAAAAATCATAAACACCAGTTGGACTATTTGGTTTGATAAAAGCAAATGTATTAATATAGGCATTACCAGAAGAGTCGGTGGTAAGAGTGGGAAACAGAGACCAATTGGAGTTGTAATCTAAATTATTGTCGTTTTGGATATAATATTGACTTTCTTGATCACCTCCATAAAATTTGTAAAAAAAGGTAGTGTTGGCTTGAGCACCACGAATTTCGATACCAACAGGAAAAGTTTGACCAATATACACTCCTTCGGTGGCGACGGAATCGATAATAACAATTTCTTCTTCGGCTAATACAGGCTTGGCAATTACCCCTAAA
>CAYZUC010000186.1:0-2766 GCA_964481705.1 uncultured Lachnospiraceae bacterium
AAATGCCTAAAATAAAGACATTTTTGTGCAAAATAAATAAGAAAGTATAGAGAGATAAGTATGAACAACAAGAAAAAGAATTATCTTCCCAAGCTGTCACTCTATATTCGGGTGGCGGTGGGAGCGTTCCTGATTTACGAGGCATATGGAATCTCCGGAGGGATCAGTAAGTATACAGGAAAGGACTTCTATGTTCTGGGTACTTTTGTGATTCTGTTTGCGATTATCGGTGTATTTTTTATTATCAGTGGAGGACTTCATTTGCTTAAAGGTGAATACGAAGGCGGTAAGGCAGATAATAACGAAACAGATGCCGTCGACGATAAGACCAGTCATAACGATGATGAGCAATAACACAAGTGCTTCCATAATCGAAGAAGTAAGAGATTCTCATAGTTTACATCATGCAGTTAGTTTATCGTTTAACGAAACCAAAATAAGTTAACTTACTATCACACAATAAAGTAAAAATGGAGGAGAATCATGGATTTTAACAAAACAGTACTAGGAATTGAGTTTGGTTCAACAAGAATTAAGGCAGTTTTGGTGGATGAGAAGAATACACCAATTGCTTCCGGAGCACATGATTGGGAGAACAGGTTGGTTGACCATATCTGGACTTACACATTGGAAGATATCTGGACAGGCTTACAGGATTGCTATCGTAAGCTGACCGAGGATGTTCAGGCAAAGTTTGGAGCCGAGCTGACAAGCGTTGGAGCTATCGGTTTCTCAGCCATGATGCATGGATATATGGCATTTGATAAGGACGGAAAGCTCTTGGTTCCCTTCCGTACCTGGAGGAATTCCTGCGCAGAACAGGCCTCCGATATTCTGACAAAAGAGTTGAATTATCATATTCCTGCTCGTTGGAGCGTGGCTCACTTATATCAGGCCATACTGAATAACGAGGAACATATTTCTCAGATTGATCATCAGACAACACTTGCAGGTTACATTCATTGGATGCTGACAGGGAAAAAGGTTCTGGGAGTTGGTGAAGCCTCCGGAATGTTTCCGATTGATGCAGCGACCAAAACCTATGATGCAGCTATGGTTCAGAAATTTGACCAACTGACCGCAGGAAAAGGATTCTCTAAGAAGCTTCTTGAAATCTTCCCTGAGGTACTTGTGGCAGGTGATAATGCAGGCACTCTTACAGCAGAAGGAGCAAAGCTCTTAGATCCCAGCGGCAAGCTGGAGGCAGGTATTCCGCTTTGTCCTCCCGAAGGTGATGCAGGAACAGGAATGGCAGCAACCAATTCTGTTGCGGTCGGAACCGGAAACGTATCTGCAGGAACCTCAGTATTCGCAATGGTGGTTTTGGAGAAGGAGCTGACAAAGGCCTATCCGGAGCTGGATCTGGTTACTACGCCATCTGGTAATACAGTAGCAATGGTACACTGCAACAACTGTACCTCTGACTTGAATGCATGGGTGAATTTGTTCAAGGAATTTGCAGAGAGCTTTGGTATCGAAGTAGACATGAACAAGCTTTTCTCTACACTTTACAATAAAGCACTGGAAGGCGAAGCAGATTGCGGTGGCCTTCTGGCGTATAATTACTTCTCTGGTGAAAATATCACGGGATTTGAGGAAGGACGTCCACTGTTTGTACGTCTTCCGGACAGCAAATTTGACCTGGCAAACTTTATGCGTCTGCATCTGTATACCTCTCTTGGTGCCCTGAAGACAGGACTTGATATCCTTCTGAAAAAAGAAGGTGTACGCGTTAATACGATCACTGGTCACGGTGGACTTTTCAAGACAAAAGGTGTTGGACAGAGAATCCTGGCAGCGGCTATGGATGCACCGGTTTCTGTTATGGAGACAGCAGGAGAAGGTGGAGCTTGGGGAATTGCTTTGCTTGCGGCTTACATGATTCAGAAAAAAAATGGAGAATCTCTGGAAGAATACCTGGAGCAGAATGTATTTAAAGGACAAAAAGGAAGCGTCATGGAGCCGGATGCAAAAGATGTCGAAGGATTCAATCGTTTTATCGAAAGATACTCCGCCGGTCTGCCAATCGAGCGCGCTGGAGTTGAGAATCTAAAATAGATGAACAACCACGAGATATGAAATAACAGAAGCATTGCGTCACGAGCAATAGAATGGAGACTACATGTTAGAACAATTAAAACAACAAGTATATGAAGCAAATATGCTGCTTCCCAAGTATGGACTGGTTACTTTTACTTGGGGAAATGTAAGTGCTATCGACAGAAATAGCGGACTCTTTGTCATCAAGCCCTCCGGAGTGGATTACGACATCATGACCCCGGACGATATGGTAGTTATGGATTTGGATGGCAATCGTGTGGAAGGAACCCTGAATCCCTCCTCCGATACACCGACTCATTTAGAACTGTATCGCGCATGCGAAGATATTGGAGGCATTGTTCATACACATTCCAGCTGGGCAACAAGCTGGGCACAGGCAGGACGCAGCATTCCCTGCTATGGCACCACGCATGCAGATTACATGTATGGAGAGATTCCGTGCGTTCGTTGTCTGAGTGCAGAAGAGATTGAAGAAGAATATGAGAGAAATACCGGAAGATTGATTGCAAAAGAATTTGAAAATAGAGACTTTATGTCTACTCCGGCGGTTCTCTGCAAGAATCATGGCCCCTTTGCGTGGGGAAAAAATGCGAAGGATGCCGTTCACAATGCCGTAGTACTTGAGGAGGTTGCCAAAATGGCAGCACGTTGTGAAATGATCAATTCGGATGTTCAGCCAGCTCCACGGAGTTTACAGGATAAGCA
>CAYZUC010000187.1:0-2743 GCA_964481705.1 uncultured Lachnospiraceae bacterium
CTGCTTTTTTGTGGGATAAAAGAACTACCGTCTCAACATGTCCAGTCATCGGGAACATATCCACAGGGCATATTCTCTTCACCTGATATTTCTTTTTCTTCGTAAGGAACTCCAAATCACGTGCCAGGCTGTCCGGTCCGCAGGAAATATACACGATTTTCGCCGGTGATAGATTCAAAACAGTTGAGAGAAAGGTCTCGTCACTGCCGGAGCGAGGCGGATCCAGGAACACGACTTCCATATTCTTTCCCTGTTCAGCCAAGCCTGTGATGAATTTCCCGGCATCGTTCTGGTAAATAGTGATGTTCTTGACATCGTTTCGTTTTGCATTGAGACGTGCATCACGGACTGCTTCTGGATTGAGTTCTACACCAATGACCTCTTTTGCTTTCCTGCTTGCAATGATTCCAATAGTCCCTATACCACAATATGCATCAAGAACCGTATCTTCCTTCTTGATTTCGGCCAGCTCGATTGCCTTATGGTAAAGAACCTCCGTCTGCTTGGAATTTACCTGATAAAAGGACTGTGCAGAGATACGGAAGGTACAGTCGCAAAGAGTATCCTCTATGAATCCTTTTCCATAGAGAGTCTGCTCTCTTTTACCCAGGACGAAGGTCGTCCTGCGGTCGTTAATGTTCTGAATCACCGTGGTGATTTCAGGATGCATTTTAATTAATGCTTTTACGAAATTATTCTTCGATGGAAATATCGGTGATGTGGTCACAAGAATAACCATAATCTGCTTGCTGTAGTAACCCACTCGTACAATGACATCACGTACAAGACCATAATCGGTATCTGCATTGTAGATTTTGATTTTGAAAGACTGCAGAAGCTTTGCGATATCTGCAATCAGATTAGATGCCTGTTCATTCTCGATAAAGCATCCCGAGACAGGAAGGATGTTATGCGTCTCTCCTTCGTAAATGCCTGGAATGACGGTACCGTCTTTCTTCCTTTTCAGTACTGCATGTACTTTATTTCGATAATGGTAAGGATTCTCCATACCAATCATGGGCTCTACTTTTCCAAAAGAGCCCAATAACTTCTGCATATTTTTCTGCTTGGCTGCTAACTGCTCTTTATATTCAATATCTAAATGCTGGCAACCTCCACATTTATCAAATATTGGACACTTGCTTGTTCTCTTCCTATCCTGTTTCTGCATGATAATCATACCTTTCTATCCAAAGACGTACATCAAAACTGTATTGATTGTATCATACTTCAAATAGAATACCAATGTTCGGTTATCATTTTATCATAGGAAATACACAAGAACTTAATTACATGATTCATAGTCTTTGGTTACATCATCCGTCACCGCAATCTGCAGCGGGAACATATACTCCTCCACACGCAAAAATGAAGTTTTATTTCTAAGCCATGCAATCGTACCATCCCTTTTGATGATTCGATAGACGACCTCAAAAGATTCGTTCTTACTTTCAAAATTCTTTTTTGCTTGCTGAAGCAAAGGAATATCATCCGGATGTACAAGATTAATTACCGATTTCACCTCTGCTTCATATTGCTTCCTTGTATAGCCACGCTGTACATAAAATCTATCATTTGCAAATACCATATCCGTTGGCATACCTTCATAGTAACAGCATACTGAGAAGCCACTGCTCATGCTGTCCAAAACAATATGGAGTTGAGATGCGATTGCCTTTTGACTCCTCTCAGCCTCTCTCTGTGCAGTAGTATCCTCCAAAACACAGTAGAACAAATACCGATTACCAGTATGTGCAATCACACGCATGATGGCACGTAGAAAAACGGATCTTCCATTCTCCCTAAAGCCCACAATTTCCATTTCATCCATAACTTCGTTACGTGTTTCAATAGCTTCCTTCATTGCAAGTATGGACTTCTCCTTGGATTCCTGAGTTATATATTTTTCCCAATTCAACTGCATGGGCGCAATATTCTTATTGTCATTCCCATTTATCACACGTGCATACTTATCATTCACACGTAAAATATCTATTTTTCCTTCCTGATACTCGAAGATACAAGCGCCACCAACATAGGTATTAAAAATAAGGGATTCCATAGATTCCGGATTCCAAAAAGCATCGCTGTCGTAATTCGCAACCGCCTCCAAAGTCATGATTTTCTCTGCGTATCCTCTTTCCGCCATCAGCTTCTTATAATCTTCCTTTGGTAATGGTTTCGAGTAAAAATAGCCCTGAATATAATAACAGCCAATCGATTTCAGATAATCTGCCTGTTCCAGTTCCTCTACACCTTCTGCTATTGCCGATAAGCCAAGCCATCTGGCCATACGTACAACAGACTCAAGAATGTTACCTCCACGTTCTGAATTCTCTTTTCCCGAAAGGAAACGCATATCCAGCTTCAGTACATCTGCCGGTACATCCTTTAGTGTATTCAGGGAAGAATAGCCGCTTCCAAAATCATCGATTTCTATCGTAAATCCATGCTTTTTTAGTTCCTTGACCACCTGAATAATCTGATTCGCAGATTTAGCAAAAGCAGATTCTGTTATTTCCAAACGTAACGATTCTATCGGTATCTTGTATTTATGAGTGAGTTCTACTAAAAAAGCCACCAAATCTTCGCGAAAGAGGTCATATCGCGATATATTTACGGATACTGGAATGATTTCCTTTCCGGAATCCTTCATCTCCTTCAAGAATTTACAAGCTTCTTCCCATACGTATTTATCTACTTCATAAACAAATCCATTTCGTTCAAAAATGGGAATAAACAT
>CAYZUC010000188.1:0-2742 GCA_964481705.1 uncultured Lachnospiraceae bacterium
AAATGAATTAGAATCATAGACGGTCTGCGCCGAAAGAATATAGAAATTATGCTTTTTAAGATAATAACATACAAACAATTATACTGCAAGATATATTTTACAATCCTATCAGAAGAATTTCCAACTCCATATAGATATACTACATTTCTGGTTTCTTCCGTAAGCTCTATTGACGTTGCTTTTTTAATAACATGAATAATGCTGGTTTTTGAGACTAAATGCAAAATGCTGCATATAGCGGAACAGAATAGACTCCATCTTTATATCCAAAATTTCTTCCTGAAATCCGAATTACGCTGGTTGGATGATACATCCTACGATAATGATTCAAGCTTTTCGCATGCACATTCGTATCAAACTTTACTTCAATTGGAATCACCTCACCTTGTTTTTGGATTACAAAATCCACCTCTGCAGCCGGGGAATCAGAAGTCCAGTAAAACAATTCATATCCATTTGCCCTTAAAGTCTGTGCTACATAATTCTCTGCCAACGCCCCCTTATACACATCAGATAACATGTCTCTGACCACTGTTTCAGGCATAATACCCGTTCTGGCAGAAAGCAATCCGACATCCGACATATACAACTTGAAACTTGATACATCACGAAATACACTAACCGGCATTTCTCCTCTTGTGACACGATTACAATCAATAGATACTCCAGCCATAATCAGCCATGCTAAAGAATCTCCAAAGAGTCCTGCTGTTGCACCCTTTCGAACAAGCTTGTACTGAAATTTTCTATTCTCCTTTGCCAGTTGTGCCGGAAGTGATAAATAGGCGCTTCTGATTTTTGTACTCTCACTATCTGATGTATATTTTGCCATATCTGCAGTATAGGAATCAATAATCATCTGCTGCATTTCCTGAACGTTAATCAAGGAATCCTCTTCCAGATATTTGCGAACTGCCGCAGGCATACCACCAACCAGAAGATATCTCTGCCATAACAGTTTCAGTTCCTTATGAGTATTATCTGGCATTTCTTTCATTGATGAAAAACACTCCCTTATCTGTGTGATCAGATATTCCTGTCCGAGTGCCATAAGAAATTCATCAAAACGCAACGGATACAATGTCTTCATGATCACCTTTCCAACAGGAAAGGAATATTTATCACGATTAATTGCAACACCCAGTAAACTTCCCGCAGCAGCAATGTGATATTCCGGAGCCTCCTCGCAAAAATACTTTAATGACGTCAATGCCCTCTCACATGCCTGTATCTCATCAAATACTATCAACGTTTCATCCGGTATTATCTTTACCGAAAAATACTCCTCTATAAAACGAATAATCCTATTCGGATTAAGGTCACCGTTAAAATATTCCGCAAGCAGTGGCATCCTCTCAAAATTAATATATATCGTATTCTTAAAATATGAGCGTCCGAACTCCTGAAGAAGATATGTCTTACCAACCTGCCTTGCACCATATAAAACCAGTGGCATGCGATCTGCCTGCATATCTTTCCATTCTACTAATTCAGATTCTAAAACCCTCTTCACGATATATTCACCTCCTTCTGCTTACTAACATTGTATATCTTTTATAATTAAATTGCAACAAAAAGTCATTTCAAAATGACTTTTTTGTTATAAATAATCATTTTGAAATGACTTATTCGATAGTAATGCTTTCTGGATTAGCTGCTCTCTAAACTCCCTATCCCTTAATGCTTTTTAAGTCGTCAAATCTATTATATGGAATCACAAACGAATACCATCCCGTTCCATAATCTCATCAACAATCTGCTGTAAGATCAGATTATGAATGGATTCTACCATACCATAATGAGATGCCGGAACATAGACACCATAATCACCCATGGTTCTAATTTTGTTATCGGGCTCATAACCCGAAAGGGTAATTACCTTAGCTCCACGTTTTCTGGCAACCTCTATAGCATTAATGATATTCTGCGAATTACCGGAGCTGCTGATTGCCACCAATAGATCGTCTTTATTGCACAAGAATTCAAGCGGTCTGGAAAAGACGTAATCATATCCATAATCATTTCCCATACAGGTAGTAACTGCATTATCGTACAGACTGTAGGTCTTCATACCACCGTTTTTCATATAATCAGCAGTCATATGACTGGCGATTGCAGAGCTGCCCCCATTGCCGATAAAAAATACCTGTTGACTATTTTGCTTCATTTGTGAGAAGCAGTCAATAAGCGCACCTATACCACGCTCATAAGAGTCCAGTTCTGTTTGACCAAGATCACTATAAAATTTTGTACGCTTCAGCGTATTAATTAACTCCTCTATGTATTCCTCGTGCACAAAAAGCCTCCTATTATTCTTCTACCAGCTGTATTCACTACATCCTTTTCGTTATCTCTATACTTTACTATTCGTCCAAAGCTCATGAATTAACTGCTCTCTAAACTCCTTCTCTTCTGACGCTCTTTTTAAGTCGTCAATTCTATTATGTAAAAGCAGATAATTATTTAAGGCCAGTATGTTACTTTCGCCTTCCTGTATTCCTTCCTGTATTCCTTCCATTCTCCCATCATTAATCAACTCCGTAAGTGCCTGACACATATTTATCTTACCTCCTTCTGTGTAATCCTGCTTAACTTGTATCAACTCTTTCGCTCTAGAAAAGAACACAGCTACATCATAGGCATCCTCTTCCATATTCTGATATTCTTCATTGTCTTCTACTAACTGCCTCAGCTTATGCTTATCTTTACCACATCGGATAAAATCAAAAATCAGTCTCAGGT
>CAYZUC010000189.1:0-2163 GCA_964481705.1 uncultured Lachnospiraceae bacterium
AAAAAGGTCACGATTACAACTGCCATGGCGATAAAGAATGGAGTTGGAATCGGAATCCCAGGAATAAAGCCTCCATAGTATGCAAACCTAGGCTCACTGATAATAGGAAGTTCATTATTATTAATCCATGCAGCAATGGAACGACCCGCAGTAAACAGGATCAGCGTCGCAACCATGGGCTGGATTTTAAACACAGCCACCAAAAGACCATTGAATGCACCAAAGAGCATCGCTACCACACAGGCTACTAAGAATGCAACAATGATAGGTGCCTGCAATGTTTCAGGTCTTGTATTGGTTCCACAAAGTACACGAAGAATCACACTTCCGGCTATCGCAATAGCAGCACCAACACTGATGTCTTGTCCTCCGGTAGCAGCGGTAACCAGTGTCATACCAATTGCAAGAATGGCAAGCTCAGAACCATAATCCAAAATTGTCATTAGGTAACCCGATAAAACAGGATTTCCAGCACTGTTCACACCATATGTGATTTTAAAGAAAGTCGGGTCAGCAACCAAGTTGAACACTGCAAGCAGTAATAATGCTGCAATGGGAATAAATATCTGCTGTCTGAGCAGACCGGAAAAGAAATTGTTTCCCTTTGTCTTAGATAATAAATTTGGCATTATTTTATGTCACCTCCTGCAATGGTTTTCATGATCATGCCCTGTGTAAGGTCTTCCCCTGTGAGTTCTCCCACAATCTTGCGGTCTCTCATAACAATCAGTCTGGAACAGGTACGAAGCATTTCATCTGTTTCCGAAGAGATGAAGGTAATACTCATTCCTTCGGACGCAAGCTTCAATACAAGCTTTTGAATATCAACCTTAGTACCTACATCAATACCTCTGGTTGGTTCATCCAAAATCAAGTATTCCGGATTTGTAAGCAGCCATCGTGCAAGAATACATTTTTGCTGATTTCCGCCAGACAGTGATTTGATTGGAGTGTTTGCTGAGGCGGTCTTAATATCAAGTAGTTTTATGTATTCGTCTGCAAATTTGTTTGCTTCTGCTTTCGTAAAGGGCTTCCAGAATCCTTTCAATACCTGAAGTGCAAGAATCATATTCTCCCGCACGGAAAGGTCTCCGATGATTCCGTCCACTTTTCTATCCTCCGGTAAATATGCAATTCCATTTTTCATGGCATCAATCGGTTTTGAAATCTTAATATCTTTTCCATTCTTTTTTACTGTACCGCTTGTGACACGGTCTGCGCCAAAGATAGCACGAACACTCTCACTTCTTCCGGATCCCAAAAGTCCGGTAAATCCATTGACTTCACCTTTGTAGATTTCAAAATCAAAAGGACTTATTCCTGCATTGCTTTGCAGATTTTTTGTGGCGAATGTTGGCACATCATCCTTACCATGTTTGCTATTTACTTGTTCTCCCTTTACGTCTGACATATCATCGAGATCTTTTCCAAGCATTTTAGAAACAAGCTTAACTCGTGGCAAATCTGCAATTTCATATTCTCCGACCAGTTTTCCATCACGAAGTACTGTAATCTTGTCACATACCTCATAAACCTGATCCAAAAAGTGTGTTACAAAAATGATTCCAACTCCTCTGGACCTCAGTTCCCGCATAAGCTTGAACAGTTTTTCAACCTCCTGCTCATCCAAAGAAGAGGTGGGCTCATCCAGAATCAGTATTTTGCAATCCATATCAACTGCTCTGGCAATTGCCACCATCTGTTGAACCGCAATGGAACAGCTTCCTAATTGTTGTGTTGGTTCCGCAGTAATATCTAATGATTTCAGTATTTTTCCAGCTCCCTCATTCATCTTCTTCCAATTCTGATAAATCTTAGAGCCACGTCCAATATACATATTTTCGGCTACCGTAAGGTTTGGACAAAGTGTAATCTCCTGATATACAGTACTAATACCCAGTTTCTGTGCTTCCTGTGGAGATTTGATGGAAACTTCCTTATCCTTTCCTTTTATATAGATCTGACCCGCATCTTTTCCATATACTCCGGTCAGTACCTTGATCAAGGTTGATTTTCCGGCACCATTTTCTCCCATTAAAGCATGAATTTCACCTTCACATAATGTAAAATCCACACTCTGTAAGGCACGTACACCAGGAAAGCTTTTATAAATATTTCTCATTGTAAGTACTGTTTTATGCATATTAATAATTTTCAAGCCTC
>CAYZUC010000189.1:2173-2665 GCA_964481705.1 uncultured Lachnospiraceae bacterium
GAGCATGAACACCGGGAAAACTCTTGTCAATATTTTTCATTTCCAAAACAGCTTTATCTTTCACCCGTGAATTCGCCTCCTACAATCCATTTTCAAGAATTGCGGCGCAGGTCAAATAATACTTATTTCGCTGCGCCGCATCTTCAACATTTCAAATTACTATTATGATTAGATTCCGTATGTATTTACATCATCTTCTGTAATCGTTGTTGCATCAAAGCCCTTTTCATCCATGATGATTGTCTTCTGAGCAGGTTCTTTTCCAGCCTGGATATCTTTGATGATCTGATCAATGTAAGAAGCCTGGAAAGGATTACACTGTCCATCATAGTTCCAGTTCTGATCAAGTAATTCCTGCAGTGCCCATTTATTGCAGTCATAACCCATGACGATGACGTCTTTACCAACACCGTGAGAGATGTTTGCTTTGTCAAGAGCTGCTACAGCACCTTTTGCCATATCATCATTTTCAGCGTAGATAACGTTGAATTT
>CAYZUC010000190.1:0-2617 GCA_964481705.1 uncultured Lachnospiraceae bacterium
CAAATCTCAATTATGAGGTTTGTCTATTTGTTTATATATAGTAATTATATAGATCAATACTAATCATCGGAGACCACAAATAATTTTGTGTAAAAAGAATAAAATACTTCCAATCAGACGAAACTCAAAACAAGAGTAAAAACTGAAAGGAAGTATTTTTTTATGGAAAAAGCATCAAAGGAAATGTTAAGAGAATTTGTGAATAGCCAGAACTTCACAAGCACAACCGATATCATGAACAGCATGAAAGAACTGTTCAGCGATGTACTACAGCAAGTAATGGAGGCCGAACTCGAAGATAAATTGGGATATGAAAAAAGTCAACGTGTATCAGAAAATGACGAAAAAACACAGTTGAAAAATTACAGAAACGGGTATTCAAAAAAGACAGTAAAAACTCAGCTTGGAGAGATTGATGTCAAAATACCCCGTGACAGAAATGGTGAATATGAACCTCAGATTATCGGAAAATATGATAGAAATGCTGATGGAATGGAAGAAAAAATAATTGGACTTTATGCTTGTGGAATGACACAGAAAGATATTTCAGAACAGATAAAAAATCTGTATGATGTTGAAATCTCTGATGGACTAGTAAGCAAGATTGTTGACAAGATAACACCTGATGTCACAGCATGGCAGAATCGTCCGCTTGAAACAGTTTATCCTTTTGTTTTTATGGATGCGATTCATTACAAAGTTAAAGAAAATCATCAGTATATAACCAAAGCTGCCTATGTTGTACTTGGAATTCAACAGAACGGAAAGAAAGACATTTTAGGTGTCTGGATTGGCGAAAATGAAAGCTCAAAATTCTGGCTTAGCGTAATGAATGACCTTAAAAATCGTGGAATCAAGGACGTTTACGTGTTCTGCGTTGATGGACTGTCAGGATTCAGAGAAGCAATAAATGCAGCGTTTCCAAAGTCACAAATACAGCGTTGCATAATTCATCAGATCCGTTCTTCAACAAAATATGTGAGTTACAAGGACATCAAAGCTCTTATGGCTGACCTCAAGAAAGTTTACCAGGCAATCAGTGAGGAGGAAGCCCTTAATAACCTTATGCAGTTCAAAGAAAAGTGGAATAAAAGTTCTCCAAGCTGCGTAAGAAGCTGGGAAGAAAACTGGGACATTATATCAACATTTTTTGCATATCCAGCAGAAATAAGGAAAATAATATATACAACAAACATTATTGAAGGTCTAAACAGACAATTCCGTAAAATCACCAAGAACAAGCCTAGTTTCAATAGTGATGACAGTCTGAGAAAAATATTGTATCTGGCGTCAAAAAATATCGTGTCACATTGGACTTGTTGTTGTCGAAACTGGGATATGGTTTCAAATCAACTCAGAATAATGTTTGAGGACAGAGAAAGCGCATAACGGGAAATCCTCGATTAATATTTTTCCCGAAAAAACACCGCAGCATTCACGCCTGCGGCGCGCATACTACGGTGTTATTTTCAGGAACACTGTAATTACGAGGATATGCCCTCATTATGTTTGTTTCACAAACCACTGAGTCGTTTGATTGGAACTTTTACACAAAATATTATCTGGTGCCAATCATCGTTATACATCAAATCATCGATCTGCAGTATATCTCTTTGGATATCACTATACTTATCTATTAAATTCATTAGAAAATCTACTGTAGTAACTATATCATGCTCATATATTATTGCATCTGCACCTAGATTTTTTATTTCATTATAGGCTTTTAATATATTTCTGATTCCATCTTCATCTGTATATCCGCATAACATTACATATTGATTATTTATTATTTTATTTTCAATATCTTCCGTTGATAATTTTGTGTATTTTCGTATGATACTTAAATATTTTGTTGTATCATCATTATTTTTTATTTTAACACCTATATTATCCATACCTTTTCCCGCCTGATCTCAAACTATATTTAATAATTATTTTATCAATAAGTACATTTTAATATTTTATACAGGTTATAAACTTATTAACTGGCCTTGAAAATTTCTGAGGATTATCTTTTTTTATCTCATCCATTAGATCCATAAGCAACGATTTTATATTTTCATCACAATCTTTGGAGACCTGAATATACTCATTAAGAATATTTTTATCATTTAATATTCTAATATTCATAATTTTCATCCATTCCTTAGCATAAGAATATACATCAGAGATTGAAGAGATAAATTCGTTTAAACATAGTTTTGCACTTACTATACGATCGTATGACTCTATAGCATGTACTATTTTAAACATAACTTCTTTATCTTCTGTATTGTCATCAAAGCCTGTACACAGGTATTTTATATCCTTATAATCTTCATTGCTTAATATTTTATCAATAGCACATTTAAATTTTTCTATTTCTTCATTGTTTCTTAGTAATTTGTTTTCGATTAATATTTGTACTTGATCTGATATATTCATTTTTTCCTCCTTTAACTATTTACTTATCAGATTTTTTAAGGAATGTAATTCATATAATACTTGTTCATTAATATATTAGATTACAGGTTTATTGAATATATCATCATCAGATCCTTTTATAAATTCCCTGCTATATTGTTGTTTAGCAGATTATCTGCGGAAGTATCAGTCACATTAAATGAGGTATAAA
>CAYZUC010000191.1:0-2586 GCA_964481705.1 uncultured Lachnospiraceae bacterium
ACAGTTTATTTCGGAGGCAGTAGACCAGACTCGTGGATGGTTCTACTCTCTTCTGGCAGAATCCACCTTACTGTTCCACAAAGCGCCTTATGAAAATGTTATCGTACTTGGTCATGTTCAGGATGAGAATGGACAGAAGATGAGTAAGAGTAAGGGGAATGCGGTAGATCCATTTGATGCACTGCAGACCTATGGAGCAGATGCGATTCGTTGGTATTTTTATATTAATTCCGCACCTTGGCTGCCAAATCGTTTCCATGGTAAAGCAGTTCAGGAAGGACAGCGTAAATTCATGGGAACCTTATGGAATACTTACGCATTCTTTGTTCTCTATGCTAACATTGATGATTTTGATGCAACAAAATACAAGCTGGAATATGACAAGCTTGCAGTTATGGATAAATGGCTACTGTCGAAACTCAATTCTCTGATCAAAGAGGTAGATGGTGACCTGAATGATTACAAGATCCCGGAAGCGGCAAGAGCACTTCAGGACTTTGTAGATGATATGAGTAACTGGTACGTAAGACGATCTCGCGAGCGTTTCTGGGCAAAGGGCATGGAGCAGGATAAGATCAATGCTTACATGACACTGTATACGGCACTCGTAACCGTCAGCAAGGTAGCAGCTCCGATGATCCCGTTCATGACAGAGGATATCTACCAGAACCTGGTTCGCAGTCTCGATAAGACAGCACCGGAATCGGTTCACTTATGTGACTTCCCGGCTGCAGATGAGAGCATCATCGATACCAAGCTGGAAGAGGATATGGATGAGGTACTGAAGGTCGTAGTTATGGGTCGTGCTTGTCGTAACTCTGCAAATATTAAGAACCGCCAGCCGATTGCGAAGATGTTTGTAAAAGCAGACCATGCTCTCTCTGAATTCTATGTAAATATTATTGAGGATGAGTTAAATGTAAAGGCAGTCGAATTTACGGATGATGTACGTGAGTTCACAAGCTATACCTTCAAGCCACAGCTTAAGACGGTCGGACCAAAGTACGGAAAACAGCTTGGCGGTATTCAGAAAACACTTGCTTCCCTTGATGGAAACAGTGCTATGGATGATCTGAAAGCAAATGGAGCAATTAGCTTTGATGTGGACGGAGTTACCGTTTCTCTGACAGAGGAGGACCTGCTGATTACCATGAATCAGAAGGAAGGCTATGTAGAAGAGAATGACAATGTCATGACCGTCGTTCTGGATACAAACCTCACCGAGGAGCTTCTCGAGGAAGGAAATGTAGCTGAGGTCATCAGCAAGATTCAGACCATGCGTAAGGATGCAGGCTTTGAAGTGATGGATCACATTACGGTTTACCTGAATGGTAATGACAAGCTGGCAGCAGTTGTAAAGAAGAATGAAGCATCCATTATGGCGAAGGTATTGGCTGATGCCATTGAGACAGCGGGCATGGAAGGCAACAGTAAAGAATGGAATGTCAATGGTGAGAATGTTACGATTGGCGTAAAAAAGAACTAAATAAAGCTCATAATCAAACGGTCATTTCTTGTGTTAGGGAGTGGCCGTTTTTTTAAACATACTTTGATTATTGTATGAAAATAAGATATAATATGATACAGGTGTCAAAGCTTATAAGCGTTCATGCTGGTAAGATAAGCTTTATGACTTTTGTATCACAAGGTATGTAATTATAATTTCGGAGGAGGTAGTTGTGTATGTCGAATCTTTCATTTGAGAAGGAGTGCTTTAAAAAAGAGGTGAAAGACAACGTTCGAATCCTTTATCGTAAGAATCTGGAAGAGGCTAGCGAGCAGCAGATTTTCAATGCCGTATGTCTGGCAATCAAGGACAATATCATTGAAGAGTGGATGGAGACGCAGAAGATATATGAGAAGGAAGATCCAAAGACCGTTTATTATTTATCGATGGAGTTCCTGATGGGACGCGCATTTGGCAACAACCTGATTAATCTTCAGGAATATGAAGAGGTAGCAAAGGCACTGAAGGAATTGGGACTGGATATTAATCTGATTGAAGACCAGGAACCGGATGCAGCGCTTGGTAATGGTGGTCTTGGAAGACTTGCAGCCTGCTTTTTGGATTCACTGGCGACACTTGGTTATTCGGCATATGGCTGCGGTATCCGTTATCGCTATGGTATGTTCAAACAGGAGATTCGTGATGGTTATCAGATTGAGGTACCGGATAACTGGTTAAAGGACGGCAATCCCTTTGAACTGCGTCGTCCGGAATATGCAAAAGAGGTCAAATTTGGTGGATATGTACGTGTAGAGACGGATGAATTCGGAAGGAATCATTTTATTCAGGATGGTTATCAGTCGGTACGTGCGATTCCCTATGATATGCCGATTGTAGGCTATGGTAACCGTATTGTAAATACGCTTCGTATCTGGGATGCCGAAGCAGTTGAGTGCTTCCAGCTGGACTCCTTCGATAAGGGTGATTACCGCAAGGCAGTCGAGCAGGAGAATCTGGCAAGAAATATTGTCGAGGTTCTATATCCGAATGACAATCATTATGCTGGTAAAGAGCTTCGACTGAAACAGCAGTATTTCTTTATTTCTGCCAGTGTTCAGGAAGCAGTTGAGAAGTACATG
>CAYZUC010000192.1:0-2574 GCA_964481705.1 uncultured Lachnospiraceae bacterium
CTTTTAATTTAAATAATTTTTGAACGATTGGAAGCAGGTAATGTTACGAATAACATATTATCCGCCTGATATACGATAAATACATCAATACAACAATGGGAATCAATGCAATTGCAGCTTATTTGAACCAGAATGGTTACCGTAAAAAGAAACGTCAGAACAACACGCTGGATACCTTTGCTTCTTCTTTTATAAAAGGGGTGCTGGATAATCCGATTTATTGTGGAAAACTGGCATTTGGCAGAAGAAAGAGTGAAAAAGTTGCTGGAACAAGGAATGATTATCATGTAGTAAAACAGGATTCCTATATGTTAAATGATGGAATTCATGAAGCTATTATTTCGGAAGAAGACTGGAATCTTACAAAGAATAAGAGAGAGAAAACCAGCGTAAGCTATGAAAAAATCCACAGCCTTGAACATGAACATATTTTGTCGGGAATTGTAAAATGTCCAATCTTCGGCAGTGGTATGTATGGCAATGTTAACCGTAAGAAACGCAAGCAGTGGAGTGAAGACAGAGTAAATGTCGCAGTTGCAGAGGTTATTTGTAAGCTGGTACAGAATCCAAAATTTGAAGAGAAAATTAAGTGTAAGATTGGTAAAAGTATTGATACTGAAGAATTAGACAAAGAATTTGAAAATATGCGAAAGCAGATGAAACAGCTTGTTGGTAAAAAAATAAGCTGGCAGATCAGATAGACAGCCTGGATATTTCTGATAAGCATTATGATAGAAAATATCAGGACATGCAAAATCGAATGGACAAATTTTATGATGAGATTAGTGCACTTGAAAATTCAATTTCAGAAGTGGAAGACAGAATGCTAAACATTCGTCAACAGAAAATATCTGGTGATAACGTCTATGAATTTCTGCTCTTATTTGATAAACGATATGATAGATTTACAGATGCAGAGAAGAAGGAATTTCTTAAGAGTTTTGTGGAGCAGGTTGACCTGTATGAAGAAGAACAGCCAGATGGAAGATTTCTAAAGCATATCAAGTTCCGTTTTCCTGTATTTTACGATGGAATTGAAACTGAGGAATTATGTTGGGACAATGAAAGTACCGTTGAGACGGTATGTTTATTGTGGAAACAATACGAAAATCTAGGATAAATCCATTAAAAAGGAAAAGCTTCCAGAAGGTGCGGATAGTCCTTTTTCCATAAAAGAAGCAAAGGCCTTCAGTTTGCTTAGTTGCTGAAGCGGGGTCCAGGTAAAGATACCGGGATCCATGAGAAACGTAAGAAAAGATAAAGAGATTTGGGCATATTCTTCCGGATAATCACAGGAGAATATGCCTTCTTTGATTCCTTGATAAATGATCTCGGTAATAATCTCGGATATTGATAACAAGACAATAGAGAGAGATTTCTGATGAAGAGCCGCATTTTGCGGTAGGTGCAAATACTCATCTACAGAAGGATCTACATACGTGGTCTTATACATCTTCCAAAAGAACGCATATTTTTGTAATGCATCAAAATTGTTTGCAGTTTCTGCTTCTTGTAGCTTCTGCTTGCAGGTATCGATCCGCTCGGTATATTCTCTTACGACGAGAGCATCCATCACTTCTTCTTTCGATTTGAAGTAATAATAAAGTCCTCCCTTTGCGATTCCGGCTCTTTTAGCAATATCACTGACAGAAGCTGTACCGGCTTTCCCTTCTGCAAAATACTCCTGCATAGTATTTAGTATTAATTCTCTTTTTGAGGTAGATTTTTTGATTTGTTTTCCACGTCCCATACGATTCTCCATACCATTAATTTATAGTTTTATTTTAGTATAACACATGAAAACAAATTTGACCAGTGTTCAAAATAATTGTTGACCAATGTTCAAAAAAGTGATATGATTCTCATAAAGAAGTTGACCAATGTTCAAAAAAGGAAAATAGTGTGAAAAAATTTTTTCACACAGCAAATTTGTGCTTACGTCCAAAGTTTGCGGCGTGTTAGCAAGAATGGAGATTAATATGATAAAACTAATGATTTGTATTGTACTGTTGTTGATGAATGTAGTAACACTTATTTTTACGCTGATTCAAGGAGGCAGATGGTTGAACGGAATCCTTCGACATGCGGATGTGGTTGGTATCAGTACGATTGCCAAAAGGAGTATTTGCCTTCTTGCTGTCAGTATCCTACTTATTCTTGCGTATGTGGCAATTACGCAGATGATAGCGTATACTCCAAGGATTAAGGATTCAGATGGAAAAGTTGTTGATGGCAGTATTTCCAGCCTTGAGAAAGTCACTTTAAATGGTCGAGAGGAATGGATCAGCATTCGAGGTGAGAATAAGGAAGCTCCGGTATTACTTTTTCTGGCTGGTGGTCCAGGTGGTACGCAGATGTCCTACTCCAAAATACATATGAAGGAACTGGAGAAGTCCTTTGTCGTTGTGAGCTGGGATCAACCAGGAAGTGGTAAATCTTATTATAGTACAAGTATTAAAAAGCTGACTCCTGATGTGTATATTGAGGATGGACTATCGTTAACCGAGTATTTGATGAAGCGATTTGGAAAGAATAAGATTTATTTAATGGGAGAATCATGGGGCAGTGGACTTG
>CAYZUC010000193.1:0-2507 GCA_964481705.1 uncultured Lachnospiraceae bacterium
CTTGGATAGAAAGGGGTAATAATCCATCGGGTCAAGACTTAAGAGTGTTTTTAAATTTATGTGCTTTCGATTCACGTCTTCCATTTCTTTTTATCTCCTTATAGGTATCTCTTTTGCAGTTTAACATAAAATGATAAGCAAAGATAAAGTTGGTTTCTCATTAAATAATTAAAGAGTTTTAGCCGTAGCCCTTTTAAGACATAAACCTCATCATAAAACATGTTTTTTGTCCACCTATTCTTATGATATTCATTTAGTTTACTTCTAATATTGAAAAGGGATGAATTAGACAATAAAACGACATATCGATGAAAAAAATACATTTGAACATTTAATTTCCATTCAGATAAATCTGTGAAATATTGCTTCTCTAAGTTTGAATAAGTCTCTGTGATCAATTCTATTGTTTTAAGGAAAGCGCTTTCAGATAGTCCCTTTTCTGATAAGCCATTTTGTTTGTAGTATATGTAACCTTGGTAGTCTAACAATACGATAGAATTAATATGCATCAAATACTGACTGACCCATAAAGTGTCTTCTCCTGAACTAATATCAGTGTTAAAATAGAGCTTATTTTCTGTAATGATCTGTCTTTTGTAAAGTTTCGCCCAAGGCATAGAAAAGCCAGTATATATATGTTCCTTAAGGCATTGTCCAATTTCTTTGGATTCCGTGTAGGTGTGATTAGGAAACAAGCAAATTCGATTATTTGGCTTTGTTATAAAAGATGTCAGAATCACATCATGCTGGGAATATTGATATATGCTCTTTAGGAAGTCTAAATCAAATTCGTCATCAGAATCACAAAAACTAATCCATTCACCTGTTGCATTGTCTAGCCCTAAATTGCGTGCACTACTAACACCACCATTTTCTTTGTGAAACACGCGTACGCGAGGATCTTTCTTCGCATACTCATCGCATAGTTGCCCCGAATGATCTTTCGAACCATCATTAATCAATAATAATTCGAAATCAGAGAACGTCTGATTTAAGATGCTATCCACACAGCGGTTTAGTGTAGAGCTTGCGTTGTAAACCGGTACTATGACTGATATTTTAACCATGTCGTCCTTGCTTAGTAATATTCTTTAATCCAAGTTCTTTTTCAAAAAATGAATGGATTTTTCTTTCATCTCTTGCCGTTTTCTGTCTACAAAATCCCAATCGATGGATACTGCCCAGTTTTTTTCTTCAAATTCTTTTTGCGAAAGAATAAGACGCTTTTGCAAACCAAAGAGCTCTAATAGCGATTGAAAACGTGCCATGCCACGTTCTTTGTTGCCAAACACTATAAAGGGTTTATGAAACAAGATTGAAAACACACATCCGTGAAAAGAGTCCGTAAATACGAAATCAGCGTTGTGAAAATTTCTTATCCAATGTTCAATAGATGGGAGTTCTTCTTCGTGCTGAAACTCGCTAACATGACTCTCGGGGGAGGGGATGTCTTCTTTGGTGTAATTCCCACTTTTTAGTATGCTGTTTAATACTATCTCTTTTTCGGTTGATGCATCCAAGATGTAGGTTGTCAATGTTTGACTCTTTCTTTCGCTCTGAGAAGATGGAATAAGCTGGAGATAGTCCGATACGTCTAATAACAACGTAGGGTCTAACAGAAAATCAGCTTCTCTGTTGAAAAAGTTACGACAGAAACTTACCCCAGACTGTTCGCGTACAGAGACAGCATCAAAACGATGGATCAGCTCTTTGCAACGAGTCGTTTGCTCTGCAGAGTACTCCCATTGGTCGGTCCCAAATGACGCTGCGTAAACGATTCGTTTAACATCCCAAGAATCGGCAAAGGATAAGTATGCCTTTTCAATGTTGCTAAAATAGAGTGGACGCCAGATTTGATCGCTTCCTACCACAAGCGCATCTAATCGGAACGCTTTAAAATCAACAAATGATTGGCAGGTCCGGATAGGCATGTAGGTCATCATAAAAGAACGAAGTCTTCTGTTTAATAACCAATAATGTTTAAAGTCATGATGTGAACTTCTATCAATAAAAGAACATCGGAGTAGGTATTTTAATGGTCGCTTGAGATACCACCAGAAATAAAAAGAAAAGGGCGAAAGCATTATGGAGTTCGCCTTTGCTTCTTCCATGAACATCACCTCATGCCCCATGCGTTTCAGAACTTCCTGCAACGCATACGCTTGAAGTATTCCTCCGTAATTGCTATGTAAAGGTAGTGTGAGGATTCCTATTTTCATTTCTTATTTCTATTTATTAGATTTCTGAACCTTCTGGCATAATGATAAAGAGCGGTGAATTTTCCTAACCAATAGAGTCGTTTATTAATCTCTTTATCAAATAGCACTGAATCTTGTTTTTGTTTCCAAATCCGTAAACTTTCACTCCTAGTTTTCATTCTTTGTTTTTGTACCCACTTCACTTCTATAGGTATAGAGATTTGTTCATGTCTTTTGGGCGGTACAAGCTTCTTCCTTTTTCGTGCTAACTTTACGCGGTAACCCAAGGCTGTGTGGCGATGATTAAAG